>QGUY01000255.1 GCA_003242315.1 Bacteroidota bacterium
TCTCTTTACCCAGCGCTTCCGAGAATGCCGAGATCACCTTCACCGCGTCTTCATTCCATTTCTTTGATGCGACCTTTTCGTCGTATGATTCAGGGGGCCTGAAGAAATATTTCCCCTGTTCCCATATTTCCCTTGGAAAGGTAATACGATCCTGCATGAGTCCGGCTATTGCGATTGCCTTTTCACGAGGACACGCGATACCTTCTACAGCAAGCGAATCCAGCAGATACGAAGCCAGTGTTTCCGGCGACTTTCGTCTCAGGTACTGCTGATTGTACCATTGCGCTTTTTGTATATCGAAGCGAGCGCCAGCTTTGTTGATCCGCTCCAGTGAAAAGCTTCCGATCAGATCGTCAAGTGTGAACAGTTCCTGCTCCGTACCGGGATTCCATCCGAGAAAAGCGAGGAAGTTGACGAGTGCTTCGGGGAGGTAGCCCGCCTCGCGGAATCCTATGGCCTTTTCCCCGGTGGCCGGATCCGTCCAGTCCAGAGGAAATATCGGGAATCCCATTTGGTCCGCGTCGCGCTTGCTCAGTTTGCCATTGCCATCCGGTTTCAGCAGCAAAGGCAGGTGTGCGAACTGCGGCATGGAGTCTTCCCATCCCAGGTATCGGTAAAGCAATACGTGCAATGGAGCCGAGGGCAGCCATTCTTCACCGCGGATAACATGGGTTATTTTCATCAGATGATCGTCGACCACATTTGCCAGGTGATAGGTGGGCATGCCGTCTGACTTCATCAGCACTTTGTCGTCAATTTGGGAGGAATGCACCAGCACCCAGCCGCGGATCAGGTCGTTAAGGCGGATCTCCTCCTTCCGGGGTACTTTGAGCCTGATCACATACGGTACTCCCGATGCAATAAGTCGTTCCACCTCATCCGGCGGCAAGGTCAGGCTGTTGCGCATCTGCACCCTCGTGACGCTGTTGTACTGGGGTTGGGCCACGCCTGCGGCAGTCAGCCTGTCGCGCATGGCCTGAAGCTCTTCGGGTGTATCAAACGCATAATATGCATGCCCCTTCCGAACGAGGGTGACGGCGTACTCGCGGTACATCTCCTTCCGTTCCGATTGTCGGTAGGGACCGTAGGGTCCACCCTCATCGGGTCCTTCATCCAGGCGGATGCCGATCCACGCCAGCGCTTCTTTGATGTAGGCTTCAGCGCCCGGCACGAAGCGAGCCTGATCGGTATCCTCGATGCGGAGGATCATCGTACCGCCATGCCGGCGGGCAAAAAGGTAGTTATACAATGCGGTCCTTAGGCCACCAATGTGCAGCGCCCCGGTTGGGCTGGGGGCAAAGCGTACCCTTACGTCACTCATCCTTTCATTCATACAATGATTGGACGCCAAAGGTACCGATTTCCTGTGTCAAAGCGCTGAAATCAGTCCGCCGAGTTGAGTACGGCGTCCAACGCTTCCATGCTCAGGCGAAGCTGAATTCTGAAGTTGGCCCAGGCAATCCACAGTACGGCCAAATCCGCGATCAGGGCCACCGCGAGTGGCCAGGGGGAATCGTACTGCCTGGCGGCAATCACGCCGGCTACGGGCACAAACAGGAGCCAGAAGACCATATAAACGCGCGTGCTGGGAAACAGCGCTGCCTTCAGGAAAATGAGACATCCCGACGGCGTGGGCTCGGTATGGCCCCGTATGAGGGGTAGAAAGGTTGCCGGCCGCCGGACCCGCATTGAAATCGAAAAGCGGTCCGGCTGGACGACGCCGGCAAAGCGATTCTTGTCCGGCGTAATCCCCCGCCGCATACGTTCAAACACCTCCTCCTGCTGCAGGATCGTTACCAGGGTTCGGGTCGCATGAGGCAGTAAAGGGATCACTTCACGGCGATGCAGGAGATTTCCACATTGACGTCCTTGGGAAGCCGGCTCACCTCAACCGTTTCGCGCGCCGGCGGCTTGTCTCCAAAGTAGGAACCGTAAATCTCATTGACGGTAGCGAACTGCTGCATATCCCTCAGGAAGATGGTGCACTTCACTACGTTGGCGAACGTCATCCCGGCAGCTTTCAGGATTTCGCCCATGTTATACATTACTTGCCGCGTTTCCGTCTCGATGTCCACTACCCGGAGCTGCCCCGAGGATTTTTCGATGGCAATCTGTCCGGAAACAAACAAAAGATTACCTGCTTTGATGGCCTGACTGTAAGGCCCGATCGGAGCCGGTGCCTCAGGCGAGAAAACCACTTCTTTCACTTGCGTCATAAACGAAAGCCCGGATTGTCCCGGGCGACTGCAAAATAGGCGAAAAAGGGGACTTTTGGGAGGCGCGGAGGTTTTCACCGCGAAGGCGCGAAGGCGCGACGACGCGGGGAGGGATTTGTGCGTTTGTCTGATCAAGATGCCGCGAGGCGTCCCTCCGCGGGACCTCAAAGTCGGTGAAAATTTTTCTTTCTGTTGATGCCCAAATTAGAAAGCAGCTAGCACTACTCCACCGTCACGGATTTGGCAAGGTTCCTCGGCTGGTCGACGTTGCAGCCTCGCATCACGGCGATGTGATACGAAAGGAGCTGTAACGGGATAACGGAAAGCATCGGCATGAGGGCCTCGTGTACCATTGGAATTTCGATCGTGAACTCCGACATATTCGGAATCCAATCATCGCCTTCAGTCACTATGGAGATGACGCGACCCTTTCTTGCCTTAACCTCCTGGATGTTGGACACAATCTTTTCGTATGAGCTGTCGCGCGTAGCGATAAACACAACAGGCATGTTCTCGTCGATGAGCGCGATCGGACCGTGCTTCATCTCCGCAGCCGGATACCCTTCAGCGTGTATGTAGGAGATTTCCTTAAGCTTAAGCGCGCCTTCAAGCGCGACAGGGAAATTGTAACCGCGTCCCAGGTAAAGGAAGTTGGGAACATCTTTAAACTCTTCGGCGATTACCTTGATCTGGTCATTGAGTTTTAGGATATCTTCCACCCTGGCCGGCACCTGCTCCAGGTCGGTCAGTAGCTTTTGGAACAACTCCTGCGAAATGGTTCCTCGTTTCTGGGCGATGAGCAGGCAGATCATATTGAGTACTGTGAGCTGCGCGGTGAAGGCCTTGGTACTGGCAACACCGATCTCCGGGCCGGCGTGCGTATAGGAACCTGCATGCGAAGCTCGCGCGATAGAGGAGCCTACTACGTTACATACGCCAATGATAATGGCGCCGCGCTCTTTTGCAAGTTCTATCGCGGCGAGTGTGTCTGCTGTTTCTCCCGATTGGGATACTGCAATTACCACATCGCCTTGGCGTATGATGGGATTGCGGTACCGGAATTCCGAGGCGTACTCAACTTCCACGGGGATGCGGCAGAATTCTTCGAAGAGGTATTCGGCTACGAGGCCGGCATGCCATGACGTACCGCAGGCAACGATGATAATGCGTTCGGCGTTGGCCATGGCATCAACATAGTCGCGTATACCCCCGAGAACGAGACGTCCGGATTTTGCGTCAAGACGACCCCTCATGCAGTCGCGAATGGATCGTGGCTGTTCGAAGATCTCCTTCAGCATGAAGTGATCGTAACCACCCTTCTCAATCGCCTCAAGAGCGAGTTCGAGTGTATGGATATACGGCGTGGTGGGAATGTCTTCAACCGTTTTGATGGTTAGTCCATCATTGTTGACAACTGCGATTTCCCGGTCGTTGAGGTACACAACCTCGTTCGTGTATTCAACTATCGGCGTCGCATCGGATGCCAGGAAGTATTCGTTCTTGCCAACCCCGATTACCAGGGGACTTCCTTTGCGGGCGGCCACGAGCTGGTTCGGTTCGTCGAGGGAGAGCACAACAATCGCGTACGCGCCTATGACACTGTGGAGTGCGAGGCGTACGGCCTCGACCAGCGAGCAGTTGTTGCGTTGCTGTACGTCCTCGATGAAATGGATGAGTACTTCTGTGTCGGTTTCGCTGAGAAACGTGTGACCTTTATTTACCAGGTCTTCACGGAGGGCGGTGTAGTTTTCGATAATACCGTTGTGTATGATCGCCAACCGTTTCGATCCCGAATAGTGTGGATGCGCATTTACGTCGTTGGGTTCACCGTGAGTAGCCCACCGTGTATGTCCGATGCCAATATTGCAATCGAGGGACATGCCCTGCAGCGACTGCTCCAGGTCTGAAACTTTTCCTTTCTTTTTGTAGATGTTGAGGCCGCCGTTCAGCAGCGCGATTCCGGCGCTGTCGTAGCCGCGGTACTCCAGTCGCTTTAATCCTTTCAGAATTACTTCATGGGCACGGCGATGTCCGAGGTAAGCAACGATTCCGCACATAGGGTCTTAGTCGATTAGGTGATCAATTAGTCAACTTGAGTGTCAACAGGAACGGTGAAATATATGCGCAGGGAAATGTTATCCGCGGGAAAACTCACGCGGTTGACCGATTTGCCGGCTGGCGGAGAAACCGGGTATATGGCCAGATTCGTCAGCAACGTACCTCCGCTAACCCGTTTCTTATACAATTCCTGAATGAACAATGTCATGAAGGTATTGTAGGTATTTTCATCCTTATTATAGCTCATAACGACTTGATCGCCCCGCTGGTAGTCGTCGAGGACCGCGAACGCGGTGTTCAATGTACGATTGTACTCTGTGAGCAAAATCGTGTCAGCCTCGGTTCTTGTTTGTCGTAGACGGTTCTCATCATTCAGTATCCTCACGATGGCGTTTGTAGGCGCGGGGAGGCCCGCGGGGGGCACGGCAACATTGCCGAATCGAAGTTCCGCGGAGTTGATGATCATCGTGGAGATGGTGTCAAGCCCCGGGTAGTTGATGAAATTATCGAGGCTAACCTTGGTTATGATTCCCACACCATTTTGCAGGTAGCGGTTTCCCGAGGCGGTCACAAAGTCCTGATTGTAGTTGTCGAGTCCCTCCACATCAGAACCAGCCTTCTCGGAAAGAATAGTAGAATAGCCGGCGAGGTTATCGAAGGTTAGTTCGAGGGGATCGCGGCTTCTGCCTTTCAGCGTATAGTACAGTTCTATGCGAGTGGAGTCGTGAAGAGGGTTGATGCCGAAAATCTTGTCGCCCTGCACGGACTGAACGTGGAGGCCTTTGAATACCTTGACGAATTCGTCGAGTTTGAGATAGACAGAGTCTTCAGGGGTGGTAGCATTCTTTGCCCTCACAGCCGCATCAAAAAGGCGCTGACCGAAAGCCTGGTCGAGGTGCATTCGGATGAAGTAGGTAACCTTCAGGTTGTTTTCAATCTTGTCTTCCAGGAGCAGCGGATCCTGAACAAATGTATGACTGCCGATCTGAGGCCCGACTTGCTTAACGCTGTTGTTGTAGTACAACGGATTTTCCTTCAGGACGTTGACCAGTTCTTCTTCCAGTTCGTAAACGGCAATTTCCTGAGTGGTCTTTTCGCGCGATCCGTAGTAGTAGTCGTCAAGAACCAGCATGAGCACCACCGAATCAAAGGTGGCAAGAGAGAGGGAATCCGGCAGGCCGCCGAATCGGTAGTATTGGGAATAAAATCCTGCGTTGACTTCTCCGAGCAGATCGTCGTTGTAGCGGCCGACAAGAAAACGGTGAGATTCCTGGCTAAGGTTGGAGGTTCTCAGTGAATCGATCAGCAGCAGGCTGCTTTCCAGGGGGATGTCCCAGTAGTGTACGCCAAAACGTGCATCGCCTTTATATCCAAGCAGGGTGATGTCCTCCTCACAAGACAAAAAAAGCAGGGTACCCGCCAATGACAGGAACC
>QGUY01000256.1 GCA_003242315.1 Bacteroidota bacterium
ACGGATAAGAGATTTTAGAACGGTTCGTTGGCTCCGAAAAGTGTATAAAAAACAAGATAATAGGAAGAACAAGTTGATTTATGTTAGGTTGAAAAGTTAGCAGTGTTGGAGTGTTGAAGTTGGCGTAACTTCGCTCAGCAACCTTGTTTATTCAATAAGGATAAGAGTCTGGGGTGATCACCCAACAAAATAGACTACCAGAGGAATTAGAGTCTTATTCTTATTTTTCTTGTTCCCCACCTCCGCTAAATGATCGTGGTCTAATTTCGGTGACTGAGCGTAGTCGAAGTCACCGAAAGATTGATACACCAATTATAGTATGTGTCAACACCCGGAGGCTGAGCGTAGTCGAAGCCCGGTTCAAAAGTTTTCCCCGGACAATAGTGATTTGTGATTTTAGATTTGATTGCTTCGAACACGGTTTTCGGCCGGAGTAGACGCGTCAATTCTTAAACAGCACGTCAATCGGAGGACCGAATCGAAAATCGGAATTCCAGATTATGGTACCTTAGTAAATAATTGTTATTTTAACACTTAATTTTCTAAGGTTACGTACAATGACATATCTTCGAAAACTCAGCTTACTCGTCGTCGCCGTGTTGCTCTTGAGTTGCTCGGGAAGGGAAACGACATCAGAGACTCAACAGCATAACGATTATCCATATCAAACCGTAGACATCCGATCCATTCGGCTTACGGACAACTTCTGGTTGCCGCGGATTCAGACGATTCAGGAAAAAACTATCGCGTACGCGCTTGAGAAGTGTCGGGAAGAAGGACGCTTCGACAACTTCCTTATCGCGGGCGGGCAAATGGAAGGCAACGTTCGTGGCTACATGCCCTTTGACGACACAGACGTATATAAGATCATTGAAGGTGCTTCCAATTCGCTGATCAGCGCGCCCAATCCTGAACTGGATGCGTTACTTGACTCGCTCATTGCCATCATCGCCGTGGGTCAGGAAGAAGACGGCTACCTGACAACCTGGCGCACCATTAACCCTGCCAAGCCGCCGGCAAGGTGGGTGGCGGTTGAAAAAGGAACACGCTGGGAATCACTCGGAGCAAGTCATGAACTTTACAACAGCGGGCACTTGTTCGAAGCTGCCGCGGTTCACCACCTGGCCACGGGTAAGCGAAACTTTCTCGATATCGCCCTGAAAAATGCCGACCTGCTGGTGAAGACCTTTGGTCCTGGTAAACTCACGATACCTCCCGGTCATCAAATCGTGGAAACTGGTCTCATCAAACTTTATCGCATCACAGGTAACGAGGATTATCTTAAACTGGCCAAATACTTTCTTGACATTCGAGGTGATTCAACGACGCACAAGCTATACGGCCCGTATAGTCAGGACCATATCCCCGTCACTCAACAGCGCGAGGTTGTTGGCCACGCCGTTCGTGCAGTGTATATGTACGCGGGCATGACTGATATCGCTGCGCTCTACCACGACACCACCTACCTTAATGCGGTACACGCACTTTGGGATAACACCGTCTCAAAAAAGATGTACATAACCGGGGGCATAGGATCAAGGCACGATGGTGAGTCATTCGGCAGCGACTACGAACTGCCGAACCTTACAGCCTACAACGAAACGTGCGCGGCAATCGGCAACGTGTGGTGGAACCATCGCCTCTTTTTGCTGGAAGGAGATGTAAAGTACTTCGATGTGATCGAGCGCACGCTGTATAACGGGCTCATTTCAGGATTGTCGCTAAGTGGCACTGAGTTCTTCTATCCCAATGCGTTGGAATCCGACGGTGTTTACAAGTTTAACCAGGGAGCATGTACGAGGAAGTCGTGGTTCGATTGCTCCTGCTGTCCCACTAACCTGATCCGATTCCTTCCTTCGCTCCCGGGTCTCATCTACGCGACTCGTGAAGACACTTTGTATGTCAACCTGTACGCGGCTAGCGAGGCTGACATCGAGATGCCCGGAGGAAAGGTCAGGGTTACACAGACTACCGATTATCCCTGGGATGGTCGCGTGAGCATGGCCATCAATCCCGAGAAAGAAGGAGAATTCACGATCCGGTTACGCATCCCCGGATGGGCACGCAATGAAGTGCTGCCGGGCGGACTATATCAATACGCCGACAACCATAGCGTCGACTGGTCAGTGTCGGTAAATGACGAAACCCTGGCTACATCGACTGCCGATGGTTATGTTACTATCCGGCGTGTATGGCGTGCAGGCGATTCTATTACAATGAATTTTGATATGCGTGTACGACGCGTTGTTGCGGACGATCGCGTCGAAGAAGACCGTGGGAAGGTCGCGCTCGAATTGGGGCCGCTCGTGTACGCTGTTGAACAGGTCGACAACCCACACATCGACAAGGTAGCTGCACCTCCGGATGCCTCCTACGCCGTGGCAGATCGGAGCGAACTTTTAGGCGGTGTGAAAGTCATCACAGCAGGGAGCGATACCCAAAACTTTGTTGCTATCCCTTACTACGCCTGGTCGAACCGTGGAATCGGGAAAATGAAAGTTTGGCTGCCCGAGGCGCTCTAACGATCTGACCGTCAGGTACTCGCTGCCGAAGCACAGTGTACTACGACTGAACGGCTCACACCGCCCCGCAAGGATGTATTTGGAATGTGGGTTAGGGTTCCTATATTGGAAGAATAACCCATTGTCTACGCTTTAATCCAAACAACCCCATGAAGCTCATTCGTGTCGTTATGGCTGCGGCGCTCGCATGCTGCATCCAGGTTTGTGTGGCGCAGGAGAGCGCTTACGCCAGCGAAAATTCCAGAAACCTTTCCACTGAACCCAGCCCCCTGCTCGTTCTCAAAATTGGAGATGAGGTAACGGTGCTGTATCCCGATCTTTACGAAACGCCCCGGCTTAATTCCATAGATTCAAACTGGATCAAGTCCATCGAACTCATCGGACCCGAGGAAAGCGTGAGGCTTTACGGCAAGGAGGGACGTGATGGAGCTATAGTTCTCGAGTTCAAGGAGGGCCTTTTCCTCGCTCGCGAGACGCTGATTCGACGGAAGTAATTATTTCTTCCCTCCTCCCCAGGTATCGCGCAATGTAACAGTGCGGTTAAACACCAGCTTGTCATCCGTCGACGAAGTGTCGAGGCAAAAGTATCCTTTGCGCAGAAACTGGTAGCGTTTCGCTGAAGTTCGGGCCGTGAGCAATTCTGGTTCGCCGTAGGCTTTTTCTATGATGGTAAGCGAGTCCGGGTTGATGTAGTCCGTAAAGTCGCCTTCCCCCTCGTCCGGGTTTTCCACCTTGAACAACCGGTCGTACAGTCGCACCTCAACCTCAACGGCATGAGGTATGCTTACCCAATGTATTGTTCCCTTGACCTGTACGCCGGAGGTGTCGGCACCGCTTCGACTCTCGGGCAGATAACTGCAGCGGAGTTCCACCACGTTTCCTGAAGAATCCTTGATCACTTCGTCGCAGCGGACAATGTACGCACTCTTCAGACGCACCATCTGCCCGGGGGCCAGCCGGAAGTACTTCCTGGGTGGATTTTCCATAAAATCCTCCCGTTCGATATAGAGTTCACGACTGAATGGCACGGGGCGCGTACCTCCATTGTCTGCTTCAGGGTTATTTTCGCTTTCCAGCATCTCGGTCTTTCCTTCCGGATAGTTGGTGATGACCAGCTTGAGCGGATCGAACACCACCATCCTCCGCTCGGCGACCTTGTTGAGGTGTTCGCGTACGCAAAATTCAAGGAGGCCGACGTCAATTACATTATCGCGCCGCGCTACACCAACCCTTTCGCAAAAGTCGCGGATACTTTCCGGCGTATAGCCTCGACGACGCATTCCGCTTATGGTCGGCATGCGTGGATCATCCCAACCCGCGACATGACCTTCGTTTACCAGGCGAAGAAGTTTGCGCTTGCTCATGACGGTGTAGTTCATGTTGAGCCGCGCAAATTCATATTGCTTTGAAGGATAGATTTCGAGCTTTTCAATGAACCAGTCGTACAACTCCCTGTGTGGAACAAATTCCAATGTGCAAATGCTGTGGGTGATTTGTTCGATTGCGTCTGACTGCCCATGCGCAAAGTCGTACATGGGGTAAATACACCACTTGTCCCCCGTTCTGTGATGATGCGCATGCTTGATGCGATACATTATAGGATCGCGCATGTGCATGTTGGGATGCGCCATGTCGATCTTGGCCCGAAGTACCTTTTCGCCGTCGCGATACTTACCCGCGCGCATGGCGGCAAACAATTCCAGGTTCTCCTCAACGCTTCGCGACCGATATGGACTTTCGGTTCCTGGTGTCGTTGGCGTACCCTTTTGTGCGGCAATCTCTTCACTAGTGCTATCGTCAACGTACGCGAGGCCTTTCCGGATCAATTTGACGGCAAACTCATAGAGTTGTTCAAAATAGTCGGACGCGTACCGCTCGCGGTGCCATTGGAATCCCAGCCAGCGGATATCTTCCTTGATGCTTTCGACATATTCCGTTTCCTCGGTGACCGGGTTGGTGTCATCGAATCGCAGGTTTGTCTCCCCACCGTAGGTCGCCGCCAGTCCAAAATTCAAACAAATGCTCTTTGCGTGACCTATATGCAGATAGCCGTTAGGCTCCGGCGGAAAGCGGGTGATGATCTTTTCGTATTTGCCTTCCCTGAGGTCGCGTTCCACGATTTCCTCAATGAAGTTCAGGCTTCGCACTTCTGCCATAAAATCGTTTTCTCAGCCCTGCAAAGGTAAAAATTGTGCCGAAGTGTTGATGTGTTGATGTGTTGAAGTTGCCGCCCAGGCCGTTGTTGTACCCATGGGCTGACGGATGACCCAGGTTTAGGAGGCTATTCAAACGTTTTCCGACTTAGAGACAAAAGACCACTGTGTCTCGCATGGGCTCGACAGCTCTTTTTTTCGTACTCCTGTAAGAGTACCTGAGCTTGTCGCCCTCTTGAAGTCATTCACTCATTACTTCCAGGCCCAGTGACCTCATGAATGCCTCGTTGTTCGGTTCACGGCCCAGGAATTCTTTGACCAGGTTGATGGGTTCTTCGGAGCCTCCTTTGGCGAGGATGATGTTACGGTAACGAAGGCCAGTGGCTTGGTCGAGAATACCGTTTTGCTCGAAGATGGAGAACATGTCTTCCGCATAGACACGGGACCACAAGTAGCCGTAGTAGCTGGCACCATACCCATACAGGTGACCAAATGCTGCGGGGAAGTGGGTGCCTTCGACGTATGCGTAGTGCCTGATCTGCTCGGTGAGATCACGTACAACATCGTCGATGCTTGTAGTTTCATCGAACGGGTCGAAGCGGTCGTGGTACGTCATGTCAAGCATGCCATAAAAAATCTGCGTTTCGGTGGCGAGTCCGGAACCTACATTTTTTGCGGCGAGCATTTTGTCGAACAACTCTTTCGGGAGGGGCTCGCCTGTCTTATAGTGTTTCGCAAAGAGCTTCAGCGACTCATAGCTCCAGATCCAGTTTTCAAAAATCTGCGAAGGTGCTTCGACGAAGTCGCGCGCTACCTGGGTTCCTGCCTGCGCGCTGAGCTCGGCGGTGGTCAGCATTTGATGCAACACATGGCCAAATTCGTGGAAGAATGTCTCCACCTGGCTATGCGGCATGAGCGAAGGCCTGTCGGCCATAGGAGCAGGGAAGTTGCAGACCAGGGTTGCATTGGGAATCTGGTAACCCTGCGGTGTATTTTTTCCCATGATCATCCCGA
>QGUY01000554.1 GCA_003242315.1 Bacteroidota bacterium
GGCATAGTCAGGCAGACGTGTGCCGAACAGCGACACGGCCGGGTCACCGAGCAGAAGCATCTGCTGCACCTGGGCAACGTTGGCAAGATTCGGCGCGAGGCCCTGCATGTACCGTATGGCGACTTCCTGCTGTACGTCGCCAACACCGCGGTGAATGAAATTCTCGTCACCAAAAGCTACCTCGTAGAAAATTTTGGAATAGCGATGCAGCGTCGTCTCAAGACCGTAAGATGTGTGCGCAATGAATCCGACCGCGCCACGATCCGGGGCCAGAATCCAGTCTTCACCAAACAGCTTACCGTTGAGGAAAAAAGATCCTGCATTACAGCCGTTAATGAGGAACATGGGATACTTCCCCTTATTATCGTACCCAAGCTTAGGATCTGTAACAAAGCCTATGTCGAAGTCGATAACCGACGACGCGGAGTGTCCAAAGAAGGTGATGAGGTTCAGGCCTCGGTTTACCTCCTGGTTGATGTTGATAAATTCGACGGGGTTCGTGGATTGTTTCGCCGCCCACTTAACCGATCCGCCGAGATACAATCCTTCGGCTGTCGCCTGATATTCCTGCAGGTAGTCACGGAATCGTTCAGGTTCTCCCGGGTTAATTCCACCACTCAGGTGAAGAAGGTTCTTTCGCCACAGGGCATCATGCGGAAGCGACTCCATTTCCTTCACCTTGTTCAGGTAGGCGGCCACTTCTTCCGGCTTCATCGCGGCAATTCTTCCTGTCGGAACCGCTGGTGCGTTGGTAAAGCCTGCCAAGTTGAACGTGTAAAAAGCATCTGAACCGGGATACCCCGCAGTAGGCACAAGGCTTTTGTAGGTCGGATAGTTGTTTTGCAGACGGAAGTAGAGGTACCAGACGTCGAGATCGTCTCCTATGATAAGAAGGTACTTCGGAAGGTTTGAAGCTGCGAGATACTCCATGAACTTTCGAATTGCCAGGGGAGAAATCTCGCCGTAGTTGAATTGGTTGTAGAGCTCGGACACTTCCACCACAAGGGGTCGATAGGAACCGCCCGCAGACCTCGCACGGTAGTCGGCATATGCCTGTACAACATCGCTGTATCCCATCGCGGGTTTCATGAGCGACTTGTGTGAAATAATAATGTAGTCGTAGTCGGAAGGTTCAAACTCGCGGAACGTGACGCTTTGAATGGACGGTGTGATTGGTGTACTGGCAACCAGCAAACGTCGTCCGTTGGTTGTATTGTTAATGACCGTTCCACTCGGATCATCAACGAGCCGTACGCGTGTCGGATCGGTTACATCAAAAAGCCGTGCTGATGCCGGAAGTCCGGGGATGGTTACAAAAGATTTGCCTCCGGCATTCGGTCGCAGGTTAATGAACTTGTTTTCGGTGGTAGTGGTGATTGTCTGAGGATAACGCAACCTGGCATACGAAAGGCTGACGCGATCAAAGGTCTCTGCATCACCCAGGGTCGCTACGCGAATCACGAGCGTGCCGTCGGTGCCGATATCGCTCCAATTGATATCGATCTCGACTTTGAAAACGTCGTAACCATTGAAATCCCATGTACCGAGGCTTCGCATGGAGGAAGTGTTGCCTCCTACGAGCACCTCAAAACGTTGTGGTTGTGAACGCCAACGGCA
>QGUY01000257.1 GCA_003242315.1 Bacteroidota bacterium
ATTGCCGGCATTCGCTTGTTGGGCGTAAGCCCCAGAAAGGGCCCATGGTCCCGCAACCTTTCAAATCAAGCCAAATCCCGTTCGAGTGGTACAACGACATGTTGAAAGCGGTTGTACCTCAGATCAAGGCTGATTTCCCTGATGTGAAAATCTTCGGGTCTGAAAACATGCTCGACATGGAAGGAGCAAATATCAATTGGCCGTGGTTCTATCACAACAACCTGAAGGCCGACCCGGACGCTAGCGACCAGATCGACATCCTGGCCGTGCATGGATACAACGATGGTGTCGCTCCAACCAGCGGTTCCGGACTTGCCGAACGCTGGACCAACCACCGCGAACAATTCGCCGAACCAATGCAGAAGACCACCTGGATGTCAGAAACGTCAGGATACGTCGATGAGTGGTTGGGCACGGGTGACAAGCCGGGTGCGCTGAGCCTGGGGCAGGACATTCACGCCGGACTGTACTACGGAAACATCAGCGCCTGGATATGGTGGCAGGGAAGCGAACTCGGCAGCATCGGCGAATACAATCTGATGAACGGAACAACTGGAGGCAAGAAGTACTATGTATCGAAACACTTCTACCGGTATGTGCGCCCCGACGCTGTACGCTTCAAAGCTGAATCCTCTGATGCCGAAAATGTGTTCGTTACAGCATACCGCCACGAAGCCAATGATACGCACACGCTCGTGATCGTCAACTCCGGTACCTCAGCCAAACAGATTTTCATCACGGGAACTGACCTCCCTGCCAGCTTTGAAATGTATCGCACTACAGGCGGCGGCGACAACTGCAGCCACGTTGGCACAGTTGACACTGGTGATCCCTTCGTCCTGCCACCCCAAAGCATCGTAACCCTCCAGTCTGGAGGTGATCCGCTATAACCGTCCTATGTGGCCTATGTGTATCCTATGCGCTCTATGTGGTTCAAAAAAACGGAACTGCGTTCCTCCCGTGCAGCACCTGAGATCTTAATTATTTATGCACGCACGCTAAATAACGCACAACGTAAACAAGTAAGCACATAAACACACTTAAATTCCGGGCACGCTCCCGGATATCAGACCACTTCAACACTCCAACACTCCCACACTCCAACACTTCAACACTTCAACACTCCAACACTTCAACACATCACGACTGCTCAGTCTTGTTGGTGAGCACCAGCCTTTCAGAACGACGAATGGAGAACAGCATGGGGAGGGCCGACATTCCGAGACAAATTGCCCCTGACGCAAACACTACCCCCGGTCTCGCAAAGAAGTCGCCGGTAGTGTATATCCCTAAGATTAGTGTAACTGAAAATGGAAGTGAGCAGGCAAGCACATTTAAGGCAAAGTCCAGATCAAATGTCCTTTCCGTTTCGTGCTGCCTTTTCTCCAGGTTGCTCACAGCAGCCATGTGGGCGAAAGGCCAGAAGCTGCAGGCGCTTTGAGGAAACACGACGACAAGGAGCATCGTGGCAATATCATTGATTGGCAACACGATCAAAAGTATACCGCTCAGTAAGAACGCCAGTCCCGACCTGAAGAATAGGAATACCCCGATAGTCCTCACTTGTTGCAGAGTAAGCTTCATAGATATTCCGATGAACAACAAGATCAGTGGAGTCATCATGAGACTGATTCGGTCGACGCTCATTTGAATAAAGTTCGGCAAGGACTCGAAATTTAGTCCCAATGCCAGCATAAGAATAGCGGAAAGTATCACCGTATTAACCGGCTCACCAACCAGGGACACAATGAGGTCTTTCATCCGGGATGCGCGGGTGGTGTTTCCGATTCGGTTGATCCTGAAATACCACTGCATCGCCACGCTGTAGGCCACGATAAGCACAAACACTTTGTTCCCCACGTCCGCCAATGCTGCCAGAGCCAATGCTCCTTCCGATGAATATTCAACTATAAATGGAAAACACGAAAGTCCTGGTGCCAGCGACGGGATCAGCAAAGTCAGCGATCGATATTGCGTTTCGGGAATGTTGAGCAACGGTCTTAGCGGGACGCGATCCATGATTCCGAACAAGATGAGATTGAACACGAGAGCCAGAATGGGGACTATGATCATCTCGGCAGAGAATTCAATCTTCAGCAGCGCTATAAATATGGTTGCCGGCAATGCGAGACTCAGTATAATATTCTTGATGCCTTCCCTCTGATCTTTCGACGCAATCTTCTTCTGCATCAGGTAGCCGATGCCAATAATCAATATGAGATAAAACGTTTTGGTAACAGCAGGACTCATTTCAGGACCGGATATTTTTGATTTGAAAATGGAATGTCAGCTACCCGATTCTTGCCGGATAGCTGACTTGGTTACGTCAAATAATCTCATTCAAGCTCTGCACGAAGAGTTCGACTTCGGGCCGGGTGCCCATGCTCACTCGCGCGTAGGGTTTATCATTGATTGTGTATCCTCGAATACCAACTCCTCTTTCAACCATCCCCGCCAGGAACTCCTTCACCGGCATTTGAATAGGGAAAAGAATGAAGCTCGTATGCGAGGGGATCGGATCCATGCCCGCACGCTTCAAAGACTCAAATACATACTTTCTGCATTCCTTATTATTTGTTCGCGTATACGACTGAAACTCCACGTCCTTCATGCTGGCCATCGCTCCTTCCAGGGAGGTCATGCAAACACCCATCTCAGTGCGGACAAGTTTCTTGATGGCCTGGACCCGTTCGGGTTTTGCCACCATGTATCCCATTCTTAGTCCGGCCATTCCATGTATTTTGGAAAACGTCCGCGCAATGATTACGTCGTATCCCTGTCCTACCAATCCCACGGCCGTCTGCTTTTCATGATCGTCCATGAGTTCGATATACGCCTCGTCGATGAACACCGGCACTCTGGAAGACACCGTCTCACAAAAGGACTTTATCGCTGATGCGGGTGTGAGCGTTCCTGTAGGATTGTTTGGGTTGCAGATGTAAACGAGTTTTGTCTCGCCGTCGATTGCCGACGCCATCGCCTCCAGGTCGTGGGCGTAGTCACTTTTCAACGGAATATTCTTCCAGGTAGCTCCAATGGCCCTTGCCGTGTTGATCAGCGACATGTACGAGGGATCTGCCGACACGACATTCCCTCCATTAATACATAAGGCAAATGCGGTCTTTTCCAAAACATCGGTCGAACCCGGTGCAAGCAGAATACAATCCTCACTCACGCCTTCTTTTTCCGCAACCATCGCGAGCATTTTCTTCGCAATGGTGTGTCCGTATCGGTTTCCTTTACCCGCTGCCTCGGCGATTGCCTGAACAGCCATCTTGCTTGGTCCCCATGGATTTTCGTTCGCCGATAATCGCGCCTTGATTTCTTCCAGGGCGTGCGGAGCTATGCCATAGGGCTCCGCCAGCGCATACGTGCCTTTGTACGGCGTCATGCCGAATGCCGGCTTTGAAAATGATGGAATGGACAGCGACGTAATGAGGCTACCTGTAAGCACAGCACTGCGCTTGAGCCATTCCCGTCTGTTCTGGCTAAAATTTGTCATGGTATTTCAATTGATTTTGGATGTTTGGATTGATAACTGAACCAGGGTTGCACCTGCGATGGCGACTGCACGCGATAGCAGGGACTAATGCTGAATACAGAGACTAAAAGGGCAACCGAGCGGCAACGCGACGCGGTCGCTAAATAGAGAGAAACAATTTTCGGATCATGAGATCAGGGTTAGATGCAAACAGAACACACAATGCCATCAGGCATCGATCGGTTAGACTGAATAGACAGTCCTTGTACTAACCCCGCGGAGAAGGATACTCCGCCTTTAGATGCAAGCAGTAACACACGTATTGCAACTGCTTCTGATATAAAGATACAATTTGATCAGTAAAAGAAAAGCTTCACTTCACTGTGTCAGCGCATAAAATATTATACAAACGTTTTCAAGAGGTGATGCAAACGAAGTAGATTTCAAGCATTTAGGAAAAAAAAATTTTTGACACTTCATTGTCAGACATTTTCCTGGTTCACAGATACCGCCATGGTTATGATTTGCTTGTGAGTAGGTTTTGTTACTTACACTATAATATATAGAGTGAGCTCTTATCTTTGCATGGCCCGCCCATCTCATTCTTCAGCCCACGATTTTCAGAAAAGGATTTAGGAATAAAAATTTCGGAAACGTTATTTCCGTGAATATTGAGAATTTCATTACAGGATTCTGAATACTTTGGAATTCTCATCTAGATTTATTCGCAGAACAATACACGGTCAGTACAAAATTTCGATGGCGCGAAATTTTTGACTTGCCCTGGGGTTAGGGTATCTGTTCACAGCACCGAGGCTTTGTGCAACCTAAAACCTTATACCCCTATGAAGAATTGTTCTACAATTTCCCTTCGTTGCCTCCTCTTCACATTCCTGCCTCTCCTCTTGAGTTTGTCCAGCCAGGCACAGGAACGCATCATCTCCGGTGTCGTGACTTCCAAGGAAGATGGTATGGCTGTTCCGGGAGCTAACGTAGTCATTAAGGGAACTTCCATCGGTACCATCACAGGTCCCGATGGAAGCTACACCCTTAAGGTGCCCGACAACGCAGAGACAATGGTAGTCTCGTTTATCGGACTTGTCCCTGCAGAAGTCTCGATCAATGGACAGTCTGTGATAGACGTGGCGATGGTCACCGACGCCAAGCAACTGAGTGAAGTGGTGGTGACAGCCCTGGGTCTTGAACGCGACACCAAAGCGCTTGGGTATGCCGTACAGGAAATCAAGGGCGACGAGCTCGGCACGGTTCCAACGCAGAGCGTAGTGAACAATATGTCGGGACGAATCGCTGGCCTCCAGGTATCCACCAACAGCGTACCTGGCGGAGCGCCCGAATTTGCGGTAAGGGGGTTTTCATCGGTTAGCGGCAATAACCAACCACTCATCGTTATCGATGGTGTACCGATGGCTCAAACCACTAACGCAGCGAACCTGATCAACAGTTCAGATGGCACACGCAACAACGCCAACTTTAATCGTAGGCAGAATCAGCAATACGGCGGGGGTATTTCTGAGATCGATCCGAGCAATATCGCCAGTATCAGCGTGCTGAAAGGAGCAAACGCCGCGGCACTTTATGGTTCACGAGCTGCCAACGGGGTTATCCTCATCACCACCAAGAGCGGTGCAGGAAACAAGGGTATAGGCGTCGATCTCAATTTCAGCACAACCTTTGAAAACCCTCTGGTAAAACCTGGCTTTCAGAACATGTATGGCGGCGGATCAGGAGGAGTCACGTGGTATGCTGATGGATGGAGCGGAACGGTAGACGGTTATAAAGGAACAGCAGGAACTGACGAGAGTTGGGGCTCACCCCTTGATGGCAGACTGGTGCGCCACTGGTGGTCGGGAACTGAACTCGCGCCGCTGGTTCCAGAGCCCGACAACTGGGAGCAATGGTGGGAAACCGGTAAAACAATTTCGACCAGTGTGGGTATCAGTGGTAGCAACGATCGTGGCTCGTTCCGCCTCGCAGTCGCCCGGTTGGATCAAGACGGCATTGTGTATAACAATAACTTCTGGAGAAACAATTACAGACTCAACACATCGTACAACTTCACCGATAAGCTGAAGGGGACGGCTATGGGGGAAAACATCAAATCCGGATCGGAAAACGGAGGAAACCTAGGTTCAAGCGGTTTAAATTGGCATCACAGAAACACCAATTACAAAAGCGAA
>QGUY01000555.1 GCA_003242315.1 Bacteroidota bacterium
CGCGCCTTTATTCGTACTGTAGTCAGTCTGCCGCAGGAAACCTTCGTCAGCTCCGGAGCCAGTGTGAAGTGCTCACTGCTGTTCCTGCAAAAGTTCACCGAAGAAGAGAAGCGGAAGTTTGACGAGACCTATGCCGCTGCAAAGGCAGAGGTCGAGGCCAAGTACGCTGCTGAGATAACAGCGGAACGCGAGCGACTGGAAAACGCAATCGAGAAAGCCAAGCAGGAGAAAGATGCTGAAAAGCGTAGGGCTCTGCAAAAGGAACTGAAGGAATACCTGAAGGCAATGGAAGTCAAGCAGGCTGTTGAAGCGCGGCAATTGCTCAAGGAGCGTTTCGACTACCCGATCTTCATGTATGAGGCGGAAAAGGTCGGCATCTCAGCTACCGGCGACGAGGATCTGAACGAGCTTTACCCAAACCCCAATCAGCCTGCTGATTGTGAAAAGACCTGCCTTGAATGGTATCGGGAATTTCTTTCCGATCCGATAGCCTTTGCTGCTGCAGGGGAGACCGACTGATGTCTGAAGCGACTCATGTCAGGTCAAGGGCCTTTAGCGCCAGCTTCAGAGACTTGCAGACCTGGAGCGTTGCCGCTCAATTCGCTGTTAATTGGAGCTGGCCCGACGAGGTCATTAAGCCGTTGGCCACTATCCTCAGGCGACGAAACGAAGCCGCTCTAGAGAAACTCTCTCCGGAATCCATGGTTACTTTGCTGACCATTCGTTTTGATGGCTCGATTGAGCCTCGCGAACCGATCCGCATAAGGGACGTCAAAGGAAAGCTTTTTCGCGTCTACCCTGGCGACGTGGTTTTCTCGAAAATCGATGTGCGTAATGGGGCGATAGGGCTTGCCCCCAATGATATTGAATGCATGTGCGTCACATCGGAATTTCCTGTCTATTCCGTTGTTCTAAAAGAGGCTGATCCAGGATACGTGAGATTGTTGTTCCGCGCCACCGCATTCAAAAAATTGCTGAATTCGATGATCAGTGGCGCATCAGGACGGAAACGAATTCAGCCAGCCCAGCTTGAGCGGGTGAAAGTCCCTATCCCGCCCCTTGCGATTCAGCAGAAGATTGTAGCCCATTGGGAGGCTGCGACACTGGAACGTGCTGCAGCGGATACAGCTTTGTCCGATTTGGTTTTGGAGCTTCATTCGTGGCTCGTCAAGCAGACAAATAATTTCAGTCAGGTGACTCGTTCCAAAGTATTCCTCGCCAACTACGGAAGCATTCAGCAATGGGATGTAAAATCCGGTCGTGCCGCTGCATTTATCAAGGCTAATCCAAACTTCATCAGGCTGGGGGACTACATTGAGGAATGCACTGAAACTGTTAGACCCTGGGATGAGCCTGAAAAGGAATGGCCTATCTATGGAGTAAACAACAAAGAGGGCGTTTTCCTGAGCGCCATGCAGATTGGCAAAGACTTCAATGCGCCTTACAAGAAAATTGAGAAAGGCTGGTTCTTTCACAATCCTACGCGTGCCAATGTGGGCTCCCTCGGCATCGTGCCCGAAGTGCCTTCGGATGCGATTACCAGTCCAGAGTATCAGGTGTGGCGGTTGAAGGGTGGTTATCTGCCCGATTTCATGGCGCTTCTATTGAGAACAGATT
>QGUY01000258.1 GCA_003242315.1 Bacteroidota bacterium
GTGAGTAACTCCCACAAGAGGAATCCCTTTCTCCAAACGAACCTACTGGACAGAGTTATCCACATTCCCACATCTCAAACAAAAAAGCCAAAAAACCTTTGACTTCAACACAGAATCTATGTGGTTCTACTCCTTTTTGGACCACATAGGGACATAGAATTTACACTACCTCCTCCGCCGACTGGACTACGATAACCGGATTCACCTTAACATCCGATCGAATGGAATGTGTTATAAGGCACCTTTCCTCCGCCTTCCGGATTACCCGTTCGGCTTTCGCGCGGTCTTCTTCGCGGGTCAATGTAATGTGAGGTTCGAGAATGATCTCCGTCATCCGGTACTGGCGATCTTCCATATCCAGCTTGCCGCGCGACTTACATGTGAAGGCCGTGAACTCCAGCTTTGAATTTTCAGCGACGGCCAGGAAGGTGCTCATCAAACAGCTAGCCACAGACGCGGTGAACAAATGTTCCGGCGACCATATTCCTGCAACTCCTTTTGGAAACTGCGGCGGGGTAGCCACCTGGATGCATCCACCATCCCCTGCCGCCAGACCGGTAGACAACTCCGGCGAACACATGATCCCTTTCCTTTCCTCGTTCCAGGTTACGTCAACGTTATAATAATGCGTGCTCATGTTTCTCTGATTTATTTACCCACAAGGTAGCGAAGGTGGAATCCAGCGAGGATGACGAATGTCAAGGGTGGAAGCTGATATTTGGATGTGTTGGTGTGTTTAATGTGTTGCTGTTTTGATGTGTTGGTGTGTTGATGTTGCGATACCTGCCGAATAAGCAGTGGACGTGATCGAATGTGGTTACCTGGAAAAAATGTCGCCGTCAGGCGACGCATCATTTCAACAAGCCCATCTTATGCTGAAAAATCCCGGCGATGCTTTGCGCGCGCTGCTTGATCTCAGTGGCGCGAGGCCCCGAAAAATGCGCATCAACAGTTTCCTCAAAAAGGTCCAGCCATCGCGCAAAATGCTCACTTCCGATGGGCAGCTTCACGTGTTTCTGAAAGGGATTACCGCGGTAACTCATCTCCCCCAACATCATCGAAGCCCAAAAATTGTACATCGTCGGCAGGTGCGCTGGCCAGTCCACATGTGCAAACACCGGACCGATCAATTCGTCCTTTCGAACCTTGTCGTAAAATGAGTCGACGAGCCGCTCGATATCTGCCCTGCTTTCCAAATCGCTCTTCACTTCATTCATAGCTGGTACAAATCAGTCAATAGTATATAACAATGCCTGCTTACAGATCCTTCCTGGTAAAGACGCGCAGCGCAATCCAAAGCGGCGTCAATACCCAAATCACAAGGATACCGGCGGAAAATAGAATACCGGAATTGCTTCCAAAAAAGTTCTTATAGAAGGCGCCGGTATAACCCATTAGCGCTGAAATGTCAAGTTGCAGCAACATGACGATCCGTGCCAGGTCCACCGGATTGAACGCAATCAGCGCCAGTGTGACCTTCTCAAGGGGGTAGTCGGCAAAGCTATAAATAATCCACAACAGCAGACCATCGTATATCAGCGAAAAGTAAAACCAGAACAGCAATGCAATACCGATCGCTTTAGCTTTATCTCGTGTCAGCACGGACGAAAGAAACGCCAACGACACAAACACGAGCGTGAGCATCAGCCCGGAAAACAGCAGCGTCCACGCTCCCGGGCCTCCACCAAACATCAACAGCGGCACTCCGGCGCCCACGAGAAACGCTGAACAGAGAGAAAACGCAACAGCCATGTATTCGCCCAGGAAAACCACCCTACGCGCGACCGGCTGCGCGAGCATCAGTTCAATGAATTCGTAGGAGTTAAAGAAATGAATCGTCGTGAACACGATGCTCACCAACGGTACAACCATAAGAACGACGTTGAGAAGGCTAAGGACAACCTTTCCCGGGTCGCTGTCGAGGTGAAACAAAGCGAATGTACTCACGAGCAGGAACAGGGTATACAGCATCGTAAACCTGGTTCTGAGGATATCAATAAATATATATCGTACGATCCTGGTCATGGCTCAATCTATTACTGAATGGATCAGTTCGCGCTGACGGACAAGCGTAGCGATGGCTTTCGACAGCTTCGATTCATTCGTATCCCGTTTCAGCGCCTCGATGGTATCGTCGAATTGTATCTTTCCTTCATACATATAGATGACGTCGCTCGTCAGATCTTCGAGGTCGCTCAGGATGTGCGAACTGATGACAATCAACCTTCCCAGCCGCTTTTCGCGAAGAACCTTTTCCTTCAAGATCTCGACCGACACCGGATCGAGTCCCGCCGTGGGTTCGTCCAGTATCAACACTGGCGCGTCAAAGAGGAATGCAAGGGCGGCACTCACCTTCTGCCGTGTACCTCCTGACAGCGCGTGCATGCGTTTGTCCATCATGCGGTCAAGACCAAAGGCTTCGATAAGTTCCTCATCCGTGTCTTGTGTCGGTTTCCTGATGTTCTTCATCATGTCGATGAGCTGGCCAATCCGCATGTTCTCGGGGTAACGCCCGATCTGGGGCATGTAGCCGATCCTTTCCCGGTATCGCCAATCGCCGAGCGTGCTTTTGCCGTCAAAAAGAATGTCTCCCGACGTCGGCACGACCAACCCCAGAATACATTTGATGAGCGTTGTTTTACCGGAACCGTTTGGCCCAATAAGTGCATAGCTTCTGCCAGGTGATAACTGAAGGTTCACGCCGTTAAGGGCTTTAAGCCGGCCAAAGTTTTTTGATATGTTTTCAACCGAGATCATGTGGTTTCATTGATGGGGCGTTGTCTTCAAGATTCACCGGGGTCATTGCCGGCATAGCCCGCTCCGCCCTGTCGAGCAGGAAAACGAGAAAGCTGCGCCATAATAACACGGCAACAGGCATTCTCTCGACAATCATACTGTACATGCTAACGGGTCGGTAAGGTACATCTCCCGTATTGTCACGATCGAGATCGTAGCCTTCATACCGGTCCCAGTAGTTATTTCGGATCGTGTTCAGTACGAGCGATCCATTGGTTACAATATCAAATGTGTTGGATGAAAAGTTGTTGCGTTCAAACGTGTTGTTATCGCAGCTTGCCTGCAGGCGTATCGCATAACCATTCGAAGTGAAACTGTTTTCCCTGAATGTGATGCGGCTACTGCCTTCCATAAATATTCCGGCCGAGTTGCGGACAAATTTGTTTCCAACGACTTCGCTATCGCGGATGTCCTTTAGCAAGAGCCCATACGCCGCGGATCCCCAGTTGTCTCCAAACGTATTGTTGATCATGTGCACACCTCTTGTGTACATAACGGCTACACCAGCACCATTGCGAACGAACATGTTATGACGATACTCATTGTCGTGCGAAAACATAAAGTGCAAGCCATATCGGATGTTGCCTTCGCTGGTATTGTACCGGATTCGTGATGACGTTACAAACTCGAAGTAGATGCCATCCCGATGGCCTCTTACGACGTTGCTGTCGATAGTAATGTTATGGGACTTCCACGCGTGAATTCCGTTGCCGGTATCCTGTTCATTGCCCGGCGTGGCCTGGAGTGTGTTGTTGCAGATATGTGAATGTGATGACCCTGAGAGATAGATTCCGAAGAAAACGTCTTCGAATCGGTTGTCCCGCACCGTTACGCGAGACACGTTGAGCAGCTTTACCGCGGCAAGGTCGTGCATGCTGGCGCGACCCGTATTCCGGAAAACAATTCCCGCGACGGTTACGTCTGACGACGCGATGGTAAGCAATTCGTACTTGCGCTCGCCGTCAAGTATCGGATCGTTTATACCAAGTAATACAAGGGGCTTTTCAATGCGCAGGTTTCCCTCGCGATACACGCCTCCCGTAATGAGTATCGTGTCGCCCGGTTGCGCGATGTCAATGGCTTTTCGAATCGACTGGATGGCCTCTTCTTTTCCGACGCGAAGCGTTGCAGCCTCCGTCTGTGCGCACCACAGCGCTATTACCACCACACCTGCCAGTCGCGCCGGCCTCGTCATCCACCCAAACCATTTGCTAAGTCGTTTCACTTGAACTGAGTAACCAATTCTCCCCACGTCAAATAGATGCCTTTCCACGCGCGAAGTTGCTCCTTCATGGCACCCTCCGATTCGAATGCTGCGATCCCACTCGCCATCGGCGAACGAATCTCATTCGACTTCACATAAAATGCGTCACCGGCGGGTATAAGCTTTTCGGGTGTGGCGAAATCCACGACCAGCCGGTATGCCACATCGCGATCCTGTACTTCTCCCGAATTGAGGAAGTTTACCATGCAGTTCATGTCATCGAACTTGAACACCTTCCCTTTCTTCGTCACTATTTCGGCGCCAAACTTCCTGTCGACAAGCGTCATCTTACAGGTGTGACAGGCATCGACACCGTATTGCAGCGGTTCTGGTTTTACGCTGCATGCGAGGCACAGTACACATAGGATCAGAATAAGGCCAGATGTTTTCATGCCTTTCTCCGTGATAAAATGATTTCATAGACAAGGGCGCCAACGGCGATCAGGCCGGACGCAAGAAAAATCCAGCCTCCCGTATCAGGTCCCGAAAACGCTGTAAAATTGAGCAGCTGTTTCGTGCCAATTACCGGAGGCTGGTAAGCCATGCCCGGCACCACAATCGCTGCATTAGGGTCGAGATTATGGCCGTAGTCATATCCCCAAAGATAGAAATCCACCAGTGCAGCGATACCACCTGCGATGAGCAGGATCACATATACAATCAATCCGGCACGTCTGTTTAGTATCGATGCCAGCAACCCAACGCCGATCATAAATGCTACGATGTAGATCATGTATCCGAACTCGGGGAACATACTGACATCGATGTGCTTCATACCGATATAGTGATTCAGGGCGCTGATGATCTTAACATCGCCCGTAATGTTGTCGATCCATATCTTCATCTCCAACCCCTCCGGATACTGAGGAGCCCACATGAGAATTTGCCAAAGGGGCACGAAGTATGCTGAGATCAGAAGGAGCGCCGACACGGCAACGGCCAGACGGGTCAATGTTGTGAGTTTTTGCATTATGTCATTTTAGATTTATAAGGGTGAAGGCTTCACTCACAGAGTTAAAGCCCTCACCCCTTAACCCCCTTACTGTGCGGCCGCGGCCTCTCCTTCAATCACGCCCGTTGAGAATTTCAGTGGCGTGTTGCTGTTTGCAGGAGAAACCCGGATGTACCCTGACATTTCCTGGTGGAGGGCCGAGCAGAAGTCGGTGCAGTAGAATGGATATACGCCCGTCTTGTCGGGTACCCACTTCAGCGTCTGTGTTTCACCAGGCATGATGAGTATTTCAGCATTGGTCGCGCCTTTAATTGCGAACCCATGAGGCACGTCCCAATCCTGTTCAAGGTTCGTCACGTGGAAATAAACCTGGTCACCAACGCGCACCCCCTCAATGTTGTCTGGTGTCAGGTGCGACCGTATGGCGGTCATGTACACATGAACATCCTTTCCATTTCGTTCAACCCGTGCCTGGCCCTCTCCCTTTGCTGCGTATGGGTGTTCATTATCTTCAATTCGATAGAACTTCTCCACGTTATCCCGTATTAGGCTGGCCGGAAGCGCCTCAGCATAGTGCGGTTCACCGGCAGTCGGGAAGTCGAGAAGCAATTGCATCTTGTCGCCTGATATATCATAGAGCTGTGC
>QGUY01000259.1 GCA_003242315.1 Bacteroidota bacterium
TGGTTAGCCCCGGACTTGTCGGGGTCAGGTTGACAGGGGCTCTTTACACGTCACGCAAACACCGCCCTACTCTCTGTTCATGACCGCGATCTTCCGATACATCACCGTTCTCGTACCAGAACGAATCTGCAGGAAATAGATGCCATTGGCGACATCGCGAATGTCAATAACCTGGGGAAGATCGAAATTCTTATTCACATCGCCGCTAAGTACCGTCACGCCGCGCTGGTCGATCAAATGCCAGGTAAAGTCGTGCGTCACGCGATTCGGTACGTTCAAGTACAGATTGATCGACGCGGGATTCGGGTAGATCATTAAATCACGGATCTCCGATATCACCGGATCATCTGAAACGCCTACAGGCTTCACGCCCGTCTTTCCGTTCAACGGAATCACCAGCGATTGATGAATTTTCCTGCTCTTTCTGCCCTGAACGAACGCCACAAGGTAACGTTTCGTGTTCCTGGCGACAGGAACGTCTATGATCTCTTCAAACTCATGATCGTAGGTCACACCAGTCGACCACGGCTGTTGGTCTACCGCATGGCCCCCATTGCCCAGCAACAACTTGCGAACGACATATTTGAACCGACGGGCAGTTGATATGTCTACCACCGAATCCACCAAAGCAACTTGCAGAAGTACACCTTCATCCAATGCATACAGAGAATCCACATACTCTATGTGCATGATGCCGTGAACGCGATTGCTGCTTGTCGGAACTGTGTCAAGATCGATCGTAAACAATGGATCTTCAAGAGATCTCCGGTCAAGCTCTGTCGCCGTGATTGCCATCGGATTGCCGTTGAACAACGTTCCGAAATAATCACCCAATAATCCATCCATTACAGTTGCCGGCGGCTGCGACACGCCGTAAAACAATGCCCTGGCCTGCGGAGCAGCCGGATTGTGACGGTTGATCGAATCCACCCCAGGATTGGCAATATGATACTCTAACTTGAAGAAATCCGACTGAGCAAATGGCACCGCTTCAAACAATCCGTTAAAATATGCCTCAGCATCCGAAGTGGCCGGCTCTACCCCACCCTGATTCGTGAAGTGCTCTACCAGCACGTTGCGCTTCTTTTCTCCAATATATACATCGTCAAAGGCAAAGCCGTTCAGCACGCGACCCTGCAGGTTGTCGTCGTTGGCACCAAAGGCAATTCGGAAAATAACCTTGCCGCGCTGTGCCGGTGGAATTGCATCGAGACTATACCGCGCGTTCTTCCACATGCCTGAAGAACCTGACCAGGCAAAGTTATCCTGACCACCAGGGTTACCGTTGATGTTAGCGCTATTATACCACTCCACACCTCCGCCGCTGGCATCACCTACCGTCTCCCAGGTAGCACCACCGTTGATGCTGTACTGAAGAACGGCGCCATCAAAGCCCTCCTGGGCATCTGACCAATAGTTTATTGACACCATCGGACGTTGCAGACCAGTTAGGTCAAGGCAAGGACCAATTACTTCCGACTTTTCATTGTTAAAATACGTGCTGTTGTCCTGATCGGCATTAGGATTCAATCCTGTCCACCATGCTTGCGATCCCGAGGCAGCGGAGTTGATGGTCTCTCCACTTGGCGTGCCCAATACCCAACTCGTTCCTACAAGTGAAGTCTTGAACCACGTACCATTGCCTTGTTCAAAGTCTTCAAAGTATCCTGTGGTCGGTGTTGCCGTAGGATAGTCGAGAATGTAAACCCGCTTCACCGTGTCCATAACACATCCAACATCGGTGACAGCTGTAAGTCTGACGTTGTACTCAGCAAACGTGGCAAACTGGTGGAGCGGATCCTTGTATGTCCCCGAAGTTCTGCCACCATGGGTGCCGGCCGGAATCGCATTTCCAGCCAGGTCCAGCAACGTTTGGTCGCCATCTCCGAAATCCCACTGGTAGGATTCTATCGTACTAAAACCACCGGAAATCGTCGAAAGATTGGTGAACTGTGTTCCCTGCGTGCTGCAGATGCCCGACCAGGAGAAGTCCACCACCGGCGGTGGACCGATCACCAATTGCTTCACTGTCGTATCAGTACAACCCTGGTTGGTGGTAACCGTCAGTCGTACATCATATACATCGGGGTTGGTGTAGGTGTACGTTGGGTTCTGCGTTGAATTTTGCAGGTCCTGATCGTCGAAATCCCAAACCCATCCCGTGATCACTCCTCCAAGTGTATTGTCCGGTATGGTCGACAAGTCTGTGAACTGCACCGGCTCCTGTTGACATGCGTTATCCGCAGCAATGGCGGCCACGGGTGAAGCGTATACTGTGATGCGCTTGATCAGCACGGACGTTGCACCAAATGAATTGGTGTAGGTATACTGGATGTAATATTGGCCGGACAACAATCCATCCGTATCGAGATAGTAACCGCTAGCATCAAGCCCGATCCGCGCAGGAATGTCAGTACTGGTGAATGCCGTAGGCATCTGGCCGGTTGTATGATCGGGAATACCTCGCAGGTAGGCGCGACCGATATTCGCGCACAGTTCTGGTTCAGGACTGAAGTCATACGACGAGCCGTTGAATACACCAAAGTCGGTTGACGTCAGCTCGTTCACGATCACCGTGCGTTCCGCAAAATTGGTACAACCCTTAAGGTCAGTATAGGTGTATCGTATTGTGTTTGAACCGATGTTCGCTGTTCCAGGGTCAAAGATGTTCGTACCTGCCAGCACACCTGGGCCGGTATACGTACCACCTGCCGGGAATCCTTCCATATTCACGGGAGGATCGTTCTCCGCATAGCTTCCAGCCAGGCCCGAAAGGAATACGGCTGGCAACGGGTTAACGAAAACGGTAAGTTGATCTGACACACTCGTACAAGGACCAGGTCCATCCGGATCGTTTGTCGTCAGTACAAGCGTTATGCTTCCGGCAGCAATGTCCGCAGGCGTCAGCGTATACGTTGTTACCGGATTGTTCACATCGCCAAATTGCGCCGCGCCACTTCCACCGCTCCAGGTGACCGACGATGCGGATCCGAAAACAGTCGCATTCAATGAAACGACCTGGTCTTCGCAAACCTCAAGGTCGACACCGGCATCCACTTTAGCTGATTCATTGATAGTAATCGTTACCTCGTCGAATACAGGGGCACACGGTCCAGAGCCGTCGGGATCATTGGATGTTAATCTGAACGTAACGACACCTCCGACTTCCGACGGGTCGGGAATGTAGGTTGCGGTCACGTCAGTTCCAGTGACACTGCTGACCGACAGAGTTCCGGCACCACTTATTATACTCCAGGCTCCGGCCGTTGCACTGCCACCCAGCGTTCCAGTAAGGTTAATGGAAGCAGGCTCGCACACGCTGTAATCCGCAGGTACAATGACGACAGCACTGCGATTCACCGTCACAGTTACTTCGTCCGAGGCGAAGGTACACGGACCTGCGCCGTCGGGATCATTCGTTGTGACACGGAATGTTACCGTTGCACCGACATCAGAAGGATCAACGGTATACGTTGCTGTGGCATTTGCTCCCGCTATCGTCGTTGGCGACAAAGTTCCATTGCCGGAAACTATTGTCCATGTTGCCGATGTGGCGCTGCCACCCAGCGTCGCGTTCAACGGTATCGTCGCTGGTTCACAAACAGAAAAGTCTGGGCCAGCCGACACCGCGGCAACCGGGTTGACAGTAACAGTAACGTTTACAGGTGCGCCACTACATCCGTTTGCCGATGGTGTGATTGTGTAGACCACGGTACCGACGTTTGCGTCGGTGGTGGTGAGTACCTGGTTAATAATTGAGCCGTTACCTGCAGCAGCACCGATAACATTTGCGGAAGGTGTGATCGTCCACGAGAACGTTGTACCGGGCACATTCTGTGGCGCGGGTGTAATATTGATTATTGCTGCGTCACCACTACAAATTGTCACATCGGAAGCCGTTGCTGAAGGCAGCGGCTTGACTACCACAACGAAGTCAGCCGCCGGTCCCGCGCATCCGTTCAACTCAGGAATCAAGTGATAGATAACTGTCGCCGCGACATTGCCCGTGTTGAGGGGTATGTCGGTAATAGGACCCGCACCGCTGGCAGTTACGCTGGAAGGATCAATGGGACCGATGATCGTGGAAGTCCAGTTCACCACGGCCGCGGGGATCGTCGTGACAGGCGTGAAGCTTAACGCTTCTCCGGAACATATCTGGACGCTCAACTCCGCCGGCGCATTCGTCAGCACAGGCACTGCCTTTACCGTAACTGTGACATCGACAAATGGTCCCGGACAACCATTTGCTGACGGAGTAATGCGGTACACGACCGTACCGTCATTCAATCCATCTGCAGACGTCAGAACCTGAGCGATAACGCTTCCGGTCCCGTCCGTCGCGCCATTTACGTTTGACGACGATTGTACAACCCAGCCAAATGTAGTGCCCGTCACAGCGTTTGGATTCGTCAACGGAATATTCGTCGTCTCGCCGGAACAGATCGTAGCATCGCTGGCGGCAACATCAGGAATCGGGTTGACGGTAATGACATAGTTTACTGACGTTCCGTCGCATGCCCCATTGGAAGGAATGACATTGTAAATGATTACCGCCGGAACGTTCGTGTTGTTGATAGGCGTGTCTGTAATCGCCCCCGTCCCCGACGCACTTACGCCGGAAAGCGTTCCAATTACTGTCGAGGTCCAGCTAAATACGGTGGTGGGAACCGTTGAAGTCGGGAGCAGGTTCAATGTTTCGCCACTGCAGATACTTTGAATGAAGGAAGTAGGCGGCGTCGTGATCACCGGCTTCGGACTAACCGTCACGGTTATGTCGAGCGGCGTGCCCGCGCATCCTCCAGCTTCAGGCGTGATGCGGTACACCACGGTTCCATCCGAGACACCATCAGTGACAGTCAACACCTGGTTGATGGCGTTACCTGTACCGTTGGCTGCTCCGGTGACGTTCGTGGCACTTTGAACTACCCAGCTGAATACTGTTCCGGCAACCGCATTGGGATTTGTTATGTCGATAGCAGTCGCCTCGCCACTGCATATTCCCTTGTCTGCGGCAAACACATCAGGGATCGGTTTGAGGCGGACGGTTACATCATCCGTGCTGACGCATGTACCGTTGGTTATTGTCCAGCGTAGAACATACGTTTCCGGAGCTATACCGTCAAAGGGGCTATTCGGGTCAGTCAGGTCCGTTACATTACCCAGTGCTCCGTTAATGATAGACCATTCTCCTGTGCCGATGACAGGTGAGTTAGCGGCCAGTGTGGTTGATGTACCGCACAGTTCCTGATCAGGTCCCGCTACGGCCACAGTGGCGGGCTCGTAATTTGTGAGTATGATATCGTCGCTTGTCGCACCACATACGCCATTGCCTATTGTCCACCGAAGGGTGGCGCTTGTGCCCGCGGGAACGCCGGTAATGGTTGTCGCCGGTGATGTGGGGTTTGTGATGCTCGCTGTCCCTGCGATAAGCGTCCACAGTCCATTGCCAACACCCGGAGAATTGGCGTTCATCACAAAAGTACCGTTATTACATTGCTCGATTTCAGGAGGACCTGCGTCGGCAATTGGTGGTATTGCGTAGTTCGTCAATGCGACCTCGTCGACTGACGCCGCGCACGTTCCGTTGGTTATTTTCACCCGCAATCAGCATGGGGTCCCCCAGGGAACCCCGGAACCTTTTGGAAAACAACGGGA
>QGUY01000260.1 GCA_003242315.1 Bacteroidota bacterium
CTGATGGCTTTGCAATCGTCAACAGAATTGAATCTTTTCAAGCGATATTCTTCCGGCAGGTCATTGGCCTTGTGCGCGTCCCATGTCCAAACGACGTTTGGTATTGTGTCGTTAGACTGCTCATAATCGACAAGAAGAACCTGGTGGTCGCCGCATACGAGAAATGAGCGTTTTGTAGTCTGCGCTTGTCCAATACACGTGCACAGCGACAGCAGGAACAAAGCAATGGTCCGGAGTATCATAGTAGCAATTAAGCAAAAGAAGATCTTATTTACACTCGATTGAAATCTGGTGCTGGTGTGACGAAAGCGATTGTTGAGGATTATGTGGGAAAAACACCGCCTATGAGACAAGTCATCACCGCAGCGCTGGGTCTGTTGGTTGTTTCTTGTACAGAGCCCGAACTGATTGCACCGCTAAGGTTCAATGTACATCCACCTCCTGTCAGCCCGTCCGATGTCCAACTGGAGTGTGTATTCATTGAATCGCCACCAACCTTTCCTGGAGGACACGAAGCCTTGGATGACTTTATCAAAAGAAACCTCGAGTATCCAAAAGCCAGACGCTGGGAAGGAAAGGTCTTTGTTGCGTTCATTGTAGATAAAGACGGTTCATTATCGGACTTTGAAGTACTGAAAGGAATTGGACAACCTGCCGACGAGAAGGCCCTTGACGTAGTAAAGAAAATGCCCGCCTGGTCGCCCGGGCATCAGACGGGGACACCTGTTCGTATGAGAATGGTAATTCCGATTCGCTTTTCGTTATAGGTGGCTAATCCACGTGTATTGCCTGGGTTAGGAATATTCGCTATCTTGTTTACCGAGCGCAATACTTTCAATTCAATATGGCGGGTGGAACACACGTCTTTGATATGATCAAACGCCTGAGGGATAACGACAACCTTAGGAAGAACGATTATTTCAAAGTCCGGAAAATGACATCCGCATCTCGTGGAACGACACCTGAAGACCAGCGCCCGCTATCAGCCGATGAGGTGAATGCGATCAGATTGGCAATAGAGACGGATCGCAAAAAGGGCACTTGGCGGCAATTGATTCTTCTGGGCGCTTCTGTGCTGCTGTGTGGCCTGCTGATTATGGCCCTGCTGATGATGTTATAATGACAACGAGGCCGGAAAGCTAATTGAGAACGGTTGGCGGATAGGCTATGGATGCGGAGCGGCTTCCTTTGTCATTACCGATATGAACAACAATCATGGAAAGCTGCGCTTTTTTTACGCCGCGCAGTTGCAACCTGTCGCACCATTACCTCGGCCGGCTGAACAGCATTAGCTTAGTCTCGCGAACAACTCACTTGTTCGGAATCGTTGAATGATGTACTATCGTTGCGGAGTTTAACTGTTTCAGTGATATGAGGATCATACTTGCGATTTTGACTTTATCGACGGTTGTTTCAACCCTGCCTGTGGGCGCGCAGACCATTTCGCGTGAGGAACTTATCTTCCTGACCTCTGAATGGAAAGGGGAACGCTTTCCGGATGGACGACCGAAGATTCCTGACGACCTCCTGGAACGTGCAAAGCACATCATGATCGATGACGCGTGGACGGTATTGAAGAATGAGGGATACCTCAATCAATTTGAGGGCAACTGGAAAACGGTAAACAACACCATCATGACCGGCAGGGCGGTCACAGCCATGTACCTCCCCAGCCGCCCGGATGTGGAACGGAACATCAAAGAGCGCGGATGGAAACAAGGACGAAAAGGGAATACTAACTCATGGCCCATCGACATCCTTACCAAAGGAGACCTGTATGTTGCTGACGCATTTGGAAAAATCAGCGGAGGTAGCATTATGGGTGCTACGCTGGCCAATTCAATTTACAGCAAATCCGGGAACGGTGTCGTGTTCGATGGCGCCGCCCGTGACCTTCAGGAGATCAGCAACATACAAGGATTCAATGCGTTTGTTCGCGACTTCCATCCGTCGTTTACCGAAGAGATGGTCCTGATGGGACTTAATACCCCAATTCGTATCGGAGGGGCTATTGTGCTTCCCGGTGACCTCGTCATTGCCACGATGGAAGGTGTGCTCTTTGTACCCGCCCATATGGCCGAGTATGTTGTCAGTGTCGCGGAATTTGTCGTCAGGAAAGACAAGTTCGGCTTTGAAATGGTTCGGACCGGCAAATACAGCACGGGCGAAATTGACGATCAGTGGACCGATGAAATTAAGACCGAATTCTTGAATTGGTTGAAGAAGCATCCGGAGTTGGGCACGATGACACGTCAGGAGTTGGATGAGATTATGAGTAAAAGAACGTGGTGAGTTGGAGAATCGGAAGTAAGAAGTGAATAGGTAATCGGCGATCAGGTAATCGGTTACGAGGAATCTTAATCGGAGGCATTATAGTAGAGACGCGCAACCTGCGCGTCTCCCGTATTAACGAAATCGACGGTGATACTACCACCGATTACCGATCACCGGCTACTGATTACCAAAACAATTGGACCAATATTTGGTGGCGACCAAAATATCCATCCACACCATATGAAAACGCACGCCGCCCTTCTAAAACCCTCCCTCATCTTCTGCTTCATGCTCTATGTTTCAGGCTGCGCAACCAATCCCGTAACCGGGAGGAAGCAGGTCGTTTTGATGTCCGAAAGCCAGGAACTGGCCTTGGGCAAGGAAGCGGACCCGCAAATCATGGCGTATTTCGGTGCCTATGGGGATCCTGCCCTGCAACAATTCATCAATGAAAAGGGGCAGGAAATGGTGAAAGTCTCGCACCGTTCGAAGCTTACCTATGAGTTCAAGATTGTGGATGCGCCCGTCGTCAACGCCTTTGCCACACCCGGCTATGTATACTTTACGCGGGGTATCCTCGCCCATTTCAACAATGAAGCGGAATTTGCCGGGGTGCTTGGCCACGAAATCGGCCACATTACGGCCCGACATGCCGTGATTCAACAAAGGAACGCGATGCTGGGTCAGCTGGGCATGATTGCAGGTGTCATCCTTGTACCCGAGTTATCGCAGTTTATGGAACCGCTCTCTGCAGGCATGCAGCTCGCGCTCATGAGTTTTGGCAGGGATGCTGAGCGACAGTCCGACGAGTTGGGTGTGGAATATTCTTCACGTATTGGATATGATGCCTCAGAAATGGCGGGATTCTTCGAAACCCTCGCGCGCCAGGGCAAGGCTGCCGGAGGAGAGGAGATTCCCGAGTTCCTGTCAACGCACCCGTCCCCCGAGGAACGCAATGTGACCGTAGCAAAACTGGCGCAGGAGTGGAAGAGCAAACTGGGTCACAACAACTTTAAAGTCAATCGCGACAGCTACCTCAAAAGGATAGAAGGATTGGTTGTAGGAGAGGATCCGCGCCAAGGCTTTGTGGAGAACAACACCTTCTATCACCCCGTCCTGAAGTTTCAATTTCCAACGCCTGCAGGTTGGGGCTTGCTAAACACACCGCAGCAGGTGCAGATGGCGCCGTCTGACGGTTCAGCATTGATGATGCTGACGCTCGCCGGCAAAGGCTCATTGGAAGACGCTGCCAATGGACTTCTGCAGCAGTACAACCTTACGCTGGTCGAGTCGAAGAAAGAAAGCATCAATGGATTGAATTCAGTGTTGCTCGTGGCGGATCAAAAGCAGGAGCAGGGAACGATACGACTTGTGGCTGCCTTGATAAAGCATGAAGACCTCGTCTACAATCTCATGGGTATTACTTCCTTGACGAACTTTCCGAATTATCAGTCGACATTCCTTAGTACTATGCGCGACTTCAGGCGCCTGACGGATTCCGAAAAGCTCAATCGAAAACCCGATGTGATACGAATCAAGACCGTTCCGCAGACGATGAGCGCTCAGGCAGCTTTTGAACATTTTGGAATACCGAAGGCACGACTGGAAGAGCTTGCAATCATGAATGGCGTCGCGCTGAATGACAGGATAGAACAGGGGACCTTAATCAAGGTAATAGGTAAATAGTATTATTGCGAACTTAGTGTGATGACCCCGATCAGATTTCATCCGGTATGGTTAAGCCTGTTCTTCTGATTCTGTTGGTTGTATTGTGCGGCGCTGCCGGTGCCCAATCGACATTCTTCACTGACCTCGCCCATGCCGCGGAAGAATTGACCGCACAGCAGGTCCGCTATGACCCCTCTTATTTTTCAATACCGTATCCGAATGGCGATGTCCCGGCCGATCGCGGTGTTTGTACCGATGTAGTAATACGTGCGTACCGCAAATTCGGGTTAGATATCCAGCGTGAGGTACATGAAGACATGCGGGCTAACTTCGATGTGTATCCAAAGCTTTGGGGTTTGTCGCGTCCTGATCGGAACATCGATCACCGAAGGGTTCCCAACCTCATGACGTTCTTTGAGAGACATGGAGTTGTCAAAAGCATTTCACAGAACGCGGACGACTATCAGCCCGGGGATATTGTTTGCTGGGATCTGGGGAGAGGCGTAACGCACATCGGAATCGTCTCCTCGAAACGATCGCCCGACGGTAAACGATATCTCATTGTTCACAATATCGGCGCCGGACAAGTACTGGAGGACTGTCTGTTTAACTTCAGGATCATCGGACACTATCAGTATGCCTGCAACGAGGATTGAGGCCCTAAATCCTCAACCGTTCGTTACCACCAAAGTCTCACACCGGGATCACGCTTCGTGATTGTATATGATGCGGCCCATTTCGTATCACACGACAATCGACAACCTGAGGTTGATGCGATAGACATGCAGTAAAAGGCCGTACATACAAACCGATTCTGGCTTGACGTTGTTACCCCACACAGGTACCGGATTATTTTGTTTATGAAAAATGAAACGATGATACGGCCAAAAGTGAAACCTGTTGACAAAAACACGTGGGCAGACTTCGAAGCACTTTTTCAGTCGCGGGTTGCGCCATCCTATTGCTGGTGTATGGCGTGGCGAATGTCTTCCACAGAGCTCAGGAACAACAATTCGGCAAGCAGAAAGAAGTTTATCCGCAAGCGCGTTAATGATGGCGTTCCGATCGGTTTGCTGGCCTACGTCAATGATAAGCCCGTAGGATGGTGTTCGGTAGCGCCCAGGGAGACGTTTCGAAAACTTGGTGGCGACGAAGCGTTGGAACATGTATGGTCAGTCACCTGTTTTTTCGTCAAGCGCGAATTTCGCGATCAGGGTCTCGTCAGTCTTCTCATCGATGAAGCGAAAAAATATGCACGGCGCAACGGAGCGAAATATCTTGAAGCATATCCTGTCGAACCTGATTCCCCAAGTTACCGATACATGGGCTTCATGCATTCATTTGAAAAAGCCAATTTTTCCTTTGTGAAGAAGGCCGGTACGCGTCGCAATGTGATGGTGTGCAAACTGTAAGACTACGGCTGACCCGCGGTGAAGCTTTGTGTCATTTTTGCTTCTTCCTGTGCGCGCAGACTGTCCTTGAATCGCTGATAGTCCTCCGGTGTGTCGATGTCTAAATCGCCACCGGGGAATTCGACCTGCTGCGCATCCGCCTTATGTTTGTCGATAATCTGGCGGGCACCGTGCTCATCGTCAATACTTCGGATTTCGGTGAAGAGTGACGCGTCAAAAAGGGCAGGCACTCCCATTACCCCGGAGTGGCTGGAGGCTACGATCTGCGCTTTGGTGCTCCTGTATTT
>QGUY01000556.1 GCA_003242315.1 Bacteroidota bacterium
CGTCATTGTGACGGCAATTAAAGGGCGAAAAAGGTGTCTCCCCGGAGACACTGGCTCTCGATAGCGGGAATTGCTTCGACGCAATGCGGCGCCGACATGGTTCAGTCGTCAGCCGCTTACACATTAACCGCAATTGCGTTGTTCGACGGCTTCATTAGTTGCTGGGATGAGAAATACCGGAGCAATTTGATACGTCCAGAAACCTACATCAACGCCTACATAGATGAATCGTGGAAGCCTTTGTTGCAGACTCCCCCTTTTCCCGAACATACCAGTGGTCACAGTGTTATCTCCACGGCCGCTGCAGTAGTATTGACGAATTTCTTCGGAGACAATTTCGCTTTTGTGGACACCTCTGAACTGGGGTACGGGCTCGGCACGCGCCGGTTCAGCTCTTTCATGGAGGCGTGCAACGAGGCCGCTATCAGTCGCCTCTACGGCGGCATCCATTACCTTCCGGCTATAGAACACGGGCAGAGTCAGGGCAGGAAGGTTGGGGAGATGGTGATTTCGAAGATTAGGTTGGTGGGAGGAGAGACTAGTGATTAGTGAATAGTGATTTGTGATTTGCGATTTTAGATTTGGGTTTCCAGAGTATGTGTTTTCGAACGACCCGCTAATCAAGTATCAGATTTTCATCGCCGGGTTTATAGGAGACGTACAGCAGCAGCATTGTGAACATTTCCTGGTCGCTGCGCATGTCGCCGGTGGACTCAACGACTATGGGTGGATTGTTAGGGTTCATAGGGTTGTTGGCGGTGTTGTCGTAGGTGCCGTACATGTGAACTATATCGCCTTGCTTTAGGATGACGGGCTTTTTGTAGCGATAAATTTCCTGCCAGCGGAAATCCCACTCCGGGATGTGCACAAGAGGTATGGTGTCAGTGTTGTTATGCGTGGCGAATGCCTTGAATTCTTTTCCCAGGTAATGCATATGAGGCCAGACATAGAGTACCGACAAATCTTCTTTGGAGTTTGCTACACGGAGTCGGAAGGTTCGTACATCGTTTGGAAGCAGCAGTAGCGGAGGGAAGATGTCGCGTTCGCCAATGCCTGCTGATCCGAGGCTGATGACTTTTACGGTGCGCTGAATAGGATTCTTTGTGAAGAAGAAGTTGACTCCATTGAGACTCTCTTCATCCTTTCCCGTGGGAGAGAAATGGATTGTGAGCAGCATGACGCCGCGTCGTGGCATAACCCATCCCATATCTCGCGGATACGATTCATACGAAGTGCCGGGCATCCACCCACCGTAGTACGTCATCTCCTTTTTATACGGTAACCACTGATCGTACAAGTATCGCGAGGTATTCAGATTGATCGAGTCGATGGTTCCATAAATGTCTATTGATGGATCTTCTACAGGGTGAATAGCGAAATTCGCGTGGTGGATTAACCGCTTGTTGTTTGACATGAATTCGATTGCCTCGACGTTTGCTTCGCTGTCGAGTTCAAACGGGATTTTGAACACCACAAAGCGCTCCACGCCGTCACCTTTGAGCTTATAGGCGTATTTCATTTTCAGGGTGAGATCCGGGGTACGGTGATAGGTTGTGCCCAGCTCAATCATTCACACTCCGAGGCCACGAACACCGACTAAGATCT
>QGUY01000261.1 GCA_003242315.1 Bacteroidota bacterium
GAAGATGCCCGAAGGGCCTCACTTCTCTCCCAACGTACCCGACTTTTACCTGCCTCCGCAAGAGGAAGTATATAATAATATGGAGGCGCTCATCTATCACTTCAAGATTGTGATGGGAGAGACCGACATTCCGAAAGGAGAGGTATACCACTGTGTGGAAGGCGGCAACGGCGAACTGGGCTTCTACCTGATCAGTGATGGTGGTCGGACCCCGTTCCGCCTGCATTTCCGAAGGCCATGTTTCATCTACTATCAGGCGTACCCGGAGATGATACAGGGAAGCAATATCTCGGATGCGATACTGACGATGAGTAGTTTGAATGTTATCGCAGGAGAGCTTGATGCTTGAGTAGGCAGTAGTAAGCAGTAATGAAGCGCACGCAACATAATAACGCAGTACAGACAATCGAAGAGTCAACATCAACACATCAACACATTCATGGGTACTCAATCACAACATAATACCACCTTCTCTCCCGAAACGCTTGAGCTCGTGAAGCGCATCATCGCCCGCTATCCGGAGGGGAAGCAGAAGTCGGCGTTGTTGCCCGTGTTGCACCTGGCGCAGGCGGAATTTGGTGGATGGCTGAGCACGGAGACGATGGATTATGTTGCATCACTGCTGGATATCAAACCCATCGAGGTGTATGAGGTGGCGACGTTTTATACGATGTTCAACCTTAAGCCTGTGGGGAAGTGTGTGCTTGAAGTATGCCGTACAGGTCCTTGTGCACTGCGTGGAAGTGATGACATTATCGAACATCTTCAAAAGAAGTTGAATATACGGGATGGCGAGACATCTGCCGATGGAATGTTTACGCTGATGACGGTGGAGTGTCTGGCATCTTGTGGTACGGCACCTGTCATGCAGGTCGGCGATCACTATATAGAAAATCTCAGTTGTGAAAGCCTGGACGAAATTTTGGATCGACTCCGGGCGCAACATGAACAGAAAGCATCATGAGACGGCAACTGCTTCTGAAAGATATCAATGTACCGGGTATTCAATCCTACGACGTATACCGTCGTCAGGGTGGATACACCGCCGTTGAGAAAGCGCTTCGCGGCATGTCGCCGGAACAGGTCACCGAAGAAGTAAAGCTGTCCGGACTACGCGGCCGCGGGGGAGCAGGTTTCCCTACGGGATTGAAGTGGACGTTCATCGATCGTAAGTCGGGCAAGCCTGTATATCTCGTCTGCAATGCCGACGAAAGCGAACCCGGAACATTCAAGGACCGCTACCTTCTTGAGCATATTCCGCATTTGCTGATAGAAGGGATGATCCTTGCGAGCTACGCCATCGGCGCGAACACGGCGTACATCTATATGCGTGGAGAGTTTCGATGGATATTTCCCATCCTCGAACGCGCGATTGCTGAAGCGAAGGCCGCAGGATTTTTAGGCAGCAACATTCTGGGATCGGGTTTTTCCCTCGAAATCCATGTTCATCCCGGAGGTGGCGCGTATATCTGCGGAGAAGAAACAGCACTTCTCGAGTCACTGGAAGGGAAGCGTGGTAATCCGCGCCTGAAGCCTCCATATTTTCCGGCGGTCATGGGACTCTATCACTGTCCAACATTGGTGAACAATGTTGAGACGCTGGCAACTGTACCATCGATCATTACGATGGGCGGCGCGGAGTACGCACGGATCGGAGTGGGAAAGAGTACAGGTACGAAGTTGATATCAGCCAGCGGGCATATTAACAAGCCTGGCGTGTATGAGATTGAATTGGGTCTTCCGGTTGAGGAATTCATCTATTCCGACGAATATTGCGGCGGCATTTGGAAGGGGCGCCAATTGAAAGCAGTCGTCGCCGGTGGATCATCTGTGCCGATTCTTCCTGCTGACTTGATACTGAAGACAGCAAAGGGTGAACCGCGCTTAATGACATATGAATCGCTGGCGGAAGGTGGTTTCCAGACCGGAACGATGCTTGGGTCGGGAGGTTTTATCGTGATGGATGAAACGACCTGCATTGTTCGGAACCTCTGGAATTTTACACGATTCTATCATCATGAATCGTGCGGTCAGTGCAGTCCTTGTCGCGAAGGCACAGGATGGATGGAGAAAGTGCTGCATCGCATTGAACATGGGGAGGGGCGGCCTCACGATATAGACCTGCTCGACGACGTGGCGAAAAAGATCGAGGGCAAGACCATTTGTCCCCTTGGCGATGCGGCGGCGTGGCCGGTGTCGAGCGCAATCCGCCACTTCAGGGAGGACTTTGAATATCATATCAGGTATCCCGAAAAAGTAAGGAACCCGAAACACTTTGAAATAGAACCTTTAGTACCGAGGCGTCACCTCGCGACGGCATGATATAACACCATGGCAAAGATCACGATCGACGGCATAGAAACGGAAGTACCCGACGGCACCACCATTCTGAACGCTGCGCGTCAGATCGGTGGCGCTATCGTACCTCCCGCGATGTGCTACTACACGAGCCTTCAGCAAAGTGGCGGGAAGTGCCGCGTATGCCTCGTTCGCGTAGCGCAAGCTTCGGCGCGCGACCCGCGACCACTTCCCAAACTCGTGGCATCATGCTCAACGCCGGTTCAGGATGGAATGATCGTGGAGAACATTACATCACCAGACGTTCTCGAGGCGCGCAAAGGTGTCGTTGAATTTCTTCTCATCAACCACCCGCTTGATTGTCCGATATGCGATCAGGCCGGTGAGTGCGACCTTCAAGACCTCAGCTACGCTCACGGTCTCGCAACAACCAGGTATGAAGAAGAGCGCCGCACGTTCGAGCCAATCGACATAGGCGACAAGATCAAGCTGCACATGACGCGATGCATTCTGTGCTACAGATGCACGTATGTCGCCGACCAACTTACAGACGAGCGGAGGCATGGCGTGCTGAACCGCGGCGACAGAGCGGAAATAGGAACCTACATCCAGAAGGCCATCGATAACGACTTTTCAGGAAACATGATCGATGTGTGTCCGGTAGGGGCGTTAACCGACCGCACCTTCCGATTCAAGAGCCGTGTATGGTTTACACGACCTCTGGACGCGCACAGGAACTGCGAAAAATGCTGCGGCAAGGTGGTTTTGTGGACCAAAGGTGAGGAAGTGCTTCGCGTCACCGCCCGCAAGGACAAGTATGGTGAAGTGCACGAGTTTATTTGTAATGAATGCCGGTTTGAGCACAAGAATCTGAGCGATTGGGTGGTTGAAGGGCCGAGGCACATTGATCGACACTCAGTGATCTCGCAAAATCATTACGAGAAGATAAACCTGGTGGCGCTGAAGAAAGAAATCGAACGGCAGATCCAGTTCCAGAAGGGGAGAACCAACGGTAACAATCCCAACGCACTTACGGCATGACGTCCTTCTTTATATATAAGGCAATTCTGGTGGTTGTCGTCTTCGGCATCATGCTCATGGCGGCGATGTACTCGACGTACCTCGAACGCAAGGTGGCGGCCTTCATACAGGATCGGGTGGGACCAAACCGCGCCGGACCGTTTGGCATCCTGCAGCCGCTGGCCGACGGGATAAAAATGTTCATGAAGGAGGAGATCATCCCCGAGGTTGCGAACAAGACCCTGTTCATCGTCGGTCCCTGTATAGCAATGCTTACGGCCATCATGGCGGGCGTGGTGATTCCATGGGGCGGTGAGCTGGTAATCAACGGTGTTCCGTACGTGTTGCAGATCATTGATTTCGACTTTGGCCTCCTCTATGTCTTCGGCGTCGTTTCGCTTGGCGTGTATGGCATCATGATCGGTGGCTGGGCGTCGAACAACAAATTTTCCCTGTTCGGTGCGATTCGCGCGTCAGCGCAGATGATCAGCTATGAAATCGCTATGGGCCTCTCCATCATTGCGCTGATCATGATGACAGGAACACTGAGTCTTAGAGAGATTGTCGAGTTTCAGGCGGGAGGTACGGGGAGCACATGGAACTTCTGGAATGTCGTGTACCAGCCGCTGGGTTTTCTCCTGTTTCTCGTTTGCGCTTTTGCCGAATGTAACCGCACGCCGTTCGACCTTCCGGAATCGGAAACAGAACTTGTCGGTGGCTATCACACTGAATACAGCAGCATGAAGCTCGGATTTTATCTGTTCGCCGAATACATCAACATGTTTATTTCGTCGGCGGTAATATCCACGCTTTACTTTGGCGGTACGAATTTTCCGTTCATGAATGACCTCGGTCTCAGTCAGAATGCGATTACAATCCTGGGTACCCTGGCATTCTTTATCAAGATTGGATTCTTCGTATTCTTTTATATGTGGATACGGTGGACGCTTCCGCGCTTCCGTTACGACCAGCTTATGTATCTCGGATGGCGGGTGCTGATCCCGCTGGCTATAGCGAACGTCGCCATCACCGGACTTGTCATGATATTAACGGACCGTATATGAAATCACTGACGGGGAGAGCGAAAGTATTGGATAATCCGAAGATGACCTTCAAGGAAAGGATTTACCTGCCGGCCATCATCGGGGGTATTACCATTACGCTCCGCCACCTCTTTAAGCGTAAGGCTACAATACGGTATCCTGAAGAGAAGCGAACATTTAGTCCTGTATGGCGGGGCATGCACGTGCTCAAACGCGACGACAACGGCGCTGAACGCTGCACGGCCTGCGGACTTTGCGCTGTGGCCTGTCCCGCAGAAGCCATCACCATGACGGCAGCTGAGCGCAAACCGGGGGAGGAAAAGCTTTACCGGGAAGAAAAATATGCGGCGACCTACGAGATCAACATGTTGCGCTGCATATTCTGCGGACTTTGCGAGGAGGCGTGCCCGAAGGAGGCCATATTCTTAACCGACAGATTGGTGAGCACGGACTACGCGCGAGATGGATTTATTTATGGCAAGGACAAACTCGTGGAGCCTGTGGATAAGCGTGTGGATGTGTCGAAGCGACAGACTCCCAATGTACTTGAGTTCAAGAAAATAAAACATTACCGTCATAACCGTTGACAGAGCTGTGACACTGTACGCGTTTTACTTCCTGTCTTTTCTTGCCGTCATGGGGGCGCTGATGGTTGTCTTTTCACGCAATCCGGTAACGAGCGTCATATTCCTCGTCATGACGTTCTTCACGATTGCGTGCCATTACATGTTGCTCAATGCGCAGTTTCTGGCGGCTGTCCATGTCATCGTTTATGCCGGCGCTATCATGGTGCTATTTCTTTACGTGATAATGCTGCTGAACCTGAATGAAGCAGTGGAGAAACAAAAGACACTGTTGCTGAAAGTGGCGGCGATTGTTACTGGCGGCTTGTTCATGATCGTCCTCTCCGCGGCGTTGCGAACCGCTGAAACGTCTTACATCGACACCAGCGTCGTTGGCTCAGCGCGCAACCTGGGAAAGGTATTGCTGAATGAATACCTGTTGCCCTTTGAAGCGGTATCCTTGTTGCTTCTCGCAGCCATGACCGGTGCTATCATGCTGGCACGTTCCAGAAAGAGGATAAAACCGGCACCGAATGTCGTCGGCATGACACATGAACGTGAACAGACTAAAACGGTAGTCCATGAACAGTAGCCTTATGCAAAACGGTCTTGCGCTGGAGCACTACGTCGTGCTGAGTATGGCCCTGTTTGCCGCAGGTGTACTGGGTGTGCTGTTCAGAAGAAACGCATCAATAAT
>QGUY01000557.1 GCA_003242315.1 Bacteroidota bacterium
CTCTTGCAGCTTCAATGGCTGCAGTGATCGCGGTCTCAAAATGAGGGGTGATTTCTGTGGTGTTCATGGCTTGTGGCTTGATTTGGTTATTGAATTTTGCGCTCCGGGGATCGGACCCGGCGCGGCGGCGGTTAGGCATGTAAGGCTGGTGCTGCCTTGGGACGGTAGAGCAGGTCTTCCAGGGCAGAGAGGAATGGATCATCTTCGTCGTGGTCAATTAAGGAGACACCCCCAAACTTCCATGTCGCCGTGTCGCCATCGATCGGGTACACCCTTTCCAACATATGCGGGCAGTCTCGCACGATGTTGCGCAGGCGGAGGATGGCTTCCCGGATCTCATCGGCCCGCGCCTCAACAGCCGCACGCTGACGTGTGGCACGGTATTCTCGCCATGACATTGTTCTATACTGGGACGATGACACTTTCGCGTCATCGGGAATGATGACGCTCACGTCACTATTGGCGAGGATAGACTGATATGCACCATTGACGGTGGGGAAGAATTCTGCGAATTCCCATCCGGTCCTAAACTTGTCTGGGATTATTTGGTATAGGTAGGTCCCGAGACTATCGATAGGGCGGCTGGGGGTAACCGCTTCAATGCGGACCTCCTGGGTTCCATCGGGCAGGGTTGAGACCTCAGTCACCAGACCAAGGATGCTCTTTGCGTTTGTTCCAGCGACTAGGATATCGCCGGGCTCGTATGTCGAGACTGCGCGAAATTCCCCGGTGGGACGGACAGCGAAGGTGTATGATGAGGATTCTTGCCCCCAAGTTTCGAGGGGAGCAATGTGAACAGTAACAGATGATTTAGTTTTCATGGTTTTATTTTTAATATTTGGTTTTTCTTTCAGTTCACCTCACCATCATGGCGTGGTGAAATCTTTTTGTGTCCTCTTTTAGCAGTGGGCACAAAAAGCCCTGGTCCTCTTACGGAAAGAACCAGGGGAAAGGGTTAATACCATGACGCCTTGCCAAAAATCTAAAAAAGATTAAGCGTCAATGATCTTCAATTATCGATTACTCAAAAACTCTTTGAGCAATACCGCATCGCTACGTGCTTCAGCTAAAGAACACGAAGATATAATGTTCTTTAGAACACGTATGTTGCACATTCATCAGCATAAGCTGACTACTACCGGTGGTTAGCCGCCCCCCACCTCGTAGCATAACGCTACTTATCCGCTACTGGACCAATAAAGAGTGCAATTTCGGCTTACTCTTTCAGCATGCGTGACCGTAACCCACGCACGATAAGGCACGCCGAGGCGATGCCGGACGCGCAAGCAAGCCGAGCCTCTAGACAGGTCCAGACCATTTCAGGATTTGACGGACTGTTAGGGCCGTGTGACCAAGGGCCTTATTTCCACCCCCTCCCATTTCAGGGAGGGAAGGGGAACGTGCGTTGTCCTACTGTTTCGCCTTATTCCTCCGCTTCAGTTCCAGCAAGGCTTCCTCCTTCACCATCGCCAATGCTCCCGCTTTGTCGGGCCTTACACCTTCCGTTGTTGGCTTTATCATTTCAGCAACAACAGGCTGAATATCGACAAACCAAGCCGGTAAATACTCCTTGCCTAAAGAATAGACAAGGTCCAATTC
>QGUY01000262.1 GCA_003242315.1 Bacteroidota bacterium
GATTAACACTTCCTGGGTGACGTCGTCCGCATCGTCGTGGTCTATTACCATTTTTCGGACATGCCAATACACCTTTTGCTGATAGGCGCGTACCAGCAGATTAAACCCGTAATTCCGCGTTTCCGGATTACGAATCTTTTCCAAAAGAGCTCTGTCGTCCAAAGTGCAGGATTCAGGTATGGGTTAGACCACTTAGGGTCGAGAGGGTTTAAAATGGATGTAAATTCGGATTTTACTGCCTGATGGCCGAAAGAATGTCGGCAAGCCGTTCGTATTGTTCCTTCGAATGCGACGGGAAGTTGGCAAAAGTGACTGAATTACCCGCAAAGCCGGCCGTAATGGCATGTCTGCGAAGTTCGTCCTGTATCCGCCCGATGTCGTCTGCCCGGGCCGCAATGATCGTCCTCGAACGGTTCGCTTTTTCTTTTACAATGGGCTGAATCAAGGGATGCTGGTCGAGCAGGTGATAGAGTAAAGACGATTTATATTCTGTCTCACGACGAATAGTGATTATGCCGCGACTCAGCATGTCGCCGAGGACTCCGCCCAGAACGGAAACCCAGGTGAGATTAAGCGAAGGATGAATAGGTTCTGGTGAAGTACGCATAGTGCGATGACGTTGAATCCATCGGTCATTGACAATGGCTGCGCCCAAACCCGCCGGCATGCCAAATCCAACGTGAAATTCCAGGAAGACAGCATCAATAGTTTCAAATGGGAGAGAGGCATAAGGCCACGCAAGTGAAGCATCCACAGCGATCAGGCTGTCATCGCCGCGATCGCGCAGGTGTGTGAATACTTCCGGACGCAATGAGGTGCCGCCACTTTCTGTGTGGTGGATGACTAGCAATTTTGTATCGGGGTTCAGCGTCACATCATTCGACAACAGCACGTCGTGAGATAGTGCCGAACTATTACCAACCACTCGCATCGCTTCATCAATGAACGACCTTGTCTCAGGAAGAAAAAATACTTCGTGCGAATCAGGCACAGCGAGCAACTCGCGCAGCTGTTTCGCAGTCTGCTGAGCAAGTTCACGCGCTTCATCACCCGACGGCAACAGCTCGGGAATACGGAGTTTGAACGCCTGACGAACGTGATCGCGTACGGAATGAAACAACTGTGACGGACCGGGCTGAACGTTGATCATAGCAATTGCAAGGTACGATTTTCGCGGGGCGACATTCCTTGCGGAATACAAGGTTTCCGCGTGTTTGTCGAAAAATTAGAAATTTATCAAGAGTCCACCGGAATCTTTATTGTCGTATTTTAGCGGTGAATCCACTCGGATCTGGGACACGTTTGCTGAACCTAACACGAAAACAATGCCGAGTGAAGCCCTTTGACAAAACCAGGCCTCACCCCGATTCGCTCGGGGCCTCGCCCTAAAAGCAGGATAACAGTGGAAGGTTGCGGCTTATGGGCAGCTCAAAACCTGTCTTTTGGAGGTTCAGAAACACCTCTCCGGATCTGGTGGGTTCTTTTTTTTGCCATCAGTACAATACCCTGAACTTGATGGTATGTTCAACCTTCCGCAGCGCCTTGATCACTTCTTTGTCGTAGGCCTTGTTGATATCCGTAATCACGTAACCAATTTGTTCATTCGTCTTCAGATACTGACCGACGATGTTGACACCCGTGTCTGCAAGCAAGCGGTTGATGCGTGCGATTACGCCCGGCACATTTTCGTGAATGTGAATTAACCGATGCGCATCCTTGAGTGTGGGCAAAGTGAGATTGGGGAAGTTGACACTGTTTGACGTGCTCCCGGTATTGATATAGTCAGCAATCTTCGCTGGTACGAAGTAACCAATGTTTTCCTGCGCTTCCGACGTACTGCCTCCGATGTGCGGCGTAAGAATTGTATTAGGTAGTCCACGAAGTGGCGAAACAAATTCTTCGTCGTTGCTTGCCGGTTCTTCCGGAAACACATCGATCCCGCATCCGGCGACCTTTCCTGACAGGATGTTTTCTCTTAACGCATTGATATCGACAACATGTCCACGGCTCAGGTTGAGAAATATTACACCGTTCTTCATGAGCTCGAACTCACGCGGTCCGATCATGTTGGTGTTCGACTCGCGGCCATCCACATGGAGCGTCACGACATCAGCCTGCTCCAACAGCTCATTAAGGCTCCGGCATTTCACCGCATTACCCAGCGCAAGTTTCTCCTCGCGATCGTAATACAGCACCTTCATGCCCAGCGCTTCTGCAAGCACAGAAAGCTGTGTACCGATGTTGCCGTAACCGATAATGCCCAACTTCTTTCCGCGGACTTCATAGCTGCCTTTTGCCGACTTATCCCATATGCCCTGATGCATTTTCACGGACTTGTCCGGGATATTGCGAATGAGCATGATCATTTCGCCAACAGCCAGCTCAACTACGGATCGCGTGTTGCTGAAAGGTGCGTTGAATACAGCAATACCCTTTTCAGTGGCAGCTTTGAGATCGATCTGGTTTGTGCCGATGCAAAACGCGCCGATTACCATCAGGCGCTTCGCGTTATCCAGGACGCGACGTGTCACCTGCGTCTTGGAACGAATGCCAAGAACCGAAACGTCCTTTATACGTTCACATAGTTCGTCTTCCGACAGTGCTTTCTTCTCCGTCTCTACATTGAAACCCTCTTCGCGCAGCCGGGCGACGGCGACGGGGTGAACATTCTCCAACAGGAGCATGTTGATCCGATTCTTCGGAAAAGAAAATTCAGTGGCCAATGGTTATGAGATTTGTCAAGTTGTCCAACACCTACAACGTCTTCACCATGCAGACTGCGCTGTCGCTGCACACGCCTGAAAACTCGGAAGATGCCTGTACTTCAGCAGGCACGTCCTTCCGGTCGACATCGACGAATCCCTTCCGTTTGAAAAACAGGCGGGCAGTTTCAGTCAGGAGGTAAATTTTCTCGACTTTATTCTCACGCGCAAGATCAATTAGCTCGTCCGTGATACGGGAACCGAGTGATCGTCCGCGCAAAGCGTCCTTGACAGCAAGCGAGCGCAGGAGCGCATACGGTCCGAAGAGTTCCAGCGCGCCCGTCCCGATGAGACGGTTATCTTCATAATATCCGATAAGCAGGTGACGGTCCAGGGAAAGATCGTCACAAGGAAGGTTCACAGACCGCAGCAGGTCGCGAAATGCTTCGAAGCTCTCTGCATCTCGGATGGGCGCGCTTCTTACTTCGATATCCATCAGTCTCAGGCTTTCTTTCTTTGTATGGCGCGCTGCACCGCAGAGATGATGGCTTTTGCGTTAAGTCCATATTTCTCCAGGAGCTGGATCGGTTGCCCGCTCTCACCGAACGTGTCGTTCACTGCTACCATCTCCAGGGGTGCAGGGTGGAAGCGGCTAAGAACCTGCGCTATAGAATCTCCAAGGCCACCGTTGATTTGGTGCTCTTCGCACGTCACCGCGCAACCTGTTTTTTGAACGGAGGCCAGAATAGCTTCTACGTCGAGCGGCTTGATCGTATGAACATTGATCAACTCCACACTGATGCCCATTTCGGCCAGCGCCGCTTCGGCCTCGATAGCAATCCATACCATATGACCGCAGGCGAATATGGTGACATCGCTGCCCTTGATGAGGGTATCGGCCTTGCCAATCGTAAAGGGCTTATCCGCTTCAGTGAATATGGGCCAGCTGGGACGTCCGAAGCGCAGATATGCGGGACCGACATGATCGCCGAGGGCAATGGTAGCTGCCTTCGTCTGGTTATAATCGCAAGGCACAATTACCGTCATGCCAGGAAGCATCTTCATCATGCCGATGTCTTCCAGAATCTGGTGCGTCGCACCGTCTTCTCCAAGCGTGAGGCCTGCGTGGGAGGCGCATATCTTAACGTTTTTGTGCGAATACGCTATTGACTGTCGGATCTGATCATAGACCCGTCCTGTGGAGAAATTTGCGAACGTTCCCGTGAAGGGGATTTTTCCAACGGTTGCCATTCCTGCAGCAATGCCCATCATGTTGGCTTCGGCAATGCCCACCTGGAAGAATCGGTCGGGAAATTCTTTCTTGAAATCGCCCATCTTCATAGATCCGAGCAGGTCCGCGCACAAGCCCACCACGTTGGGGTTCTTTCTGCCCAGCTCGAGCAGACCGGCGCCAAAGCCGGATCGCGTGTCTTTCTTCTCTGTGTACTTGAATTTTGTTGCCATGGAGTCAGCCTGAGAGATTCGGTTAGAATTTGGTTGCCGCGAAAGTCGGAAATTATTTCCGTTTCTTCCAGCGTGCAAGCAAATTACGACCCTGAAATCTGCGCAACAAAGGCCTTTCAGCGGCGCTCACTCGAAGACCGAAAGGTTGAGCGTTTGGCCCCGGGAAAGTTCAAACACCTTGATGCCTGTATACTTGCTGCCACCGGAGTCGCGAACACGGAACGCGACCTTGTATTTGCCGGGCAGGAGCGTGAGACTGTGCTGCGAACGGCTTGGATCGAGGTGGCAAACCCATTGCTCGGTGCCGTCTTCCAAAATCTCAAACAGGCTGCCGTATCCCTGAGAGACCGTGTTGATGTTGACGAGCCCTGGCGTGGGCAATTCTATCGTCCTGGTTTTGTCAGGTTCGATGACAACTTCGAACTGGCGTCGGGGAAGGGTGAGCGTCTCAATGCGATAGGTGCCCGCCAGGTAGCGGAACGTTTCGTTCGCCATCTGGGTGTTGATGATGCGGTGATCGTTCACCGTGCGCACGACCACCTGAAATCCAGCGCGGCGTCCATCCTGTTTGACGATTAAGTTGCCTTGCGGAACGGGGATCGATATGACGTTATGCCGTCCGTTGACGATGTTGACGTTGTGCCGAACTACTGGCGGGACAGTGTTCACAACCACGGTATAGCTGTTTACCGGATCGATGTTTACTGTATCGGGGCGACCTTTGGAATCCAGGTAGTGAACGAACTCATAGAATGGCGTACCCGTCATCCCGTTGAGAAATGATACGTCGATGTTTGTCTCATCGGGATTTCCGTCCTTGTCGAGCAGTTCAACGCTCACGCTGGTGGTCGAGAACGTCGTCTGTATAGCGTCGTTCAGTACTTTGTTGAAGCTGCTGGAATTGCCCGAGTCGAAATATTGCCCGGCACATTCGAGCGCCTTTCCACCCTGCAGGCCAAGACCAATTATGAAAGGCCTGAGAAACACACCGCGGCGCTGCAACTCGATCGACGTGGCGCAGGGGTCGCCTTCACATGATTCTACACCGTCTGTAATCAGGATGAGGATGTTCCTATATCCGGGACTGGTCGGAAAGTCCGTAGCAGCCTGGAGCAATGAATACGTAATGGGCGTCACACCCTTGGGTACGATCTCTTTGAGCTTTTCAATTATTTGATCATGGTTACGCGGTCCGAACGGGACTTCAAGTTTGGTATCCTGGCAGTTGTTCGATTGGCGCGCATAACGGTGGCCATATACCCGCAGGGCGAGCTCAAGATTTTCATTTGCTCTCAGTGAGTCGACAAGTCGTGTAAGAATCCGTTTGGCGACTTCGATGCGCGACTCACCATTATGCCAGATGCCCATCATGGAACCCGAACCATCGAGAAGGAAGAGTATACGGGTGCGGTCAGGGACTTTCTGCTGCAC
>QGUY01000558.1 GCA_003242315.1 Bacteroidota bacterium
GCCTATCCGTTGCCCTTTGTAGCCGAAAGCAAATTTTGGCCTCCGATCGGACGTATAGTTTATGCCTCTGGTGACAGAAACCTTGCATGCAACTGTATACCGGTAGATGCCTACGATAGGCCGAATCCGGTTGCGGTTTAACACGACGTTTCGTTAACTTTTCATTTACGGGCAGCCCTGTTTACCCAGAATCTTGCATGTGAAATCCGATATTCAGAATACGGGCAAAGACCGCCTTCCCTGGTGGACCTGGGTGGTGCCCTTTGTCGTGTTGCACCTGGGCAGCCAGGTTGCAATAATGACAAGATATGATCAGGGCGTGGCCGACTACTACCTGCCCACTGCTATTTCCGTTATTCTCGTCAACATCTGGGGCCCCTGGCGCACGATTCCTGCAGCTTACATCAACGCGACATTGAGCACATACCTGTGGGATGTTGAAAACGCACTGCTCTGGCCAGTATACGCTTTTCCGGAAACACTGATGGTGTTCCTTTCATGGTACTGGTTTACATATCGACTGAAAGGCAAGTACTGGCTCCCCAACATTCGCAACCTGCTGTTGTTTCTCGTATTCGGGCTTTCGCTTCCTATCCTGATCGAAATCGCTTTGCTGGAATCGGTTCAGGTCTACTTCGGTGAACACGATATATCTGACGCGCTCCCCTATTTCACGCGCAATATTCTGTCTGAATTCATAGCTAATTTCGGATTAACACTGCCGGTATTGACATTCGTCACACCGTGGCTTCAACGACGCCACCTTCTGTACATTACCCCTCCAACGCTACTACCAATGCCTGGACCTGCTCGTCGTCAAGTCATCGAAGTAGGTGTTGTGTTCGCAGTACTGACCGCGCTGACTTATCTCATCCCCTTCGAGAGGTTCTGGTTTATCTACGGCATTTTGTCTTTGTACATCGCCTTGCGTCATGGATTTGGCGGTGCGATCATTACGAACCTGTATATTCTTCTCATCACCTATATCATTCCTACCCTGGCGGAAGGTGGAGGCCCAGCGTCCATGGACGTGATATACATTTTCCTTGGTACTTCGATGCTGTTTGTCTTTGCGGCCATTACAGGACGTGTCATCAGCGATCTCCGTATCACTGAAAAGCAGTTATACCTGCAGAACGCTCAACTCGAACTCGCTAATAAGGAACTGGATCATTTCGTGTATAGCGTATCGCACGATCTAAGCGCGCCGCTGAAATCGATACTCGGTCTCGTGGCTGTCAACAGACTTGCAACCACGCATGAAGAAAAAAGCGAGACCGTAAACAAAATCGAGACGAGTGTTGTAAAACTCGAGTCGCTCATTCGTGAAATCCTCGACTACTCTTATAACAAACGTCTTCAGCTGAAGGTTGAACCGATCTGCCTCAAAACACTTTGTTCCGAGATACTGGATAGCCTCGCATTCATGGAGGGGTATCACAACATCAAGATTTTGATGGAAACCGACGGGGTGTCCGAGGTTTACAATGACAGGACGCGCCTGAAATTGATCCTCAATAACCGGCTGGCCTTTATTAAAATTCCCGGACCCACCAAACCGAAACAGAATCCCTTTTCCGTGTTTTTCTTGCAA
>QGUY01000263.1 GCA_003242315.1 Bacteroidota bacterium
AGATAATATACCATCCCAGTTTCGATATTTCACGTTGATAGTTGCCGTTGTTCGCTTTCATGGAAAGCTTCACGTCACGGTGCTCACGTACGGTTACGTCGAGATCGGCGGTCATCTTTTCACCGGTCTTTTTGTTGAACACCTCGCCTTGAAGCACGAGCTTCTTTTCAACCGGTTTGAGGAAGATGTCTACCATGAGCGTCGTATCGCGATCGAAAGTCGGGAGACCGAACTTGTTTGAATACGAATGGTAGCCATCGGAAGACACATTCAGTGCATACGATGTGACCTCCGGCAATTTCGTCTCAAATGTTCCGTCGGCGTCAGTGGTCAGTCGTTTCGTGTCGCCTTCCAGGGTAAGCTCTACGTTGGCTGCAATGGTTTCGCGCGTCTTTTCGTCGAACACGTTACCAACAAGTTTGATGTTGATAGGCCGTGAAACGAGAACGAAGAGATCCAGGTTTCCGCCATCGATGCGGGTGTTGGAACGCGACACAAAGGCATTGCCGTTTTCATCGATGGAGAAGTAATAGTCCATCGCCGCTGTATTCACGGGCTTTCCCATGTTGACAGGCTCCGACCAGTTTTCCCACGTATCGTCAAGTCTTGTCGTCTTGTAGATATCTGTTCCACCTTGTCTTCCTTCACCGGGACGACCACTGGCATAATACAGTGTCTTCTGATCCGGACCAATGAACGGTGCGAAATCATCCATGCTGTGACTGATCTTGAGTTTTACGGGTCGCGACCAGGTGCCGTCAGGTTGAGCGTGACTTGCATAGAGGTCGCTCATGGCGCTGCCTTTTCGTTCACTGAAGTACAGGATCATGTGCTTCCGATCTTCGGACATCGTCGCACCGTAAAAGCGACCCTGATTCATCTCGTCGAAGCCCTCAACCTTGATTTCTGTGAGTCGCCCATCCTTTACCAGCGAAAATCCCTTCTTATCCTTGCCTCTTCCTCCTTTAATAAAAAGTGTTCCATCCTTCATGACGGTAAACACCTGGTTCGACCGGTTGTGGTTGAAGGGCGAACCGAGCCGTTCCGGCGCGCTCCATTCACCTGCTTCATCTTTCTGGGTCATCCAGATATCCTGACTGTCTTGGGTATCAACGAAAAAATAGAGTGTATTTCCATCCGGAGAGATAACAGGTGCAGCTTCGTGATTGTGCGTATTGACATGCTTGCCCATGTTTACAAAATCATGTCGCGGAGCGAACTCCTGGCTGCTCGAAACAAACACAACGGCCACGGAAAGAATGAAAATCAGCGCAATTCTCATGGATTAAGCGTGGTTGGTATAAAGAGTAAAAATAGGACATTAACCACAATGCAACCGGCTGCAAACCCTGTGTTGCTAAGGGCACAGGTACACATGTAAGATTGACGGGCGTATTAAAGGAAATAACGCGTCGTTTTTCGGGACGTTATCCCAAAAATAGAATAGACTTTTTTGTTACTACCGGATGGTCTATTCGTCTCTATCCCGCTGTGGTGGTCCCCAACACGCCTCTGTCACTCATGGCGAGCACAGCGATGATGAGAAGGAGCGCAATGGTGTTGAGGATAGCGAGCCGCTTGTGTTTCGAGAGACTTTCCGTCATGCGCTTCGACGTGGATCGCGCCACGGTGATGAGCGCCACCACGATAACCATGACGAACACGTGCTCGACCGTCCAGTACCGGGTTGTGGCATCTTTCATCGTCGTGCTGTCGAACCTAACGAAGGGGCTAACAAAATAGAGGATGAGGCCAGCAATGAGTTGAAGGTGCGTAAAGATGAGCAGATAAAGCCCAATGCGATCGTCTACATTTGTATACGGCTTGTTTCCGAACCAGCCCATTAGCGACCGCACGACGACGGCAAGCAGCATGATCAATACAAAATAACGCAGATAGGAATGTGAGGTGAGAAGTAGTTCGTACATGGCCGTCGGGGTATGTGATGCCCCAAATTAGTATAGAGATTGTAAAGAACCAATTCCAGCCACATTTGTGTGACGAGCTGACTGTATGGTCGTACCTCTGCGTACTGTCTTACTACCAACTATTGCCACCTGCCCCACTGCAAACTACTGCCTATTGGAAACCAGCACCAGCGAAGCCGCCAACCCGCTGATATACTCCAACTCTGAATCCGTTAGTTCAAATGCCAACGCTCCCGCGTTCTCAGTTACTTGCTTCTCATCGCGGGCACCGACCAACACGGAAGCTATGGCGGGTTGGCGGGAAGTCCAATTGATAATGACCTGGGCAATAGTGGCATTGTGAGCATCTGCAAGGGGGCGGATTTTTTCCAGCATCTCATTCACGCGGCGAATGTTTTCCGGCGTGAAGTATTTTGAATCCTTTCTGCTATCCCCCTCGTTGAATTCGTAGTCGGGGCGGAATTTCCCGGTAAGCAATCCACGTTGGAGCGGACTGTATGGAAGTATACCCAAACCTTTTTTCAGCGCCTGGGGAATCACATCGTTCATAATGCCACGGTTAACAAGGCTAAAGGGCACCTGATTGGAGGCCAGTGGAATCACCTTGAGGGCTTCTTCCACCTGGGCAACCGAGTAGTTGCAAACCCCTGCCGCACGAACTTTCCCCTGCTCAATGAGGCGTGCAACCGCCTCCATGGTATCTGCAATGGGTGTGGTTGTATCCGGCCAATGGATTTGCAAAAGGTCCACGTAATCCGTTTTCAACCTCCTGAGACTATCCTCACATTCCTTAATGACACGCTCCGGTCGTGCGTTGCGATACATATTGACGGGCTTTCCGTCGTTATCAATCGTGGCGAAGTGAAATTCACCGGTTGTTGAGGTCCAGTCGAGACCGTACTTCGTAAGAATCTGGTATTTGCTTCTGTCAATTCCCTCAAGAGCCTCTGCGATGAGGCTTTCGCTACGGCCAAATCCGTAGGCAGGTGCCGTGTCGATCGTTGTTATCCCCTGGTCGACCGACGCCCGTATGGCGTTGATCGCCGCTTTTTCTTCTGCTCCACCCCACAACCATCCGCCAATAGCCCAGGCACCGAAGGTAAGCGGGGTGACTTCAACGTCAGAGTTTCCCAGTTTTTTCAGTTTCATATAGCCTTACAAAAGCACGCGTTGTCACAAACAAGCAAAAAAAATCCGTAACGCGTCAATCATTTTAATAATTCCTTCGCACCACCGAACGCATTCGCTGCCGCCCTGAGTAGGTCGATCAGGCGTCGCATAAACGCCACACTGACATATGCCAGCCGTCGCTGTGAGAATCGTCATAGACCTCTCCATACTCCTTTTGTAGGTTGATCTGCGAATGATGACCCGGGAATTGTGCAATTTTGTTCTGTTCCCCGCCCTATGGAAAAAAAGATAAATCTCCCCGGCATCTCATATCTTCGGACGATCCAATACATCGTTTACGGTGGCATCATACTTTATTTCGGGAAGGATGTCTTTGTCCCGCTAAGCCTGGCGGTGCTGGTAAGTTTTGTTGTCTTTCCCGTGGCGCGATGGATGGAAGCGCGCGGCGTATCGCGAATGGCATCCATTCTCATATGCGTAACTGCGATGATGATCATTCTCCTTGGTCTCATTGCGCTAATGGTAAGTCAGGTACTCAGCTTCGTCCAGGAGCTTCCTGTTATCCGTGAAAAACTTTCCCGTGCGCTTGGCGAGATGAGTCAGCTGATCACGGAGTCATTTGGCATATCCTCCCAGCAGCAATCGGATTGGTTCAGCGAAATCGTGAACCGATCGGCAAGCAGTTTCCTTTCGTTCGCGCAGAGCGCTATTTCCACGTCTGCTACTTCACTCGTTCTGTTGATCCTCGTACCTGTGTACGCAGTACTGATCCTTTATTACAGGCATCAATGGCTTAACGTATTATATCGCTTCTTTCCCAATCAGGAAAAGGAAGAGATTCGCGAATTGCTTTCACTCTCGATCGAGACGTACTACAATTTCATTAAGGGGATGGCTGTCGTGTATCTCATTGTAGGTACCCTCAACAGCATCGGACTGCTAATACTCGGAATTCCTCATGCGATCCTGTTTGGCTTCACAGCCTCTATTCTCACCTTCATTCCTTATATAGGTATCATGGTTGGATCGCTGGCCCCCATTACGATGGCATGGATCACTTATGATTCTGTGTGGGGACCTCTGGGTGTTGTTGGCATCTTTGCCTTTGTTCAATACCTGGAAGCTAATCTGATCTTCCCGTGGGCGGTGAGTCGCCGGCTCCAGGTGAATACGCTTGTGACCCTTGTCGCCATCTTCCTCGGTGGCATTATTTGGGGAATGGCCGGACTGATTTTGTTCGTCCCCTTTGTTGGAATACTGAAGCTCATTGCCGATCATAGTCCCCGTCTGGCCACCCTCTCGATGATGCTGGGCAAAGACAAGTCTTTCTCAAAGAAAAACACAGACATAGATGAAAACCAACAGGGAATGGCACCAGCGCCACCGGATGCCGAAAAACGCAACACTGGATGAAAGGATCCAATGGCACCTCGAACACCAGAAGCACTGCAGCTGCCGGGGAATACCGGAGAAGCTGAAGGAGGAAATGAGCAAACGTGGGATTAAGTGGACTGGACGGCCCTTAGCTGGAGGCTAAACCATTATGCGATCGAGTTTGGGACTTCTCTCAAAATGATGATAGTTGCAGTCGCAGATGCAAGGCGGATGGCCTGCAACTGAATCTGCACCTGCATCTTAAAGAATGGGGAATTCCACAACAAACCGGCGATTTTTCTCCTCCACGGTGAAGGTACTGACGTAAGTCAGGTTGCTACACGACGTGTATCATAAACGTGGCACGGCGCGTGTAATAATTTTAGGTACTCAAGCCAACCAAAATAGCGGTTATGAAAAGAATGCGATTCCTTGTTCCGGTGGATTTTTCGGAGGGCTCTGGGAATGCAGTTCGCTATGCGGCAGCGCTGGCCGAAACTGCAAGCTCGTCGGTTGTCGTCCTGCACGTTGTCGTGCCCCCCTTCGACGATCATGCTTTTCTGGCCTTCGACGCGGACTCAGTGCGCGACGAAGCGCAATCCAAACTCGGAGCGTGGGCTGCTGAGCAATGCGCCGACTATAACATTGAGGTGGAGTGCAAGGTTCGCGTTGGCGATGTTGCCGAAGAAACCCGCGCCATGGCCGACCTCATGAACATTGACTTCATCATCATGGGTACCCACAGCGTCACCGCCGTTCGGAAGCTTCTTTACGGAAGTCATACCACGGAAGTGATCGAACGCGTGGCATGCCCGGTTCTCGCCATCCCGGAAGACACGCCGTTTGTACCGTATCAAAAGATCGTATACGCTACTGATTATCAGACAAGCGACCTTCACGCACTTGCGAAGTTGTCGCAACTGGCGGAGCTGTCGGGTGCGGCCATTGATGTTGTGCATATTTCGGAAGAGGACGCAGACCGATCCACAGAACTTTCCGTCATCGCCTACTTCGAAGATCTCATTAAGGAAAATATCCCCTACCCTAACATTACGTGCAGGGTTTACCACCACGAGAACGTCGGGAAAGGTATTGAGCGTTTCACGCATTCCGTCGGCGGCGACATA
>QGUY01000559.1 GCA_003242315.1 Bacteroidota bacterium
ACAACGATTTCTTTGCTTACCGGAAAGAGGACGGTGGGTATTCCAACGGCATGCGCCTGGATATGTTCTATCACCGAAAGAAACAGCCAACGTCATTTCTTTCGAACTTTCTTCTCAAAGCCGGCGATAGTGCCGTCAACACATACAGTTGGAGCGTCATGCAGATCATGATAACCTCCAATGACATCACCAAAGAGGAGTGGACAAAAGGGGACTACCCGTATTCGGGATCGTTGTTTGTAACGCATGCGCTGAATTCTGTGAATCCGGTCGAGAGGTATGCTATGAAGACGGAGTGGATTCTCGGCGTCATGGGACCCGAGGCCTGCGCGGGTGAAGTGCAGACCTGGTTCCACGATCTGATCGGGCACCATCGTCCCATGGGGTGGCATCACCAGATGCCGACAGCGTTGTTGCTTAACGTTAACCTGGGCTACGAAAAAATGTTGTATTCGCCCGGTCGTGCGCTTGAAGTCCTGGGTGGTGGTGAGATGTACATGGGGACGATGTACATCGGACTTGCATTTCAATCCACCATCCGCTTCGGAAAGATGATGCCGTATTTTGACGGCTTCGTGAATCGTTACTCATCGCCGCGGAAGTTCCAGGCTTATTTCGTCGTAAAGCCGCAGTTGTCGATCGTGTTTCACAATACGCTACTCGAGGGTTCGCTGTTTCGACGTGATTTTTCAAGAGGTAGTGATAATGGTATTATCATCTCCGAATCAGAATCCAATACTGTTGTCCCGGCTATCGACTTTGGGTTGGTGCTCTCCTATGGTCGGGTAGCTTTCTCGTTTACCCTGAACCGCAACTCTGGTCTTGTCAGAGATCAGCCGACGAAGTCGCAGGGGAACGTGTCGCTGTATATTGGACTTTAGAACGTACACACGTAAACACGTTGACACGTTTCTGGCGGATTGTTTTCCTTTTTCTTATCTTACATGTACTCGATCCTGCCTGACCCATGCACGACCGCCTTATTGCTGCCATCCGGCAAAAAGTTAACTTGACGGACGAGGAAGCCGCCACGTTTGAGCGGTTTTTTATTCCGCGGAAGTACCGCAAGCGGCAGTACGTGTTGAACGCAGGCGACAAGTGCCAGTATTTGATGTTTGTTGCAAAGGGCTTGTTGCGTTCGTTTACCGTTGACGATGATGGCGGTGAACACGTCATGCAATTCGCCATGGAAGGAGCGTGGATTACGGACATGGGAAGTTTTCTTTCCGGGGATGACGCGATCTATAACATCGAAGCCCTGGAAGATTCAGAGTTGCTTCTTCTCACCCGCGATGGAATGGAAGAACTCATTGAAACCATCGCTAACGTTGAGCGCTATTTCAGAGTGCTGATGCAGAACAGCATCATGGCCCTGCAGAGAAGGATACGACTCACTCAAATGTATTCTGCAGAGGAGGCCTATCTCCAAATCATGGAATTGCAACCGGATATTTTTAACCGCGCACCGCTGCAGCACATTGCGTCGTATCTGGGTATTACGCCGGAGACGTTGAGCCGGATTAGGAAGCAAGTGGCGAAGCGAGAGTAAGTACTAAGAAGTAAATCCGTGATCGGTAATCGGTGGTT
>QGUY01000560.1 GCA_003242315.1 Bacteroidota bacterium
ACTGCACCAAGGTAAATGTCTTCAAGTTAGGATGAAAAACAAAAAACTGACACACATCGACACCGCCGGAAATCCTTCGATGGTGGATATTTCGGAAAAGACACCTTCCCGGCGCATCGCCAGGGCACAGGCTGTTGTTGTCCTCGGCGAACAGGTCATGTGTTTGCTGGCTGAAAACGATATCCAAACGAAAAAGGGACCCGTATTCCAGAGCGCCATCATCGCGGGTGTGATGGGAGCAAAAAAGACTTCCGACCTGATCCCGCTATGTCATCCTATACCGCTTGAAGATTGCCAGGTATCTATTGTGCCGAATCGCGACGAAGTAGTAATTACCACCTCAGCGGTAACGACGTCGAAGACCGGTGTTGAAATGGAGGCGTTGACGGCAGCGAGTGTCGCAGCACTGACCGTTTACGATATGTGTAAAGCAATCGGCAGCGGCATACGTATAAAGGAGATCCGGCTGTTGGAAAAACGCGGTGGTAAAACCGATTACGTTGCATCAACGGATTCCTGAAATCTACTGATACAAAATACGCACCTCCACTCTGCGGTTAAGCGCGCGTTCTTCTTCCGTGGCATTGTTGTTTAGTGGCTGAGCCATTCCACGTCCATCGGTGACTATCCGTTCGGGTTCCACACCCTTATTGACCATATAACTTTTTACCTTTTCCGCCCGGATCAGCGAAAGGCGCTCGTTGTACCGCGCAGACCCCAAATTATCGGTATGTCCAATCAGCAGAATTCGCAAGTGCGCATTCTCTTTTAGCACCTCCGCAAGCTCGTCGAGGTACCTCGCGGAAGCGCCTTCAATTTCCGTGCTGTTGAAAGCAAAATTGAAATGCAGCTCTACCGTTTCAAGGACCAGCCCGCGTTGTTTGAGCTCGCCGGCATTGGCCTGCGCAATAACCGAGTCTTGCTTGTGCTGAATGCGCGCTCTTAGATCGCTTTTTGGTTCAACCTCGGATTTGACATTTTCAGTTGATATCTCGGCATCATCGGACGCGGGGGACTCGGGAACCCCTTTTTGTACCTGGCTCAATGCTTCTTCTTCGCCAGTTCGTCGTCGCCGTTGCTGCCGATCTCGTCGCTGACGGGCTACCTTGGCCGGATGTTCAACGAGCCGACGCAAGCCCACACCCACTTCAAAGGCAGTAAGATTGGCAGGATTCGTTTTGACGATCGGGAAGTCAGCACTGAAGCCAAGAGCGAAGTTTTCACGATGAAGCTGTATACCGGCAATACCTGATCGCCCCGGAATGTAACCTGTGAGAAAATCTATCCGCGCAGCAACCTGATTCGGTACAGCGCGCACGTAGTAACTTGTCACCGCCCCAACGTTAAGCTGATGTTTTGAACCAGAATACGTGTAGAGTATGCGTGGTGAAATGGAGAACTCCCGGTCTTCATAAATCCTGACACCACCTTCGACGACGGCCGTTCCCGATATTCTGGAATCGGTGTACTCAAGGAATCCTTCCCGCGGTCGGTTGAAATCAAAGAACGAACCTCCCAACCATGCAATGCGTTCTCCCTGTCGGTTTGCGGCCTGCCAATAAAGACCCGCACTGAACGTAAT
>QGUY01000264.1 GCA_003242315.1 Bacteroidota bacterium
CTTTTTTTTTCGTGCGAGGGGCAAATTTTTATATCTTAAAGGTACAAAGACCACTACCATAAGGCAACACGATTACCCGTGGGATTCATTCCACGTACAACAGCGTTCGTTTGAGTTTATAGACGCAATAAGTGGCTGAGGTCGGCACCCGACGTTAACGACACAGGTTGGCCACCGGATTGGAACAGGAACGCAGTGCCATCGCCCTTAAGCGTGATCCGGTTCTCGAATACATCGATCAGCATACCTTCCGGTAAACCAATTACGGGTCGGCCTGGATTCATCGCCAGGTATTCCTCCAATCGCTGCCGTCGCGATTCACCGCCATGGTTGGGCAACCTCTGATCCGTGAAATGAGGATTGATCTGAAACGGCACAAGATCGAGTGCTTCGAATGACAAGGGCTTCACAATCGGCATGTCATTCGTCGTCATGATTGTCGGACACGCCACATTTGCGCCGGCACTCCATCCGATGTAAGGCAAACCCCAACGCACTTTTTCCCTGATGAGCGTGATGAGGTCGTGGTGATACAACTGATTCAGCAGGACGAAAGTATTTCCACCACCGACAACAATCGCAGCAGCTTCCTGAAGCGCGCGATGATAATCCGCATGCTCATGAATACCGCTAACGGAATAGCCCCAGGATGCGAACGCACGCCGCACGGCATCGGTGTATTCCTGGTACGAAAACGTTACCGCCGCAAAAGGAATGAACAGCAGGTCACCCTTTTCATCGCCGAGCACATCGCGGATGTGGGCCTCCGGCCAGGCCAGAAAGGGCGCTCCCGGAAGGGTGGAATTGCTGAGTAACAGCAGTCTGGGCATTCGCGGCGGCTAAAGTGAGGAATAATGTTCAAAAATCGCCTGAAATTAATAGATTTGCTGTTCTAAAAAGAACATCAATGTTTGAGGATTACATCGGATCGGGCGCTAACGCTTTCATTGCCATAGTGGCAGTTATCGTAGGATTTGTTGCCGCTATGGGCTACATCGACTACCTGAAGGTCAAGCGCAAAGAGAAGAAGGAAGAAGGACACTGATTTATTAAGACGCACTGCAGATGCAGTCGCAGAGCAGATGCAGGTGCAATTATCACTTCCGTGCGTAAGGCGACTTATACGTTGCCTGAAATTCCTGCCACGTTTTTGATCGGAAGTGATCTTCCCCAATGTACTGAACGATCATGTGAAACTCTTCTGCTTTCCTGTAACCGGGCAGGGGCTGAATCATTTCAAAATTTTCTGTCAGAAACACAACGGTTGGATAGCTCAACCTGTTGTTGAGCAGTGACGCGGCGAGTTCATGATACCGTCCCGCCGGAACAAACTTGAAAACGTGGCCATCAAACTCGACATCCTCGCGTTGTTCGGCATTGAATTTCACGGGATAGAAATTCTCGTTCAGGATGCGAGCCACCTCAGGATCACTAAAAGTATTCTTGTCCATGATCTTGCAGTAGCCGCACCAGTCGGTGTACACATCAATAAAAATCTTCTTCTTCTCCTTTTTCGACGCCTCCACAGCCTCCTCAAAAGTCATCCAGTTAACCTGCCCAAGGCAGGTCATTGCCGGAATACCCCAGACAAGAAGCAGTAACGCGAAACACCTTACTAAACGCATCAATAGCCGATTTTACCTAACAAATATACGTACAATTGGCGGCCTATAGGCTTTAGCCCCGTTCACTCGCCTGCCCGGGCGTCCAATCGCAGAAAAAACGCCGGTTTTCTACGTACAATGTACGGGCCAAAAAACGACCAAATCCTTACCAACCAGCGTACGCCGCCACGCCGTCGGCAGTGACATGGGTTAGGCGTTCGAACGACTCGGGTTTAATGCCAACCTGCAATTCGGTGATATTGCCAGCGGGATTCATGAAATCAATATTGATATACACCTCACGGAACTTGCCGCAGCCTTCGAGGCCCTGAGCCGCCATAAACTCCAGGATACGGGCATAGCTGTTTTGGAGGTCGACCCAGCTGCCTTCGTGAATCAGAGAAACACAGGGAAAGGCGTCTTCACGTTTCAGCTGAAACATACCGTGATAGGACCCCGGCATTTCGGCCAGTGGCAGGCCAATATCAAGAATAAACGGATCGGCATCACGACCAGTAAAACCATGGTAATTCCAATACACCGGACCCGTGATTTCGCAGTCGTAGCGTACCGCGTCGCGGTACAGCTCACGGGCAATGACACCTACAAATCGTCCAAGTTCTCCAATGCGCGTTTTTGTGCGGAAATAGAGGAAATTGAGGGGTTTTGCTTCTTTGATCTGCATAAACTGAAATGTTTAATACAAATCAAACCCCACCCCCTGACAACCTTATGTCAGCAGGAAAAGGCAATCAGGAAATTTTTTCTCCCGCCAGGGCTGCCAATGCGGGTTTGTAATGCTCAACGAGTTCAGCGACGTGTGCCTGAATCACCTCCCTAAGCTCAGGCGGTGACACGATTTCAACTCCCGTGCCATACGTAACAAGCCAACGGCCAAGCGATGGGAGGAAGCTCGTCAGAAAAGTCATCTGAACCTTGTCTCCCAGGTCAGTCTCCGTGACAAATCCATGCTGATACTTTCTTTCGCCGAGGTAACGGGCGGTGCGCTTATCGAACAACACCACCGCCTCATGCAATTCTCCGTGGTTGCGCATCACCGTTTGAACGTATTCCTGTAACGAAAGGTGGTTGTGGTCGGAAAATATTGAATCGGTCGGTGTGAGCTTGCTAATGCGATCGACGCGGAAATCACGATAGTCATTCCTGACGCGACACCAGGCAATCAGGTGCCAGGCGTTGCCGTAGTAGTAAAGTCCAATCGGTTCTACAACCCTCTGAGTGAGTTCATCACGGTAACGAGCCATGTATTCCATGTCGACCGCCCGTTTTTCCACGACGGCTTTCTGGAGATCTGTAAGAAAACGGTTGGGAAATTCCTGCATTTCATCGCTTATGCTCGGGCGCACCTCAATATGCGAATACAGACTCTCCAAATGCTCGCGACCGGGATCATTCAATACGGATTTGATCTTCGTAAGGGCAGATTCAAACGCGTCACGTATCGAACGGTCGGTCATTTGCTCTACAAGCTTGCCCGCAAGCAGCATGGCTCCCGCCTCTTCCTGGCTGAACATGACCGGCGGAAGATGGTAACCATCGACAATAAAATAACCTACGCCAGCCTCGGAGCCAATGGGCACGCCCGCTTCCATCAATGCCTTCACGTCGCGATAGACTGTTCGAAGGCTGATGTCGAATCGACTTGCCAGTTCCTCTGCTTTTACAAGTCGCTTGGATTGAAGATGAATCAGTATCGCTGTGAGTCGGTCGATGCGGTTCATGAACCTAAAGGTACGCACAGCCTCCTTATTTTCCAGTGCGGTTTCGTCGCCCCTACCTGCCGTGCAACACCCGCTGATAGCCTGTTCGTACGCGCTCTTCAAAAAAATTTCGTGCAACCACTATTACCTGACTTTCGTCATATGATTTAGCCTCATACCAATTTACGTTTGTCCCCCAATCCTTAACCATCGCCGTCGGTGCTGTTGTCTCCGCTGTCATGCAGAGACCAGATCATTGCGTACAAGTCCACCCAGAGTGTTTCGCGAGAAAAAGATCCGCTTATGGAAGTGCTTATGTTGGGATGGGAGTTCCCTCCACTTATCAGCGGCGGACTCGGTGTTGCGACGTACGGTATGGTCAAAGCTCTTCGCGCGTCTGCAAACATCCGTTTGATTGTTCCGCGCAGTCATCCTTCTTCATCGCTTGAAAATGTCCGGATAGTGGGTGTCGACCGCGCTCTGAAAGAGGAACTTATCCGCGAAGGTCGGGCATACGACCTCGGTGATCTCGTTGACGACCTCCAACGTATACCACTGGAACTCAGTTCATACCACTCTATCCGAGCCCTCCTGGAAGAGACGGAACACCCCTCCGTCATGCATGAATCTCATACGGTGAAATCCCTCACTCAGCTTGGAAGTTACTTTGAAGGTCACGAGGCATACGGTCCCGACATCCAGCGAAAAGTGTACTTGTTCTCCAGACTTGCCGACCTGCTGTCACGCAACCTGGACTTCAAGATCATCCACGCCCACGACTGGGTGACCTATCCTGCGGGGATGCGCATACAGGCGCGCACCGGAAAACCTCTCGTGCTACACGTACATGCGCTGGAAACCGATCGCGCTGGCAGCGAAGTGAGAAATGGTGTGTATGAACTGGAGCATCGTGCACTACGTGCCGCTGATTCGATTATCGCCGTAAGCGAGTACACGCGCGATCAACTGAAGCGCCATTACGGAATCCCACCACACCGCGTGCACGTGGTACACAATGGCATAGACCCACGGCCCACGCAACGGCGCACTCACCCATTCCGCGACAAGCTCGTGGTTTTCCTCGGAAGAGTCACCCGGCAGAAAGGACCGGAGTTCTTGCTTGAGACGGCCCAAAAGGTTGTTCGGGTGTATCCACGAGTAAAGTTTGTTGTTGCCGGCACGGGTGACGCCTTTATCCCCCTGCTGGAAACCGCTGCATATCGTAAGCTGGGCAGGAAATTCCTGTTTACCGGATTTCTCGACAGACGCCGCGTAGATGAGTTGCTATCCATGGCGGATGTCTACTTCATGCCTTCCGTGTCAGAGCCGTTCGGCCTCACCGCGCTGGAGGCGGCACAATTCGGCGTACCGGGAGTCTTGTCGCGACAAAGTGGAGCGCACGAGGTCTTGCCCGCGCTCACGGCCGACTTCTGGGACACCGACAAGTATGCGAACTACATCTACGCGCTGTTGCAGTACAACGCGTTGCACGACGATCTGGCTCGCCGATCCAGGGAGATGGCGAGCCGGGTAACCTGGGACGCAGCAGCTGCGAGGATCGCGCAGATCTATCGCGGCTTGATCCCTAACTGACCGTTGTCTTGTTGAACCAAAACCCAGAACATGATGCCTTCGGTTTGCTTCTACTTCCAGGTACACCAGCCATGGCGGCTGAAATCCTACAACTGCTTTCGGATTGGTTATGATCACAACTACTTTGACGATGCTGCCAATCAGGCGGTTCTGAATCGCGTCGCCGACAAATGCTACCTTCCCACAAACCGACTCATGCTGGAACTGATACAGAGACACGAAGGCCGATTCCGGATCGCCTACTCCATAACAGGAACAGCACTCGAACAGATGGAACAGTTCCGCCCCGACGTTATCGCTTCGTTTCAACAACTGGCAGAAACAGGATGCGTTGAGTTCCTGGCAGAAACCTATTACCATTCACTCAGCTTCCTGTACTCCCGAACAGAGTTCGTCCGTCAGGTCCTGGCGCACACCGCGAAAATCGAAGCGCTCTTCCATCAAACACCGTCAGTATTTCGCAATACAGAGTTGATTTACAACAATGAACTCGCATCGTTCATTGATGACATGGGTTACAAAGGCGTGTTGTGCGAGGGGCTGGACTACGCCCTGGGCGGTCGAAGCCCGAACTTTGTCTACCACCCACCCCACATCACGACCCGATCTCTAACACA
>QGUY01000561.1 GCA_003242315.1 Bacteroidota bacterium
GTGCATATCCGATCCGGTGCTCAGGGTGACACGCGCTGAGAAGGTGCTGGCGTTCATGCCGTGCTCGGTCAGCAGCACCATCAGGGTGTTGACGGCGTCAACGTCTGCCTGCTCCGGTTCTTTACCTTCCAGCATGTACATGAAATTCGCCGCGAGGGTCAAATCCTTGCGCGGCGCAAGCGGCTGCAAGCCTTTGCGGATGCGGGGCCATGCCGCCACCAGCGTCACCACCTGCCCGTTCAGGCGAATCGCCTTACGGCGGTTGGCTTCCGGCGTGTTGGTTTCGCTGTCAGGGTCATAGAGCGCCAGCAGCGACACCGCCGTGCGCAGCACCGCCATCGGGTCAGCATCCTTTGGATACTGCTTGAGGTGTTCCATCACCAGCGCGGGAACTTCGGCGGAATTGGCGATTTCCTGCCGTATCTGCTCCAGTTCGGAGGCGTTAGGCAACCGCCCTTCCCACAGAAGATAGACGACTTCTTCATACAGCGCATGAGCCGCCAAATCTTCAATTTTGTAACCGGCGTAAATCAACTTACCTTCGGTTCCATTCACCAAACTGAGACGCGACTCGTCAACAACGACCCCGTCCAGACCTTTATGGATTTTGACTTGCTCAACCATCATCGTTCTCCTCAACGAAGATTAAATCTTAATAACGAAAAGGCTCTGGTTAATTCAGACGCATTCAGGGGAAACGGCACATAAACATGCCATGCAGGTTGCGGGAGTATTCCAGAGACCGTAACACACTACCGCCGATTATAGCACCCGGTATATCCCCCAACAATGTTGCTTCACTGGGACTTAATGCATATGACTCTTGCCACCCTTGAACATGACAGGAAACACTGATCAGAAACATCAAACCGTATCATGATCAAGCCAGACATGGATACTCTGTCCGATATTGGAGTTGTCATGAATACCCACCTCACACACACCCATCGGAGCGAACTCGTCGCCTCGATCATCGAGTTCACGGCCCTCGTCTTCTTCCTCGCGGTACTATCTCAATTCACCGTTATCGCCGACATACGCCACGCTACGATCATTCTGGGATTGATCGGATTTGCAGCCTGTATCGTGGGCGGCGTCGCGCCCATCCACCGGGCAAAAGGGTGGACAAGCAACGAGGCAGCTTTTGGAATCGTACTCGGCGTGATCGCCATGCTCCTCGTCGGTCATGCCTGCTTCGGCTACTGTCTTCCGCTGATCGACAGCGACCAGACTGCTTTCATGGCGCTGGCAGGCGTGATCGCCGCCAAAGTCCTGATTATCGACCTCCCATGGGACAGAAATGGTTAGATTTTCTGAACACCCTTGCAAATGCCGCCAATGCGTGATAGTCTCTTGCATATGAACCAGTTTACTTCCACGTACGTCCTCCATACTTCAACAGCACGCGAACGCTGTGTCTGTATGATGTGTTGTATGCAGAATATGGGTAATCACCCCGGACGTGTTGCGCTTCGGCAGTAATCTGCCATACCTTTGTAGAACCAAGAGCCAACCCCGGGGTTGGCTCTTGGTTCTACAAAGGTATGGCAGATTACTGCCGAAGCGCAACACGTCCGGGG
>QGUY01000562.1 GCA_003242315.1 Bacteroidota bacterium
GTAACAGATGATGCGGGAAGCCCGCTTCCCGGGGTTAACATTCTCGTGAAAGGAACGCTGACCGGAACGACTAGTGACACGGATGGGAGGTACTCCATCAGCGCTCCTTCCGGGGACGCGGTCCTTGTGTTCTCTTTCATCGGGTACACTACTCAGGAAATTCCTGTCGGTAACCAATCGGTCATTGATGTCTCGATGGTATCCGACGTCCAAACTTTGGGTGAAATCACCGTCGTCGGTTATGGTACACAACGCAAGGAAACCGTAACGGGTGCCGTAGCTTCGATAAAGTCCGCCGACATCGTGAAGAACGATGTAGCTGACGTCACAAATACCATTGCCGGCCGTATTCCCGGCGTTATTGCTGTTCAAAGCCACGCCCAACCTGGCGACGATGCGGCACAACTCTTCATTCGCGGGCAGTCGACATTGAACGACAACTCACCGCTGGTTATGGTCGACGGTGTGCAGCGCGACTTCAACCGGATCGATCCGAACAACATTGAATCCATCACCATTTTGAAGGACGCATCCGCTACCGCCGTATATGGTGTGCGCGGTGCAAATGGCGTGATCCTGATCACAACAAAACGCGGCTCGGAATCGAAGCCGACACTTTCCTACTCCGGCTTTTACGGTGTTCAGAATCCAGTCCGCACACCGGGCTACCTCAATGCATATGATTATGCTGTGCTGTACAACGAAGCACAGCTGAACGACAATCCTGACCTGGGCCCGGACGAACTCACGTATTCGGCTGACGATATTCAAAAGTACAGGGATCATTCCGATCCCTACGGTCACCCCGACGTGGACTGGAACAAAGAGATTCTCCGCGACAATGCACCTATACAACGCCACTCCTTCTCATTGTCGGGTGGCTCTAAGAACATCAGCTACTATACCTCGTTTGGGATCATGGATCAGGACGGAAGCATTCCCAGCCTCAACTACAAGACCTATACCTATCGCGCCAACATCGACGCGAACGTAACGGCCATGACCAAGTTGTCGATCAACCTTTCAGGTATCAAGGAAAACCGAACTTATCCAGGCGTGACTGGTCAGGGTACGGATCAGGCTGGCATCTTTTCCTCCGTAGCTCCTAATGCGTTCCCTGTAAAATGGGAAAACGGCACCTGGGCAGCCGATGTGGGTTTGAACCCTGTAGCAGAAGTGACGGAGTCGGGCTATCGGAGGTGGGCTAACAACACGCTTCAGAATTCAATCACGCTTGAACAAAAACTTCCTTTCGTCACCGAAGGGCTGGCGGTGAAAGTCATGGCGGCATATGATCCTGGCTTTTTCAAATACAAGACCTGGCTAACACCTTACAAGGCCTATCAGAAAACAGGATCGGGATACAGCGAAGTAGGTGCCGGCAAAAAACCGAGCCTGCAACAAGGATACGAAGAGAGTTACTCCACAACGTTCGAAGCGCACCTGACGTATACCAAATCATTTGGTAAGCACGATGTCACGGGTCTCCTCCTCTACACTCAGTTTGCGTGGTACGACGAAAACTTCTCGGCAGGTCGCACACAGTACAACTCCGCTGAGATTGATCAGCTGTTTGC
>QGUY01000265.1 GCA_003242315.1 Bacteroidota bacterium
AATGGGAGGCACACCGGCGCGTTTGCGTATTGCGTTATAGTACTCCAACGCTTTCGCATCCTGAGTGGATGCCTGATTTCCTAAAGCTGCCTCAGCATAGGTCAGGTACATTTCAGCGAGCCGCAGCATGTAGGTGTTGTTCGGGTAGCGTTGACGGTCCGTTTCACCTGGAATCCTACCTATCACATATTTCTTGATGCTAGCAAAGTTGTTGTCGCTACTACCGGGATCAGGGAATACGTGCGCCTCACCCGTTACGTTGTTGATGATCTCAGGGTAAGTGAAACCAGGCAGCATGAACGTAGCCTTCAGGCGTTGATCCACAGTAAACCCGGGTGTGGCTCCATCGTCAACGATCAGGCCGTCGTAGAGGCTGAGCAGCCACCATGTAGCGCTGAGGTCTCCGCCCCATCCGTCGCCGTTGGCAGCGATATCGTTGGTGTAGGTAATTTGCGACACCATCGTATTGGAAGCCTCATACCCGTTGGGCGCGGTTGTATACACCCATTGCAGTTCGAACAGCGATTCTTCGTTATTGTCGTAAGGATGGCGGAACAAGTCCGCGTAATTGTCCAACAAACGCTTTCCACTCATCGTGATGACGCGCTCTGCGTATTCTTTCGCTTTGTCCAGATGTTCCTGGTGCCGTGCGCCAGGAGAAGCACCCAGACCAGCAAGCGTCAGGTGTGTGCGCGCAAGCATACCTTCAGCTGACCACTTTGTGATCCGGCCTGGTTGAATGGCCTCGGGAAGCAAATGCTCAGCCGCAAATTCATAGTCGCGTTTGATAAACTCCCAAACGTCTTCTTTGGGGTTCTTCCTCAATTGCGGGCTATAAAGATGTTCAAGGTTATTTTCAATGATCGGAATGTCCTCATAGTTCATCACGAGGTGTGTATACGCCGTAGCTCTCATGAAGCGCGCTTCTGCGATGGCATGATTCTTTATCTCTTCCGATACTTCGGGACCTGCGTACGTATTGATATTGTGGATGGCCAGGTTGGCCTGCCCAACGATTACGAAGAAAGCCTGATACGCTTGCTCATTAGGTTCCGATACGTCAGTAATGTTGAACAGTACGGCGTCACGATCGCCCCAGGCGCGGAACACGGTTCCACCTCGGATGTCTCCAAGCTTGAAGTTGGCCTTGTCAACATAGCTCTTCCATACAGCGCTGTACAGGGGAGCAGTGCCTGCCAATACTTGTTCGTCGTTCTTGAAGAAGTTGGCGTCCACCAGCCTATCGCGCGGTGGTCTGTCCAGGAATTCGTCCGAACAGCCGGCAAACACGACCAGCACGGTCAGCGCGGCAAGCAGTATGATATTAGTATTTCTCATTTTCTGATCCATTTAAGACTAGAAATCAACTCCGACATTAAATGAGTAGACAGGTGTTAGCGGATAACGTCCATAGTCTACGCCAACAAATCCCTCAGCCTGTGCAGCATTAGGTCCGACGTATGATCCCACTTCCGGATCATACCCGGAATAGTCGGTAATAGTGAAAGCGTTTTGTACGCTCACTCCAAGCCGCACATTGCGAACTACACGTTGTTTCGACAACAGCGACTGTGGTAAACTGTATGACACTGTAATGTTTTTCACACGCAGATATGACGCATCTTCGAGGTACTTATCTGTGAGTCGATCATAATTTCCATTGACGTTCGAACCGGATATCCTGTTCACGCGCGTCCCAGGGTTCAACAGGTACGGATTGCCTTCCTCGTCCACCGCCACCTTGGCGTAGTCGAATGCCTCGACAAACATGTTACGACCCAGGTTGATATTGTTGGGATTGTTGTTTTGATATCTCACATAGTTATAAACCTGGTTTCCGTAGCTGTACGTCAGCAGGATGCTGACGTCAATACCCTTGAAGGAGAACGTGTTCGTGAATCCGCCGAACCACTTGGGATAAGGATTACCGAGAAACGTACGGTCATCGGCTGTGATCTTCCCGTCGTTGTTTATATCTCTGTATTTCACATCGCCTACCCAGATACTGTTCTCGGCAGCGGGACGAGGGTCGCCATTATTGTCAACGGGGCGCGCACTGTTTTCAATTTCTTCTACACTTTGGAAGAGTCCTTCTTCTATGTAACCATAGAATAACCAGGGAGCATACCCAACCTGCGTACGTTGCGCAAAATTGGCAAGGAACCAATCCGGCCCTTCTCGAGTGAGGTGCGTTGACCCGGTAGTGAGGTTAGTGATCTTGGTTTTGAAGCCAGAGATATTAAAGTTGGATTCCCACTTAAATCCATTCTTGTCGATGTTTGTAGTCTGAATGGAAAATCCCCATCCTTTGTTTTCCAAAGATCCTACGTTAACCATGGGAGCACCCACAGCTGCATCGCCTCTCGTTCCCATGTACCAGGGCAACTCGCTTTGGAGAATCAGGTTGTCTGTATTCTTGATATAGTAATCGGCATCGACCTGAATTCTTCCGTTAAACAGCCCAAATGTGATACCGTAGTTATCCGTTCTGGTTTCTTCCCATTGGTAGTCCGCATTAGGATAGTTTTCCGGTCGGAAGCCCGATCCCCATTCAGTAGGAAGGGCAGTGGCCATGCGGCCATAGATGCCACCACCGCCACCCTGATTACCGGTCAGACCGGTTTCAAACCGGAGCCTCAGGTCATTGATAAAGGGCACGTTGAAGAATGCTTCCTCCGAAATGCGCCACACCCCGGAAATTGAAGGAAAGTATCCCCATTTCTTTCCGGGACCAAAATTCGCAGAACCATCTGCGCGATATGCTGCAGTCACGATGTAGCGGTCGTCAAAGTTGTAGTTTACGCGGGCAAGGTAGGACTCCATTGCCCAGTCGCCCTGACCCCCACCGTTGCCTGCGGTCTCAGCATCTCCTGCATTAAGGTCCAGAACCTCGTTCGTTAGAAAACCCCGCCTGGACGCGTTCAGGTTTTTCCAGTAGGACTCCTGTGCCTCATGGGTAGCCATGGCATTGATGTGATGCTTTCCAATCTGCTTGGTGTATTGTATCGTCTGACTCCAGCCCCAGTACGTATTGTAATTATGGTTGTTCTCCAGCACTGCTGTTGCATTCTCCTGCCAGCCAAAGTCGTAAGTGGGCAAATAGTAAGTAGAGTGATAGAATCCTATATCGGTATTGAAGTTCGTACGAAGTTCAAGTCCATCGAGAATCCTTACACCCGCGTTCAGTCCACCCATAATGCGGTCGCGACGCAACTTATTCGTTGATAGCTCGGCTATCCCCACCGGGTTAGGCGGAGCAAATTGCTCAGCATTGTTGGCTGGATTACCACCACCGTACGTGCCGTCAAGGTTTCTGACTGGAATTTGTGGACCGAGTTGAATGGCATTAACGATTAGGTTGTTCCCGTTGAGGTTGTTTGATGCCAGCTTCTCGTCTGTCTTCGCGTAGTTAACATTCCCCCCGATGAAGAGCCATTCAAGAGGTTTGACGTCTAAGTTGACGCGGGCTGAGGTCCGTTCGAATCCGGAACCAAGGGCTACCCCATCCTGAATCATCCTTTCGCCGGAAATGTAGAAGGTGGTTTTGTCGTTCCCGCCGCTTACGCTAACCTGGTGCTTTTGCATCGCGGCAGACTTGAACAATTCGTCCTGCCAGTTCGTCCCCTCACCGAGGATGGACGGATCCAGAAAGTCTTCCCGCACCTGACCACCGGCGATGGCTTTGTACTCATTTTCCATTTGCGCGTACTGGCGCAGGTTCATTACCGGAATATTTTCAGGAGGTGTCTGGAGACTGTAAGAGAAGTCATAAGTAACTTTAACATCTCCTGCCTTACCGCGCTTCGTCGTAATCAGCACGACGCCATTCGTTCCGCGGGATCCGTAGATAGCTGTAGCTGACGGACCCTGCAAGATCTCCATGCTGGCAATGTCGGCGGGGTTCAAAGATGCCAGAGGGTTGGTTCCAGAAGCGGAAGTAGATCCCTGGATCTGCACACCGTCAATGACATACAAAGGCTCATTGCTTCCCCCAATGGAGTTGATACCACGAATGTTGACAGAAATACCACCACCAGGGGCGCCAGTATTTTGCGTTACATAGACACCGGCCGACCGCCCCTGTATCGCTTGTTCGATGGTAGTGTTGAGTGTACGTTGAATGTCGGTTGAGGAAATCGAAGTCTGCGCTGTAGTCAAGTCACCGCGCCGCATCTCACCATAACCCACAACAACCACCTCATTAAGGGTGGCTACGTCTTCGGACAGGACTACGCGAATGTTGCTCTGCGATCCCACGCGTATCTCCTGTGATACATATCCGATGAAGGAGATTACGAGCACATCGTCATCAGATGCCTCAATCGAGAAGCTCCCATTTCCGTCCGTGGCCGTACCGATGGAAGTCCCCTTCCTGACCACGTTTACGCCTGGCATGGCGTTCCCCGATTGGTCATTGACCTGCCCAGTCACGATGCGCTGCTGCCCGTAAGCTGACGCAAACCCCAGCAGGAGGAGCACCGCAACGACCGCTCGTGCAAAACTTCGGTAAACAATCTTCATAGATTATAGGGTTGTGTTGAATAATGATGCGATCTGGACGTGTTATACCGGATCACCTGGCGGGACTTCACGAGGAAATCCGCGACAGGCTAGAACGTTTCAGCCAAACCATCTGAAACTACTTGATCCGGTTATCCTTCAATGCTCAATGCAATGGCTCTGGACGGTACCGCCTTCCAACTCCCGCAATCGAATTCTCACTGGCGGCTACGCAATCGGTTGCCACGAGGGCATATCAAAGATGCCTTTCCGAATGGACTTCGAGGGTATTGAAATGTTATCCAGTTGCGGGCGAAAGGTTAACGGAGGGTGTTGAAATGTTTCAGGAAAGGGTATCAGATGTTAGGCAAAAATGCGTTTGCAAACGGATTCGGCGGGATTTTTCAGAAGTCGGAAGAACGGTCTAAACGACGACATTGACGGTCGAACAGGGACAGTTTGATTAAATCAGCGACACAAGAACAATGCATCCCATGATCAAAAAATAGAGTAGAATCTCCAGGATCAGCATTACCTTGCTCCTTTTCCTGTAATTATCAGCAGACATCAGGTTCTGGAATAATATCACGTCAATCTAACACGAATTCCCTGCGCGATAGGCTACAAAATCGTAATGATGTGGGTTCAGATTGTTATTTGGATGGGAATTCCGGGTATTAAACTGTGGAGACGCGGAGCGTTGAACCGCGAAAGACGTTGAGATTTTTGTATGTGCTATTGTTTTCTTCCGGCGTATAGCGACGGCAATACATTAAAATGCTCCTTGAAATAACGGGCGAAGTATTTGGGATTGTTGAAGCCAACTTTGTACGCAACTTCGGCAACCGTCAGCTGGCTCTTTTCCAACAGCTGAGCGGCACGCTGAAGCCGGATGGTGCGAATGAATTCCAGGGGTGACTTCCCCGTCAGGGCTACAAGCTTTTTATAGAGGTGTACGCGACTCATACCCAGCTATGGCC
>QGUY01000266.1 GCA_003242315.1 Bacteroidota bacterium
TTCGTGGGTCGGAGATGTGTATAAAGGGCACGTCCTCACGCAAAACGCGCAGCCATCGAGCGCTACGAAGCTTCGCAGGACCGTGTCAACCAACTGAAGCTCGCACTTCGCGCAGAAGTACTTAAACTCTATAACCAATTCAAGCGCGACGAAACCATTTGGGGTATCCGCCGCGATGCTCTTGCCGATGAAGAATCGAACTACCTCCTCCTTGAAGAAAAATTCAAAAACGGAACCGCTACCGTCGAAGAATACCTCGCCGCACAAAAATCAATGAACGAACACCGCATCCAGGTAGTAGAAGCGGAGACGCAGTATTTGATGAGTAAGCTGGACTTGGAGGCGTTGATTGGGGTGAAGTTGGAGGAAGTGAAGTGAGAGAGGTACATGCAGATGCAGATACATCAACACTTCAACACTACCGTGAAGCGACCGCAGGTCCGCTTCACGGCAACACATCCCTAGGGAAATTTCGGGAACTTCCCCCAATCCGGATCTCTCTTCTCCAGGAACGCGTCCTTCCCTTCCTTTGCCTCGTCTGACAAATAGTACAGCAACGTCGCGTTGCCAGCGAGTTCCTGGATGCCGGCCTGGCCGTCAAGTTCAGCGTTGAAGGCGGACTTCAACATACGGATGGCGAGGGGACTCTTCTTGATGATCTTTCGTGCCCATTCCACTGCCGTATCTTCCAGCGCTTCAAGGGGCACGACCTTATTCACGAGTCCCATATCCAACGCCTCCTGCGCGTTGTATTGGTCACACAAATACCAGATTTCACGCGCTTTCTTTTGGCCAACAATACGGGCGAGGTAAGACGCGCCAAATCCGCCGTCAAAGCTGCCGACCTTGGGGCCGGTCTGACCAAACCGCGCGTTCTCAGCGGCGATCGTCAGATCACACACCACGTGTAACACGTGTCCACCGCCAATCGCCCATCCCGCCACAGCCGCAATGACAGGCTTAGGAATGGAGCGTATGAGCTTTTGAAGATCAAGGACATTGAGTCTGGGTACAGCGTCCTGCCCCACATAGCCACCATGACCGCGTACACGCTGATCGCCACCACTGCAGAACGCCTTTCCGCCTTCCCCGGTGAGAATAATCACGCGCGTATCGCCGTCTTCGCGACACCAGTTCATGGCGTCGATCATCTCCTGCACCGTTAATGGCGTGAAAGCATTATGCACTTCCGGACGGTTAATACTGATGCGGGCAATGCCCTCATACTGGTGAAACAGAATTTCCTTGTACTTCTTAATTTCTTTCCAGGGATATTTACTTTTCATAACGTCGTTTTGCATGCTGTCTGAATCGATGTAGTGCTTCGCGCGCTTCGGATGCGCTCGTTTCAAGTTCCATGATCCGCGTTCCCCCTTCGGCATCGAAGAAGTCCTTCAACGCGTTGGTGAGCTTCCTCTTGTTGTCGAGCGGAATGTAGTCGAAACCATACTCTTCGCACAGTTTCCTGGCGTTAAGTTTTTGTCGCGTAACAAAGAGCTCTTCGGTTTCAGGTAAATCGCCGGCGCCATCCACCACCGTAAAGATCGCGCCACCGTGATTGTTGAGCACCACAACGCGCAAGTTTGAAATATCGTAGTTATGCCAGAAGGCGTTGCGATCGTAAAAGAAAGCCACATCACCCGTGATAAGCACGTTCAGCTCTGTCCCGCACAAAGCATGACCAACAGCTGTGCTCGTGCAACCATCAATGCCGCTCGTTCCGCGGTTGGAAAACACCCTGACATCCGCGCGTTCAAAGGGCAGACCCGTTAAGTTGGCGTACCTTACGCTAAGGCTGTTGGCAAGGTGGAGATTGCATCCCTGAGGTAAACCATGCAAGACATGGGATACCAATTCAAGTTCACCATGACCGCCAGCGGCGAAATACGCTTCAATATCTGCGCGCGTCCTCCGTTCTTCGATCTCCCACAGATTGAAATAGTTTCGCTGCTTTTGCATTTCAAAGCTTTCGCTTTGGTGCTTCCCGGCGAGTAGATTGAAGAAATGCACCGGCGTGGTCCGCACGATTGTTGTGAGACTCTGATACGTATCGGCTACATGTCCGGCAGGTTGAATGTGCCAATGCTCAGCAGCCGGAAATTGTCGCAGAAATGTTTTCAGGTGGCGCGACACCAAGCCACGACCAAACGTAACGAGGAGGTCGGGTTGCAGGCTCTTCTTCAGATCGGACGATGCCGCGCCGAGGAAGACGTCGCTATGCCTTATAACATTCGTTGCACCGTGAAGATTTCCCGTGATCTCAGCAACAACGGGGATGTGCATTGCATGACAAACACTGTCCACGAGTTTGGTTAGCTCAGGATTATGTTCATATTGTCCCGCAACAACTAGTATGTTATTAAAGTGATTCCAGCGCTTCATCAGTGTGTCAGCCTCTGAGGGTGACAACGTAAGTGCTGACGATATGACCTCAATGCTGCGAGCTGACGCGGTATCTACTTCATCGCGGCGTTGTCCTGGATAAAGAGGTTCGCGAAGGGGAACGTTGATATGCACCGGTCCGCACATCGGTTCCATTGTCAGGTTGATCGCGTCGTTGACGATCCGGTTGATAGCCCACTGATCGTCGGCGTGGGCATACTCCTGGGGAAGCTCAAAAGATGCCTTGACATGTGCGCCAAACATTCCCGGTTGAAAAATGGTCTGGCCATCGTGCTGTGCGATCCACTCCCGCGGCCGATCGGCGGTGAACACGATCAATGGCACTTCGCTGAAATAAGCTTCAGCGATTGCCGGTGCAAAATTGTACGCTGCCGTTCCTGATGTGCACACCAACGCTACGGGTCGGCGTAACTGCCGGGCCATCCCGAGTGCCACAAAGCCTGCACTGCGTTCATCGCTAAACGTTCGTACTGTTACTCCAGGCTCACGCGCGAACGCCAGCGTCAGTGGCGCGCAGCGGGAGCCTGGGCACAGGACCACTTGGTCCACGCCTTTTTGCCGGCATACGGATGCAATCCGATTAATTGCGGGGATCGACACTTCAGGTTAGGCTGGTAGTCAGGGTATTGAACTTCATTTCTGTTTCTTCCCATTCGCGCTCCGGCACTGAGTCGGCCGTGACGCCCGCGCCCGCGTACATCAGTGCGTAACCATCGCGCAGTTGCATGCACCGGAGGTTGACATAAATGTCTGTGTTGTCCGCCACATTCACCGGTCCCAAATAGCCAGTGTAAAAGGCACGGTCGTAGCCTTCGTGTTCACGAAGGAATTCACGCGCTGGTCCAAGCTCCATGCCGCACACGGCAGAAGTGGGGTGCAATAGCCGCAACATTACCGAACCCAACTGCGGGAAGTTGGTTTGGCGAAGATCAACGGTAAAATCTGATCGCAGGTGCATGAGGTTGCCCGCAACCACAGTCTTCGGACCGTGCTCGCTGTATTCACGAAGTCGAATCCTTTTGAAGCAACTGATAATGTAACGCTCGACAAGCGCCTGCTCTTCGATTTCTTTTTGAGTCCACGCTACCTGCTTTAGTGGTGTACCTTCCTGGTAGGGTTGCGTTCCTGCCAGCGCAACGGTGCGAAAGATGCGTCCTTCTTCAACGCTTACGAGCATCTCAGGCGAAGCGCCCATCCAAATTCCAGCGTCGGGAATGTGGACGAGACTTACCAGGGCTTCCGGATGATCGCCGCAAAGACGCATGTAGGTGGCGATCATGTCAAAACCCGCAGGCAATGGAACCTGCTTTACCCGCGTCGGTACAACTTTCTCGAACTTGCCTGCCTCAATGGCTTCAACGCTCTTGCGGACAAGTTCTATGTAATGAGCCTTTGCGTCTTCGAAGGCCGGTATCTGAGGGTTGGAGGCTGCTACTGCGGCGTTGGATTGGCCCGGTGCGTGCGGTTCTTCAGGTATCATTGATTCGAGTTCACCGAGCGCGCCGGATACTATGCCATCCTGTACCGTGTATTGAATCGATCCTTCGATGAACAGAATGGGGTTATCATCGCTGTAAGGTGCGAATATGAATCCCGGGGGCAGCTCCTCGATCGCGTCTTCACGCGAAAGTTTTGAAACGGTGGCGGCGATGATGAGTGTGGAGGTCTTGCGACCGGGAAGACGCCAAAGGGCGAGGGGAAGTTTTTTGTTCAGCGCTTTTTCAATTACCAGCGACAAAGGGCTGGTTGTTTCAAGTTTACCCGTACCCGGCCTGATCTGCTCCATCATTTCCTCTTTTCCAGTATGGCTATCGTTATCCTGCTTATGCACACCAGTTCTCCGGCCTCATTGGATATCCGGATTTCCCAGACGTGCGTCTTTTCTCCAATGTGAATGGGTGTTGTTTTGCCCGTGACGTATCCCTCGCGTACTGAACGAATGTGGTTGGCGTTGATTTCGAGACCCACGACGAAATGGGTCGTCGGGTCGATACAACACGTCGCTGCTACGCTGCCCAGCGTTTCAGCCAGTGCTACAGACGCTCCGCCGTGTAGAAGTCCGAGGGGTTGAGTGGTCCGGTGGTCGACCGGCATGCGGGCTTCGAGATAATCCTCACCGATGGCGGTAAATTCTATACCCAGGTGGGCAACCATCGTTCCGGGTGCAAGCCGGTTAAGGTCTTCCAGGGTGACATTCCGGTTGAAAATCGTCATGAATACATTCCGGGAACCGGTTTTGACTATTTTTGCGCCGATTCGCGCCCAATGCGAGGCGCCAAACCGTCATCGGCGGGGCCAAAATAATTGAAATTGAGCAGGAAAAAAATTTACCTGATCCGTCACGGACAGACGGAATTCAACCGTCTGGGCATTGTGCAGGGAAGCGGGATCGACACCAGTCTGAACGAACACGGTCGCCGGCAGGCGCGGGCTTTTTTTGAACGGTATCGCGACGTCCCGTTCGATCGCGTTTACACTTCCGCACTAAAGCGTACCGTTGAAACGGTGGAGGACTTCCTTCGCAATGGGGTGGCGCATGAACCGCTTGCCGGCCTCAATGAAATCAACTGGGGCAAGAAAGAAGGTCAGCGCATCTCGCCCGAAACGGATCTGTACTATCGATACCTTGTCGACGAATGGGCAAAGGGCAATACCAGTCTTGCCATCGAAGGCGGGGAGAGCCCTGAAGATGTCTTTCTTCGCATCGACGCCTCACTTGCTCACATCATGTCGCGCCACCATGAACGCAACATCCTCATCTGTATGCACGGCCGTGCGATGCGTATTATGTTATGCCGTATGATGGAACGACCGCTTCGCTTCATGGATGAGTTCAAGCATACCAATGTGGGGTTGTATTTGTTGGGGCATGGGGAGGAGGGGTTTGTGCTTGAGCTGGAGAATGATACGAGTCACTTGGGGTGAGGAGAGTTAACCACAGAGGCACAGGGGGCACGGAGGGGCACAGAGAAATAATCAAAATTCCCGAGCCCACGAAACGGAGTCCAATTTGTATGCCGGTTTTTTGCTTAAAACAAAAAACACGACAACACACATACCCTTGGATGCGCTT
>QGUY01000017.1 GCA_003242315.1 Bacteroidota bacterium
GCAGTGTACGCGGCCGGCTTCCTGTGGCCAGGATGATATAATCGCCCCACACAACGTCTCGGTTTTCCCCGTCGGTGATTTCAATTTCATTCTGGCTTAGCAAGCGGGCCGTTCCTCTTCGGAAAGAAGCAACCCTGCATACTCAGGTGTTGACTCCATCAGCATCAGGTGCTCCTCGAGCATGGTCTTTCTTTCGAGGACAGCACGACGCACTTCTTCCTGGATTTCTCTATAGTTGATTCGGGGAACTTTGATGTCGAATCGCTTCAGATTCTTGCGAAAGGACGCCGTCTCCCTGGAAAGCTCCCACCATGTCTTCGATGATAACGCCCCGTTCGTGACACCCGCACCTCCTACCTGGTTTCGTTCTATGATGAGTGTCTTCTTTTTGAAATCCAGTGAACGCATAGCGGCGGCATACCCGGAGGGACCGGCACCGATAACCACGAGGTCGTATTTGTCCATAGGCAGGTTAGTGTTTGGGTCGGAAAAACGACCTTACTAAAATCGGCATTTTAGCGGCGAATTCAATCATGCGAGGTGCCGTCCTTTTCGTTACTCTTTATTGAAATGTTACATTTGTCCGGTATTTTCTCATTACGCGCTAAATCCGCTCCTCCGTCATGGAACTCCTGCTTGAACTCGACCGCGAAGCATTTCTCTTCCTGAACCGCCTGAATACGCCGTGGCTGGATGCGGTGATGCCCTGGATCACACGTACAGAGTCGTGGATACCCCTTTACATCTTCCTCATTTACCTGGTCATCAAAGATTACCGCAAGAACAGTTGGGCTGTACTGTTAGGGGTTACACTAACGATCGTGTTCGCCGATCAGGTTACAGGCAACCTCATGAAGCCATATTTCGAGAGACTGCGTCCCTCCCATGACCCATCCCTCGGCGGACTCGTTCACATCGTTGATGGGTACCGCGGCGGGTTGTACGGTTTCGCAAGTGGCCATGCCGCCAACACGTTTGGCGTTGCTACTTTCGTCGTTACCATCCTATCAGGCTATCGCTGGATCCGGTGGCTGTTTCTCTGGGCAGTACTGATGACGTATTCAAGAATTTATCTCGGTGTACACTACCCGGGTGATATTATTGTCGGCGCGCTGGTAGGGATCATCGGTGCGTTGATCATGCTAGCCGTCACGTTGTACCTGCTCAGGCGATTCGGACGGCGGGAAGTCAGCCATTGACTTGCATAATACGGCGCACGTATTTTCCCAGGATATCGAATTCAAGATTGACACTATCTCCAACCTTCTTTGTGCCGAGCGTGGTATGCTCGAAAGTATAGGGAATGATGGAGACAACGAAAGCGCCGTCACGGGATTGGTAACACGTGAGGCTAATGCCATCAACGCATATAGAGCCCTTTTCAACCGTTATGTTACCCGACGAAGGATCGTATTCAAATCCAAACAACCAACTCCCGTTTTCTTCCGTGATGCTGGAAATGCGTCCGACCTGGTCGACATGACCCTGAACGATGTGCCCATCGAACCTGCCATCAGCTTTCATGCTGCGCTCCAGGTTGACCTTGTCGCCAACACGCAGCGACCCTAATGTCGTTCGCGAAAGCGTTTCCTTCACAATGGTTACCCAATGTGTATCCCCTTCCGTTCGTACCACGGTAAGACACGCTCCGTTGTGACATACGCTTTGATCTATCTTGAGTTCACGGCCAATGGGGCTCTCCACAGCCAGGTCAATGTTACTCCCGCTGGCGTTCACAGCACGAACGGTTCCCATCGCTTCAACTATCCCGGTAAACATGGCGGCAAAATACAGTGGATTCAGAACATTCAAAATTTGGTTTATAACATAAACTAGTTTACATTGGATCATATATTATGCTCCCGCGTTATGGAACACATTGAAAAACAGATGACTGCACAGGAAAGCCTCGAGTTAATCACCGCCATGATTCGTGAGGCAAAAACGGGTATCCGGCAGAAAAGCTTCTATTTCCTGCTGTGGGGCTGGGTAGTTGTGCTGGCTTATCTCGGCGGTTACGTGTTGCTGAGCGTGGGGTACGACAAGCCCTACCTGACCTGGCTGATCACATTCCCCGCAATGATCATCTCGTTCTTTTATGGATCCCGGGTTCAGAAAAAATCAGGTCCCGCGACGAGGCTGGAGACCATCATGATGTGGGCATGGGTGGCGTTCGTCATCACCATTCTCATCTTCATCGCATTTGGACGAGAAGTCAATTATCACCTCAACGCGTTGATCCTTATCGCGAGCGCGTTGCCTACGTTCATCTCCGGAATTGTGTTGCGCTTCCGCCCGATGATTCTCGGCGCTGTTGTCTTCTGGATTGCAGGCATTGTGTGCTTCCTGATTACATACGACTGGCAGTTGTTGGTGGGCGCGGTAGCGGTAGCGTTGGGATACCTCGTCCCGGGATATCTCTTGAAGCGAGACGAAGGATTATGACGATGTTCAAGGATCTGGATCCTGTCCTGCATTCACAATTGCGTCTGGCTGTCATGTCGCTCCTCATCACCGAAAAGACAGCTTCGTTCGTTTTTCTCAAAGAAAAGACGAGAAGTACAGCCGGTAATCTGAGCGTTCAGCTGGAAAAGCTCGCTGAAGCCGGGTACATAGCAATCGAGAAATCCTTCAAAGGAAAAAAGCCTCTTACAACGGCGACAATTACGAAAACGGGCATTCGCGCCTTTGAGGAATATGTTGAACGCCTGCGGCAATATATCGATCGACAGTGAACGAATTACTAACCTAACAATTTAACCCAACCTCAAAACCATGAAAAAGCTGATCACCCCCCTGCTCGCTGCCTGCCTCTTAGGCTTTGTCAGCGCCAACGCACAAGCCCCCGATTTCTCCGCTCAGTGCAAGGAACGTTTACAGAAACTGGAAGCGCTTGCCGGTAAATGGAAAGGAAGCGGGACTGTGACTATGGGACCGGGACGCACAGAAACCTTCAACCAAACCGAAGACGTTCAGTTCAGGCTGGACGGAACCATCCTTCAGATTGAAGGCGTGGGGAAACGAGGAGATGATGTCGTCTTCAATGCCCTGGCTGTCATCAACTATGATGTTATGAAAGGCGATTATGCCATGAAATCGTACCTCCGCGACGGACGCTCAACCGATGCATGGTTCAAGGTTGTAGAAGACAATGCCTTCTCGTGGGGATACAGTCTTCCGAACAATTCGGGACAAATACGGTACATGATAACATTGAAGGAAGCGGGAAAGGTGTGGACCGAAATTGGTGAATTCTCGTCGGATGGCACCAACTGGAACAAAATGTTCGAGATGAACCTTAACAAGGAATTGTAATATTCCTGTTTGTCCTATATTCGTCCATGGAGTTTGGAAAAGTCGATGCAACGGAATTTGACAGTATAGATTTCACACTGCCACCTGATGATGTTGAAACGCAACGCGTGCTCGCGAAAGCGAAAGGACAAGGCACCGTAAAAGTATACACCGGATGCGCCAAGTGGGGCCGAAAAGAATGGATAGGCCGGATATACCCGGAGGGAACGAAGGAAGACAACTTTCTCAATCTCTACGCACAGCACTTCAATTGCGTGGAGTTAAACGCCACTTTCTATAAGCTGCCCTCCGTTCGCCAGGTGGAAGCCTGGAAGGCTATGGTGCGGCCGGGTTTCCTGTTCTGTCCAAAATTCAACGACAAGATCACGCATAAGAAACGACTTAAGGATGCGGATGAATTAACACAGGTATTTCTTAAGGGAATTGCAGCGTTTGGAGAAAATCTGGGCCCCGTTTTTCTCCAAACACCACCAAATTTCGCTACAAAGAATTTCGACGTTCTGCGCCAATATCTGGAATCTCTTCCCGGGAGTCTCGACATCTTTGTTGAATTGCGTCACCCCGGATGGTTCTCAGACGCGGAACTGAAGCGGAAGGTTTTTGATCTCTTCGAACAGCGTGGCGTTGGTGCTGTAATTACGGACGCAGCGGGCCGGCGCGATTGCGTACATATGCGTCTCACCACACCAAGTGCATTCATTCGGTTTGTTGGTAACAGCCTCCACCCTACCGATTATACGCGGTGCGATGATTGGGTGCGGCGCATAGGCCAATGGGTAGAACAAGGTCTGCAGCGAGTGTTCTTCCTCATGCATCAACAAGAGGAGGTCTACTCACCCGAGCTATGCCGCTATTTTATCAGAAAAGTAAACGAATCAGGCTTTGCATCACTTCCCGAGCCGAAGTTCGCAAACGAAAGTTGAAACCTGCGAATCGATGTCGTTCTTGCCTCTGCCTCTGCAACCACTCTATTCCTCAATCGCTTCAATCAACCTCCTAACCACAAGATTCCCGACGTTCCGTCCCTGCTCTACACCCAATTCGCACGCGTCGCGATAGTGGATGCCGCCGTACAGGCGTGAGATGGCGGCTTCATTTGATGCCTGATAGAATGAGTCAAACTTGCGTTCGGGAAGCCCGAAATAAACTTCCGTATCGTCCACGAAACTGAATCCATCGCCAAAGAAATGGGTGAGCACCACAGCCGCGGAGGCCGACGCAACGCTGTGACCACTCGTGTATTCCGGGAAAGGTGGCGTTTGCAGCAACGGACGCCAGTCGGGATCGATGTGTCTGTTGATAACGGTCTCGGGTCGAACCCGGTTGCTGTTGTACTTCTCCTGCCAGCAGCTGATGAATGCATCGTGCAACGTCATGGCAACGATTGTATGCACGAACACTGCTGAGTCGAGCGGAAGTTCTGCATTAATACTCGCTATGCCCGCGATGCCCATCCAGTGTCCACCAGGAGAAATCTTTTTTAGTCCTATAGCCATGTGCCCGGAGAACCTGACAGCAAAGGGGTTGCAATCCCAAAAGCTGGCGATGAGTTTTTGCTCTTCCGTGAGGTTCTTGCCCGTTTCGTATACTTCCATCGCCTGCCGGAAGAACGAACTGGTGGTATCCATGCTGTACTCTGTAGGCGGCGGAGGCGCAAACTGTTCAGCCGATTCGAGAAAGAACGGCCTAACCGTTGCCCACTGCGGTTCTACCGCTTCCATGAAGACAGGCGGCGTGGGGTACCAGTACTGCTCCCCTTTCAGCGGTGTGTAACGGGTGTACGTACTGAGCTTGCCGTAGCCATCTTTGCTGGCATAGGCGAGCACCTGGTCAGCAACCTCGACAGCAAACTTTACATTCTGCGCGATCTGGCGGTCCGTTAGGCCATATGCCTCCCGGTGTTCCTTTATGAGGTTGGCCTGATGCTCGCTCAGCATTCGCCCTGATGGCATAATCCTTCTGCCCACTTCCAGCATGGCATACTGCGCGGCGAAGGCTTGCGCGAAGGACTTTGGCTTTTTCACCAACGTGAATTGAGGATTCTCATGCAACCTGGGAAGAATGTCGGGTAAACGATCCTCCGCCATAAGCAATGCGGTGTAGGCACCCATCAGGGAATATGCGTAGAAGCGTGCCGCTGCGGGCGGATTAGTTCCGTCGTGCAGCATTACCTCCGAAAGATGAAATACGTTTTCCCGGAGCTTTGCAGTCGCATCCCGCTGTGCCTGTCCGAAAGTACTCCCAACCGTGATCGCCAGGATCAGGCATAGAGTCATTGCGCTAGTTCTCATGCAATTTGTATGTTTCGATGCCTACGTTGTTTATTCCGATCAGCAGGTGGGGGTCATTTCCTACTTTGATTGTTGCCATTGACTTCACATCGCCGGTCGTTACCAGGCCCGAATCGGCCTGACCGACATAAGTGAAATTCCCTTTGCCGTCATTTTTGAAGAGCTGACCAAAGTTTGCATCGATCACACCCATCCTTATCCGGATGGCACTCTGATTTCCTCCCGCCACAAGATCCTGATGTCCATCTCCGTCGACGTCCACAAGGGCGAATGCATTAACAGGCGAGAATTGTATCTCGCGAGGAAGGTCGCGAATAACAAACTTCCCATCGCGGTTCTCAAGGTATGTAGTCTCCAGCCTGTTCACCTGAAGACGCTGCGCATTCTTCAAATCGCTTTTGGAGAAAATGTCTTCCAGGCGCGCGTTTGCATACGATGCATAATCGGTGAACTTGGACCTGAGGCTTCGTATCTGATCGAGCAACTCATCACGGCTCGCAAAGGGATAGGGCGTTCCGTGGATGTAGTATGTGAGGATTGGATCTATTGAGCCATTCTTGTCAAAGTCCTTGTAGACCAACTCAACCGGTTCCTTATCGCTTGCGCGAAGCTGAGTGTTCAATCCGAGGTTACCGATGATCAGGTCCTGGTCGCCATCGTTGTCAAAGTCACCATGCACGATCCTGGACCAAAACCCTTTCAGAGGCCGGTCAAAGTAACGGCTGGTCGCCTGTTCCAGTGTCTTTCCGTTGCGATTGATAAACACTTCAATGGCCATGAATTCGCCGGCAAGCACGAGGTCTGGCCATCCGTCATTGTTGACGTCTATCCACTTGGCATCCGTTACCATCCCGATCTTTTCCAGCTTTGGCGCGATGGTCGCTGTGGCGCGCGTAAACGATCCGTCGCCGTTATTCACAAACAGAAAACTTTCCGGCGTAACAGGATAGCTGCCCGGAATCACGCGTCCGCCAAGAAAAATATCCTGATCACCATCTTTGTCGAAATCAGCAACGGCCACGCACGACTTGCTCACCGTTGCGGCAGGCAAACCATCCGGCTTGTAGGTGAAGTTTCCTTTTCCATCATTAATAAACAGGCGGTCTTGCAGCGCAGGGTCATTCTCCTTGTAATTGTTGTAGCCTCCGCTCACAACATACAGATCAAGGTCGTTGTCGTTGTCAACGTCAACAAACTTCGCATCCGCATCCGTGAATTTCCTGCCGTCATATGCCTGAAAGAATTGCTTGGATTCGGTAAATGAACCGTTCGGTGTCTGGAAATAAAGCCTTCCGGGATTATCCTGCGCACCCCCTACGTATACATCCTCCAGGCCATCACCGTTGACGTCGCCGGTAGCCATCACAGGGCCGCAGTTCGTAAGCATCGTAAGCAACAAAGGTTGGCGCTTGAAATCATTGAACCCATATTCGGTATGCGTGTAGGGTATCTTGGTATCCACCCTGGTCAGCAGTGGATCAGACTTGGGGAGATGGTTTATTGCCCGCGTACCAGACGGCACATCCGGTTGAACGAGGGTAATGAGTTGTCCGGATTGTACCAAGCGCTCGACGGTACGTGCACCGTTGGGCCAGATGACCACCACTGAGTCGGCACTCCTATGGGATCCGAGTCCAACGTGGATTCGCTCAGTTACGCACGACTGGAACCCGCGGGTATGCATTTTCTCGAAGTATTGAACCTGGCCGCCAGTGTATACCATGATCTTACTCCCGATCGCCTGGGTGTTGCCGCCCTTTCCTTTCAGAAGAATCGCGAGGTAGTTTCGATCATGGTATCGCTGATTCGATTCATTGCGGTAAACTGACGCGTACTCGTTTTGATTGTTGATCACCAGGTCAATATCACCATCATTATCGAAGTCAGCATACGCGCTTCCGCTGGAAAAATTCTTTTCTGTAAAACCCCAATCATCGCTTTTATTAGAGAACGTCAGGTCGCCGTTGTTCTTGAAGATGTAGTTTTGAAGTGGCGTCGACGTCATTGTAGTTACAAGCTTGAAGGTATCGGCCTTCTGCTGTGACTTCGCCATTTCGAAATAGTAGTCACCTTTAAACTTGAGGAAGTCGCGATTTGTGTAATCGCGGTAATATCCATTCGCGACAAACAAATCCTTCCATCCGTCGTTGTCGAAATCAACAAACAGGGGAGCCCAACTCCAGTCGGTATTTGAAATGCCGGCATACTGACCGATTTCACTGTACGTCCCGTTGCGGTTGTTCAGGTGCAGCATGTTCCGCATGTTCTGGAAATAAAAACCATTGAGCACCATGAGCGCATAGTGCTCATAGTTTTCCGGACCGTACAGTAACTTCTGACGTTCGTTATCCTCGGGCAGCATGTCCAGGGTGTAGATGTCCACCCAGCCATCGTTGTTTATGTCGCTCACATCGCAGCCCATGGAGAAATAAGAGATGTGCTGCATGTATTGCGTCATTCTATCGGTAAAGGTGCCGTTACGATTGTTTATGTAGAGATAGTCAGGTTCGACATAGTCGTTGGACACATAGATATCGAGCCATCCATCCTGGTTGACGTCGGCGACCGTTACACCGAGCCCGAATCCCAACGGGTTGCCCTTGATGCCTGCAGCTTCCGACACATCCACAAAACGCCCATTGTCATTGCGGAACAGCTTATCACCCGCATAGGGATCACGTTTCTTCTTGGCACTGGCGAACTCGAATTCGTTGATCACCGTCACGTTGTGATTCAGGAGATACATATCGAGATCGCCATCGCCATCGAAATCAAAAAACGACGCATGCGTAGAATGCCCAGGATCATCGAGGCCGAATTCGGCCGCGCGTTCAGTGAACGTGAGATCCCCGTTATTGATGAAAAGTTTGTTTCGTCGTTTTTCCGGATCCCCTTTACCCGAGTGACAAACGTAGATATCTACATAACCATCGCCGTTAACGTCAGCCATGGTAACGCCCGTCTTCCACCCCGTATCGCAGCTTACGCCAGCCTGTGCGGTAATGTCCCTGAACTTGAAGTTGCCTTCATTGAGGTAGAGAACATTGGGCCGCATGTTGGCCGTGAAGTAAATGTCGTCAAGGCCATCATTGTTAATATCGCCTACGGCTACTCCACCGCCATTGTAGAAGTATTCATAGGTGAGCACGTTGGCGGTGGGTGATTCATCCAGTATATTCTTGAAAGTAATACCTGTTTCGGTCGCCGGTAGCTTCGTAAATAGCGCAGCCTCCTGCGCATGTAGGCCGGTGACGGTCAGGATCAGGATCCACACGCCCGATCGGAGGGTTGTGATCTGCATGTTGCAAAAGGGGTTGCTCGTAGAAATTTCGCCATAATCAAACGTTCTAACAAGCCCTTTAGCAACAATTGCAGCGTCGCTGACACCACATCCTGTGTGTGTAATTGGTATTACACACATGTCGATATGTCCGTCCGAAAAGACCGTTTGTAAATTGATATAAATCGCGTTATTTGTGTGATTCCCCTACCTCGCTTATGCGTACCTCCGGATGGCTCCCTCTACTTGTTCTCCTGGTGTTCTCATGTGCCCGTAAGAAGACTGAACTCGCCTGGGAAGTGAACTTCCCCGTCATTGGGTCATTGTCATCGCCCAGGGCGGCCGACCTGAATGGCGATGGCGTCCTGGATATTGTCTTGGGCGCAGGACGCAATGAGTACCAGCATTCAACGCAGGGTGTTCTCGCTCTTGACGGTGCGACCGGCGCGGTGCTGTGGGAACAGGAGGCTGACGATCAGGTCTACGGTTCGCCAACCTTTTACGACATAAATTCAGATGGCACTCCCGATGTCTTCATTGGCGGCCGGTCTCCATACTTGAGAGCCCTTGACGGCAAGACGGGCAAAGTGATCTGGGCGTATAACCATGAACAATACGCGGACCATCCTGTTTTGAGGTACGCGCGATTCAGCTTTCAGAACAGTGTGCTTGTTCCCGATCAGAATGGCGATGGAATTGATGACCTCTTTATTGTCAACGGGGGTAATCCGAAAGCGCCACCCTATGATGAAAGTGATCGCTATCCCGGAGTTTTGATGGTATTCGATGCGCGTACCGGAACGATACTCGCAGCCGACACAGTTCCCGATGGGAAGGAGTCGTACATGGCTCCCCTGTGTTTCCGCCAGCCTGGTGCGACGGATTATACCATCGTGTTTGGAACAGGAGGTGAAACGATCGACGGTCGACTTTACGTCACAACACTTTCCGATCTGATGAAGAGCAACGTCTCATCGGCCAAAGCAGTTGTCATGGAAACAGGACATGGTTTTATTGCGCCTCCCGTAGCTGTTGATATAACCGGTGATGGATTTCTGGATATTATCGCGATCTCGCATGCAAGTACCGTCACTGCCATCGACGGTAAGACGCTGCAACACGTGTGGCAGCAGAAGATTGAAGGCACGGAATGCAGCAACAGTTTTGCGATTGGCTATTTTGCCGGTAATGACGACACGCCCGACCTGTTCACATTTGTCAGCAAAGGTGAATGGCCTAACAACACGGGCACCATTGAGGTGATGCTCAATGGAAAGAACGGCGAAATCGCCTACAGGGCGGAGATGGGATGTACAGGTTTTTCCTCACCTGTTGTTTATGATCTCAACAAGGACGGCGTTGACGAGGCTATTATCAGTATCAATGAGTTTGATTGTTCATTGGGATTCGTGGAGGCGACGATACCTCAGATCCAAAACCGTCTCCTTGCCGTTGATTTCCGCAGAGGATCAATACAACCCATCGACGAATCACAGGGCGTAAAGAACATATTTACCACACCGTGGATCGGCGACATTGACGACGACGGATACCTGGACATCGTTTATTGTCAATATTACAGTCGCGGAGGTTTACTGGTCTTTTTAGGCATGCGTGTTCGGCGCATTTCAACTCATATCAAGGCGCGGCAGCCGGTGATATGGGGAGCGTACAGGGGCGTGATGGGGTGTTTTTGGGAAAGCGGTGATCGGGGCTTCCCTAGCGATTGCTGATTACCAAAAAAAGAAAGTACCCGCGAATCGCAGGTACTTTCCAGAAATATTCGGTAAGGCCGTCGGCACTAGTTACCGCCGTCCCACCATACTCTTGTCGTAGGTTCATCTGGCAAGGTCGCGCCTTGTGCGATGTTTTCTGCGTTGACAGCTACTTCGTGGCTAGGCAGACGCAGCTTTCGCGGGATGGTACCTCCGGTAACATTGCCCGGATAGTTGATCGGTACAAGTACCGGGAACCCGGTTCTTCTCCAGTCAGCCCATGCATCCCACCAGTTGAAGAACTTGCTGAGCCACATCTGATCGCCAATCATTTCTAGCGCATTAGCCGCCCCATCGGTGTAGCCCAGCGACTGAGCGTAGTTGACAGCAACCGTACCGTCCACCGCGAGGGACGGATCGAACGGCGTGTACATCTGGATTGCAGCTGCAACACCTGCTTCGAAATGTTCCTTCGCAGTACCAGGAACGGTACCGATACCACGTTCAATGGCTTCAGCCTGGAGGAATTCTACTTCAGCATAGTTCATGAGCATGTACGGATCGTCATCATCCAGCATCTTGGTGTTGATGTGGGAGAAGTACTCATTCTGGTTAGCGCCCGTTGTACCAAGGTAATCATCGAGCAATGCCTGATCCAATCCATTCGGCATACCTTCTTGCGCCAGTGGATCCGTATTGCCATTCACACCGCCGCTGATGATCATCAGACGAGGGTCGTCGTCAGCGGCGCTGGCAGGGTCGGGGCCCTTCAGCATATCGATGAGCCGCTTGCTAAGCGTTGTGGGCTGGCCGCCATCGCCCGGCGCAAACGCACGGGAGATACCATTCTGGTTAGTCCACTCACTGGGCTCGAGTGCCATCGGAACCCACGCGTTGTCGTCGTTGCTCGTGAACACGCCACCCTGGATAGCCTTCGTTACGTACGTTTGGGCCATAGTGGCATCCACGTTCGACACGCGCATAGCAAGACGCAGCATCAACGAATATCCGAACTTCTTCCACTTGGCGATATCACCCTCATAGATGATGTCCGCCGCGGCGAAACCTTCGTCGGGATTTGATGGGCTGATTGCTGCAGAAGCTTCGTCGAGTTCCTTCAGTAGATCAGTATAGATCGCCTGTTGGTGATCATACGCGGGCTTGTGGATGCCTTGAATACCCTGCAACGCTTGCGAATAAGGAATGTTGCCGTAGTAATCGGTCAGCCTGTGGAAGAGGAATGCGCGCAAAATGCGAGCTGCTTCGCGCGTATTTTTTTTCTTCCCTTCCGCGTAGCCGCCAGGTCCGGTCTGCCTCAGTATTTCTGCGAGGTTCTTCAACTGATCCCCGTAGATGAATTCCCATGGAGCATTGTAGCTTTCCACGTTGTCCGTGTATTTGTCACCAGGGGAAATGCCACCGCCTGCCGTAGCAAGCTGCTGAATAGCATAGGCAGCGAACCCAATGTTCGTACGCCAGTCGATGTAGCGGTTGTCCCCAGACGAACCCGCCGAGGCTGCCCCAAGCTCAGCTGCCGTGAACAGGAAGTTCATGTCAATCTCGTTGAGCGCCTGCGGGTTGATATTTAGATCATGTAGCTCGTCGGTGTCACAGCTTGCGAGCGGAATAGCTGCCGCCAGGGCACACAACGCTGTTGTTCTGATATATTTCGTCAGTTTCATCTGTCTTTCGTTTAGATTTTACAACCCTAAGTTGAGGTTAAACCCATAGCTCCGGGTAGACGGCATCGCGAAGTACTCAAGACCCTGCGCACCAGCGTTAGTCGAATACATCGACTCAGGATCTACGTTCTCGATGTTCTTCGAAATGATCGCCAGGTTCCGGGCTACGAAAGACACCGTAACTTTCTGGAACGGCGTCTTGCTCAGCAGCGTCCTTGGCAGTGTATACCCGAGCACCACCTGGCGGAGTTTGCTGAATGACGCGTCATAAATGAACATGTCGGAAATGGCAGTTGCCTCACCGCCCACTGAGCCCCAGTAGTCTCTCGCCTCACGCGGCGTGAGGTCGCGATCGATCGGGGTATAGACGGGTGATTCCGCTGTTCCGGTATTGACAACACCCGTAACGTGCAGGGGTGCTTCGCCTTCACGACCCAGGAGCGACTTCTTGTGCAAACCGTTCTGGATGAGCCTGTTGTTCGTTCCAGAGAAGATGTCACCGCCAATCTTGAAGTCGATCAGGAAGCTCAAATTAAACCCTTTCCAGGTGAACGAGTTGTTAAAGCCTCCCGTCCAGTCAGCAATACCATTACCGATTGGAACATATTCAGAGGTAGCAACTGGCCGGCCATCCTCAAAGAAGATAGGATTACCGTTAGGATCGCGTTGTTGAACCCGACCTGTGATCATACCATACGGATAGCCAACGATATGCTTGATAAACACATTCCTCGTGCGAGGCTCTTCACCAACGACCTCATCGATACCGTCAGCAAGGTAGGTAACCTTGTTGTTGTTCTTAGCCAGGTTCAGTGAAACATCCCAGGTGAGCGGGCCTTGGACCGGAGTTCCAGTCAGGAGGAGTTCGATACCCTTGTTTTCCATTTCACCCACGTTCACGTACGTTGCTCCAAATCCGGAAGCCCGAGAGATGGTAACAGCAAGAATGTCTTTCGTGGTCTTCTGGAAGTAATAGGTGAAGTCAACTCCTATCCGGTTGTTGAGGAATCGCAGATCCAATCCGATTTCAGTTTCGGTGGACACTGCGGGTTGCAACAGCGGGTTAGGAATGGTACCGTTGTTGCCCTGCGCCTGCGAGAAGGTGGCCATAGAGCGACCCAGGTGCGGAGCTCCGCTAAGCGAGTAAGTCAGGTTGGCGTTGTAGGGACCAAGGTTCGCAGTAGCAACTTGCGCCCATGAAACTCTGACCTTTCCAAAGCTGAGCCAGGTAGGCAGTGTGCTAAACGCATCACTAAATACGAACGAAGCACCCACCGAAGGATAGAAGTAATGGTTGTACTCAGGATTCAACACTGAGAACCAGTCTTCCCGTCCCGTTGCCGTGATGAACAACACGCCGTTGTAACCGATTTCAGCAGACCCAAACAGCGAGTTGATACCCATTTCGTCGAAGCCGTAGCCGAAGTTACGGGAACTGGTGTTATTGATTGCAGGGAAAAACTGTACGTTGAATCCGCTACCATCAGCCGAAATTCTTTCCCATGTCCTTCTCATCCTGTTGCCTCCGACAAACGCGTTCACGCTGATCTTTCCAAATTCTTTGTCGAAGCCCAACATCCACTCCATGTTTGTTTCGCGCGTGCGGTCTTCGGCTTCTGAACGCGCCCCGCCGAGTTGATAACCGGTACCTTCAGGAGTGAGTGATGTGGAACGGCGTGTGTACCAGTCGAGACCGATCCGACCCGAAATCCAGAGGAAGTCTGTGATGTCGTAACGCAACGAACCTGAAGAAATTATCCGGTCACGGGTATCGTCATCAATGAACTGGTAGGTTGCCCACCACGGATTCTGGCCCCAGTTGTTTGCCGCCGGCAGCCATTCCTGACCAGGCAAACGGGCATCGCCACCTTGTCCATATATGGTGAGAAGTTCATCCGAAATACCTTCCGGAATTGCTCCGAGCTTGTTCGGATCACCGCGATAAATGTCGACGTCCACGTTATTGGGTATTATCCACATAGACTGAACGGCGTTACCCGGGGAGTCGGACAATACCGGGCGGTTGTGTGCGAACTCGTGAGAGTACATGATCTTGGCATCGAGGGTAAGCTTGTCTGCAAACCTCGCGTTGGTAGACAATGTAGCATTAGTTCTATCGAAGCCACTGTTGGGAAGCACCGATGTGCTCCTCAGGTCAGACACCGAAAAACGGAAGGTCTGATTTTCTCCACCGCCGGTGAGTGCGAGGCTATTCGTCCATGCGTGACCGGTTTCGAAGAATTTATCCCAATTGTCGCCCACGTAGCTGTACGGCCTGGCAACGCCATCAAACTGCAGTACATTGGAACCGTCAAGCCTGGGTCCCCAGTGAGAGGAACCCCAACTGAAAGCTTGTTGAAGGGTCGTCGGCTTTGAAGGCGTTTCGCCCACGAAATTGCCAGCGCCAAACTCGTGCTGCAGGTCTCTTAAATCATTGACCGTCTCGAAAACGTAGTTGGAGTTGAATTCGATGCCCAGTCCCCTCCGGGCTGCACCTTTCTTAGTGGTGATGTTGATAACACCGAACCCCGCGCGGCCACCATAAAGAGCCGCTGCGCTGGCACCTTTCAACACAGTGATTGACTCGATGTCGTCAGGGTTTATACTGGTGAGACCATCACCTTCGTCGCGTCCACCCCAAAGTCCAGCTTGTCCAAAGTTGGTGTTATCCATCGGAATACCGTCGATAACATACAGGGGATTACCGCCAGAGAGTGTTTTGTTACCGCGAATTACCACGCGGGTTGACCCCGCAGGGCCGGAAGAGGCTTTACTTACGTTCACGCCAGCAACCCGACCCGAAAGTTGAGCAGCCAGGTTGTTTTCGCGGGCCTGAACGAACTCGTCTCCCTTCACTTCGCTAACCGAATAGTTGAGTGCCTTAACCTCTCTTTCAATACCGAGAGCCGTTACAATCACTTCACTCAACTGACGAATGTCTTCGGAAAGTGTCACATCAACAGTGGTCCGCGCGCCCACTTCCACTTCTTGTGTCATGTAGCCGATAAAAGAGAACACAAGCACCGTTCCGTCACCTACATCAAGCGTATACCTACCGTTAGAATCGGTGGTTGTACCGGAAGACGTGCCTTTCACGATAACATTAACGCCGGGCATCGGCGTGCCCTGCGTATCAGAGACTGTCCCTGAAATCGTCCGCTGCGCATATGCCGATACACTGGCAAATACGAGCAACAATCCCAGTATGAAAACGTGGTATCGTTGTTTCATATAATCTGTTTGTTGGGTTAATTGAATTTAGATCGCCCGTCGCCGGACGGACAGTCCCCAAAAGGATGCCTGGCAACCCCGGGGAATAGAAGAAAGTTCGAGGTCTAATGCATAGGGTGAAGGGGTTAGTTTTTGCAAACAAGAAGAACTCGAAAAAAACGCGATCAAAACGCACGCGTGTGATGAAGTTATGGAATGAAAAACATATATCACAGTGTATTTTCTACGAACGGTCAAAATGGCAGAGTTTTGGAACCGTTATCGATAACTTTCGCCAAAAATGCAGATTTTGTGTCATACACACACACGTCTGGCTACCTTTGCGGGGACGATTGCAGCCTTGCCAAAACACACCTTTTGTCACACTTTCCGCGCATGATTTTTTCTGCGGCTTTTATCAAACTTACTGTTAATTTCGGCGGTTTATTCAGCCGATGAAAAAGTACGAGCAATATCCCGTTACTGTCACCAATTCGCTCAAGGGAACCAAGGAACTTTTCCAGCCGATTACACCCGGATACGTAGGCATATACGTCTGCGGTCCAACCGTCTACAACGACGTCCACCTGGGAAACGTAAGGACGTTTCTCACCTTTGATATTGTCACCCGTTACCTTCGCTTCCTCGGATATAAGGTGCGCTACGTTCGCAACATCACCGACGTGGGTCACCTCGAGAACGATGCCGATGAAGGCGAAGACAAAATCTCAAAACGCGCGCGCCTCGAAAAACTCGAGCCCATGGAAATCGTGCATCAGTACACCCAGGGCTTTCACGACGTGATGCGACAGTTCAACATCCTCCCTCCCAACATCGAACCCACAGCCACGGGGCACCTTATCGAACAGATCGAACTCATTAAAACCCTTCTCGATAAAGGATATGCATACGTGGTGAACGGCTCGGTCTATTTCGACGTCACCAAATACGATCGCGAACATCACTACGGCATCCTCTCCGGCCGGAATATTGAAGAACTCATGGAAAGCGGGCGAAAGCTGGAGAGCCAGGACGAAAAGCGCAATAAGATCGACTTCGCGCTCTGGAAAAAAGCATCGCCCACGCATATCATGCGTTGGCCATCGCCCTGGAGCGATGGCTTCCCGGGATGGCACATCGAGTGCACAGTTATGAGCACCAAATATCTCGGGCAAGAATTCGATATCCACGGCGGTGGCATGGACCTTAAATTCCCCCACCACGAGTGCGAAATCGCGCAGGCGACAGGCGCGACAGGCCACGCTCCCGTACGATACTGGATGCACTCCAACATGCTGACGGTAAATGGGCAGAAGATGAGCAAATCGCTCGGCAACTCCTTCCTGCCGCGCGAATTGTTTACGGGTGCGCACCCCCTGCTTCAAAAAGGATATTCTCCCATGACGGTGCGGTTCTTTATGCTGCAGTCGCACTACTCCAGCACGCTGGACTTTTCCAACGAAGCGCTCAATGCCGCAGAGAAAGGATACAAACGGCTCGCCCACACGCTTTCAGTTGTAAAGGACCTTCCCGCGAACTATACGAGCAATAATCCTGACAACTCATTAAACGAGGAGTTGAAAAAGCTTGTGGAAGAGTGCTACCGGTGCATGAGCGATGACTTCAACACGGCGAAAACACTGGCAGCGCTGTTTGAAATGTCGACGCGCATCAATGCCATACGAAGTGGCGAACTGCCGCATGAACGAATTGAACCGGAAACACTGGAATTGCTGAAGACGACGTACGTGAGCTTCATGCAGGATGTCCTGGGATTGATGGAAGAACAAGCTCCTGATGGTGAACTCATCGACGGCGTGATTCGGGTGCTCATCGACATCCGAAAGAAGGCGCGGCTCGACAGAAACTTCGCGCTTTCGGATAAGATCAGGGACGACCTGGCGGCGCTCGGCATACGGCTCATGGATGGCAAGGACGGGGAGATCACGTATCGCATCGACTGAGGGACGGAACCTTTGCACAAACCAAACTGGTTGTCCATTCAACAGGTGACCTCATCATGACGCGAAACACCTTCAGGTTGTCAATGATCGCGCGCAAAATCTTTATTGCTCCTATCAGGCTGTATCAGCTTACCCTTTCTCCCCTCCTGGGCACGCATTGCAGGCACACACCTTCATGTTCTCAATATACTATTGAGGCGATTCGTGAATGGGGAGTCCCACGTGGATTATGGCTCGGGATGAAAAGAATCGCCCGCTGTCACCCGTGGGGCACACACGGATACGATCCCGTTCCTAAAAAGGCGCAAAACAACACCAATACAAAATAGAGACACCATCCGTGTGTTTTTTCACACTCCAAACTTGTGAGTGGTGTTTAACATTTTGTTTAACATTTTAAGGTGGAAAAGATTACTTTTAGACCCACTCAAAAAAGCGAGCGCATTTTTAATTTATGTCAGTATTTCAAATAAAGGAGACTCCCAAATCGTACGATGTCTGCATCGTCGGTTCCGGAGCTGGTGGCGGTATGGCCGCCTACGTCCTCGCTAATGCGGGCGTCAAAACAGTGTTGCTGGAAGCAGGACCGATGTATGATCCTGCAAAGAATGTTACCCAACTAAAATGGCCGTGGGAGTCCCCGCGAAGAGGTGCCAGTACACCGTATCGCCACTTTGGCGACTTCGACGCGGCGTACGGTGGATGGGAACTTGAAGGAGAACCCTACACCCACAAAGACGGAACACAATTCGACTGGTTCCGTGCGCGGATGCTCGGAGGCCGAACCAACCACTGGGGACGCATTTCGCTGCGATTTGGCCCACACGATTTCAAGAGACGAAGCATCGATGGCCTGGGAGACGATTGGCCCATCAGCTATGATGATGTGGCACCGTATTACGACAAGGTAGATCGCCTCATCGGTGTTTTCGGATCCAGGGAAGGGATATACAATGAACCCGACGGTATCTTCCTCCCGCCTCCCAAACCCCGACTTCACGAACTCTTCATCAAAGAAGGCGCGAAAAAACTGAATATTCCGGTCATTCCATCACGACTCTCGATACTCACACGTCCGCTTCCCGACAACCAAAAGCGAGGCGCGTGTTTCTTCTGCGCACAGTGCAACCGCGGATGTACCGTGTATGGCGATTTCTCTTCTTCGTCCGTGCTTGTAAAACCCGCACTGGAGTCCGGCAACGTCGACGTCATTCCGAATGCAATGGTTCGGGAAGTGATCACCGACGAATCTGGTAATGCCACGGGCGTATCTTTCGTGAACAAAGACGATCTGCAGGAATACACCGTGCGTGCGCGCGTCGTCGTTCTCGCAGCGAGCGCCTGCGAGTCAGCACGCATATTGCTCAACTCGAAGTCATCTCGTCATCCCAACGGGCTCGCCAATGAAAGTGGTGTCGTTGGAAAATACCTGCACGATTCAACCGGTGCAGACATGGGTGGTATCCTTCCGCAATTGGTGGGACGCAAGCGTTACAATGAAGACGGTGTAGGCGGCATGCACGTGTATACACCGTGGTGGCTCGACAATAAGAAACTCGACTTTCCGCGTGGATACCACATCGAATACTGGGGTGGAATGGGCATGCCCGGATACGGATTTGGATCAGGCATACAGCATTTGAATGGTAAATACCCTGGCCGCGACGGAAAGATGAAACCGGCCGGTGGATATGGCGCATCGCTCAAAGATGACTATCGATATTTCTATGGTGCGACATTCGGTATGTCCGGTCGCGGTGAAGCAGTGGCACGTGAAGACAACTACTGCGAAATCGATCCGAATACGGTCGACAAATACGGCATACCTGTCCTGCGGTTCCACTACAAGTGGAGCGACTACGAGATCAAGCAGGCGAAGCACATGAAGGAGACGTTCAAGCAAATCATCGAAGCCGCAGGTGGTGTGGTGACATGGGGCCATACCGATACGGCGGAGAATCAATACGGACTTGCAGCTCCCGGTCGCATCATCCATGAAGTTGGCACTACACGCATGGGCGATGATCCGCGCAAATCAGTTGTTAATCGGTTCAACCAGGCGCACACGTGCAAGAATTTGTTCATCGTCGATGGCGGGCCTTTCGTGTCACAGGCCGACAAGAACCCGACATGGACCATCCTTGCGCTTTCCATGCGCGCGACGGAATACCTGATCGACGAAATGAAAAAACAAAACTTGTAGAAACGTCCTCGGGTAGAGACGCCCAAATTGCGCGTTTCTACAGCGGACAATAAATTGACAATACAATGGATAGGCGAAAATATTTGAAATCCATGACCGTCGGCGCAGTGGGCGCCGGGTTGTTGATTCAGGGATGCGAGACCGGTAAACAACAGGCCACGCAGCCTAAGGTCGAGTTTACAATCGACCGTACCCCTGCTGAACTCGCGCGGGAAGAAAAGCTGCGTGCCGAAAAGTTCTTCAACGATCACGAGATGGCTACAATCGCCATCCTGGTCGACATCATCATTCCGAAGGATGATGTATCAGGCAGTGCCACAGATGCCGGCGTTCCGGACTTCATCGAATTCATTGTTAAAGATAAGCCTGAATTGCAAACACCGGTGCGGGGCGGCCTGCGCTGGCTGGACGTTCAGTGCATGAAGCGTTTCGGGAAGTCGTTTGTCGACTGCACTGAACAACAGCGCATTGAAATGGTCGATGAAATTGCGTTCCCCGAGCAGGCAAAACCGGAAATGCACCAGGGCGTCTCGTTCTTCAATACGATGCGCGATCTTACGGCCACCGGATTTTTCACCAGCGAAATTGGAATCAAAGATCTCGGCTATGTGGGTAACACGCCTAATCAATGGGATGGTGTGCCTCAGGACGTTCTCGATCAGTACGGTTTGAAATACGATGAACGCACTCTTGCCGAAAGTGTAAAATTTGACTCGTGATCTTAATACGGTTAGAACAATGAAAGAGCAAAAGAAATCATCGGCGTTGTCACGCCGGGACTTTATTCGAAATGCCAGCCTCGCTGCCACCGCGTTTACCATCGTGCCGCGCTTCGTGCTGGGCGGCAACGGCTTTGTTGCTCCAAGTGACACACTTTACATCGCTGGCATTGGTGTTGGCGGAAAAGGTGAAAGCCGGTGCACCACTTTTATGGAAAGCCCAAACGCGAAAATCGCTTTTCTGTGCGACGTGGACGACCGCCAGGCAGCCAAGTCGCGCAAGAATTTTCCAAAGGCAAAATACTACAAAGACTTCCGGCAAATGCTGGACAAAGAGGCAAAAGGCATCGACGCAGTCTCAGTATCAACGCCCGACCATACGCACGCTGTCGCCGCGCTTGCAGCGATGCAACTCGGCAAGCACGTTTACGTGCAAAAACCTCTGACCTGGAGCATTCATGAAGCGCGCACACTCGCAGAAGCGGCAAAACGCTACAAAGTCGTAACCCAGATGGGTAACCAGGGTGGATCTGGTGACGACGTGAGGAAGATGAAGGAGATGTACGACGCCGGCTTGATCGGTGAAGTTACTCGTGTCATCTCTTGGACTAACCGTCCCGTTTGGCCGCAAGGCATTCCCACGCCGACCGGCAAACACGAAATCCCCAAGGAGCTCGATTGGGACCTCTGGCTCGGGCCAGCAGAAAAAAGAGATTACAATCCGGCATATCACCCGTTCAACTGGCGTGGATGGTTCCCGTTTGGAACCGGTGCGCTGGGCGATATGGCGTGCCACATCCTCGATCCTGCCTTTCGCATCCTCCCGATCGACTATCCGTCGGAAGTGGAATGCAGCACGAGTACGGTGTGGAGCGGTTTCTTTCAGGAAGCAGAAACGCCCGATAGCTTCCCTCCTTCATCTATCGTGCACTTCAAATTCCCGGGCAAGGACGGCCACCCCGACGTCAGCTTGACCTGGATGGATGGTGGGCTGTTGCCTGAAAGACCTGAGGGACTTGGTCCCGACGAACCTATGGGTAACTGGGACGGCGGCGTTATCTTTGAAGGAACAAAAGGTATGCTGATGGCCGACTGCTACGGTGCCAATCCGCGACTGATCCCCACGTCACGCATGCAAACAGAGACGCTCCCGAAACCGACTCTGCCGCGTGTGCCCGAAGGACACTATGTGCAATGGGTTAACGCATGTATGCAAGGCTACGGTAAAGGCGTCACCAGCTCGCCTTTCGAATTCGCTGGTCCATTCACCGAAGCCATCCTCATGGGCAACCTCGCTATCCGCAGCTATAACTACAAGGTCAAGAACAACAAAGGACAGAACACCTATCCCGGACGAAAGAAGTTACTTTGGGATGCCAGGAACATGAAGATTACCAACTTCGACGAGGCGAATCAGTTCGTGAAGAGAGAGTATCGGCCTGGGTGGTCTTTGGTTTTGTAGTGGGCGATGGGCAGTTGCAGTAAGCAGTATGCGATAAGCAGTAGGCAGTAGCTTAGCCTTTAGATTATCGCCTTGTGAATGGTACTTATAGTAGGGTCGCGCAACGTGCGCGTCTCTACCATTTAGATATCGTTTAAGTATCGCGTCACCTTTAACAGGGTACCATGACAAAGTCAATTGTCTTTGGATTAACTATTTGTCTGGTATCATTTTGTCTATTTCACCTTCGGGCGCAAACCAATTCCGGCAATCGTCCCAACATTCTTTGGTTGTCCGTTGAAGACATGAGTCCGTGGCTGAATTGCTACGGCGACAGTACGGTTCCTACACCGAATATCGATCGTCTTGCGAGAGAAGGTGTGCTCTACGATCGCGCGTTTGCAACGGCTGGGGTATGCGCTCCGAGTCGCTGTGCGATCATCACAGGAATGTATCAAACGAGTGTGGGAGGTCACAACATGAGGACCTTCAACATCTATCCGGAAGTTCAGGGCGTACCCCGCGAGTACTCTATCGTCCCGCCGCCTGAAGTGAAAGCTTTTCCTGAATACCTGCGGGCCGCGGGATACTACTGCACCAACAACGTTAAGACCGACTATCAATTTCGTGCACCGCCAACGGTATGGGATGAGAACAGCAACAAGGCTCATTACAAAAACCGCGCAGAAGGGCAACCGTTTTTTGCCATCTTCAACTGCACGATCACGCACGAATCGCAGGTCTGGTCGAGAAACGACCGACCGTTGCGCGTTAGCCCCGACAAGGTGAAGGTGCCGCCCTTCTACCCCGACACGGACAGTGTACGCCGGGATATTGCGAGATTCTATACGAATATCTCTGAAATGGATGACTGGGTAGGCGAACGCCTGCGCGAGCTGGAAGAGTCGGGTGAAATGGATAACACCATCATCTTCTTCTGGTCGGACCACGGCAGCGGCCTTCCCTATTTCAAGCGCGAAATTACTGACCGGGGTTTGAGATCCGCGCTGATCATTCGATACCCGGATAAACGTGACGCGGGCACAGTCGTTACCGACCTGGTAAGCTTTGTTGACCTTGCGCCCACGGTGCTCTCCATGGCGGGCATTAAACCGCCTGAGCATATGCAGGGTGAGGCATTCGCTGGTGCCTTCAAGGCGAGCAAGCCCCGTGAGTATGTATTCGGAGCGCGCGACCGGATGGATATTCCTGTCGATCGCGTGCGTTCGGTTCGTGATGAAAACTTCCGATACGTCCGGAATTTCAATCCACATCTTCCCGCCTATCAGCACATTCCTTACCGCCTGCAGCAACCGCTGATGCGGGAAATTATCAGACACCGCGATAATGGTACGCTCAACAGCATTCAGCAACAAAGGTTCAAAGCGCCGCGACCTGCCGAAGAATTGTATGTATTGTCGGAGGATCCATACGAGTTGAACAATGTTGCCGACGACCCCCGATATCGCAAACAGTTGAAAAAGCTGAGAAAAGTTTTGGACGACTGGATTGAAGAAACCAATGACCTTGGAAGAATCCCCGAGCCCGAATTGCTAAAGCAGATGTGGGGCGGCCAGGATCATCCGCCCGTTACCGCCGACCCGGTTATAGCATCAGATGGCACAACGATACGAATCACCTGCCCCACCGAGGGTGCGTCCATTGGCTACCAGTTGGTCGACCCCGGTGAAACACCATCCGAACAGTGGGCCGTTTACACCGGCCCGTTCCCATCAAACGGAAAGACCGTAGTCGCTCTCGCCCAACGCATCGGTTACCTGCCCAGCCAGACGGTCACGCATTCAAAGTAAGTCCGCACCCGTCAGTGTATCTCCTTCGCGACTCCCACACTATTTGGGCTGTTTGTGTTATATTAAGTTTTCAACCCCCTTGCGATGGTTTTAAGTGCCGAAAATGTTTTGCTCCTGGGATCAGTACTCCTGTTTGTGAGCATCCTCACAAGCAAGACATCCTTTCGTTTCGGCATTCCCACACTGATACTCTTTCTGATCGTCGGGATGATGGCGGGTGTCGATGGCCCGGGGGGCATCTACTTCAACGATCCGAAACTGGCCAGGTTCCTGGGTATTATTGCGCTGAACTTTATCCTGTTTAGCGGGGGACTCGACACCAAGTGGGAGAGCGTGCGTCCGATCTTTCGGCCGGGCTTGTCCCTGTCGACCTTCGGGGTTCTGATCACCGGACTAATTACGGGTTTGGGCGCCTGGCTCGTGCTCGACTTCACCCCTCTCGAAGGCATGCTTCTCGGCTCTATCGTGGCGTCAACAGATGCCGCCGCGGTTTTTTCAATCCTTCGGTCACGAAGTACCGGCCTCAAAGGCAACCTCCGTCCCCTGCTGGAATTCGAAAGCGGCAGCAATGACCCGATGGCGTACTTCATGACCATCAGCTTCATTGAGCTCATCCTTCAACCTGAATCGCGTTTGATTAGCCTTATCCCGCGATTTCTGCAAGCAATGGCCATCGGTCTCGGCGCGGGCTATTTGTTCGGCAGGCTTATGACGTGGGTGCTCAATAAGATTCACCTCGACGTCCGCGGTCTGTATCCCGTGCTGGTCCTTTCCATGGTGATGTTCACTTTCTCCTTCACTGAGGAAATCGGGGGCAACGGATTTCTCGCTGTATACACGGCTGCGATTTTCCTCGGCAATTCCGATTTCATCCAGAAGAAAAGCCTCATGAGATTTTACGACGGTCAGGCCTGGCTGATGCAGATCGTCATGTTCCTTACGCTCGGGCTGCTGGTCACGCCGAGCGAGATCATACCCATCATCCCGGAAGGTCTTCTCATTTCGCTCATCCTGATGTTCGTTGCGCGACCGATCGCGGTCTTCGCGTCATTGGCATTCTCCCCCCAAATAAGCTTCCGAAAAAAAGTATTCATATCATGGGTAGGTTTGCGCGGCGCCGTGCCTATCATCTTTGCCACGTATCCTTTACTGGCTGGTGTAAGCAACGCGCAAACGATGTTCAACATTGTCTTCTTTATTTCCGTATCGTCTGTCTTGCTTCAGGGTACTACGCTCACAACTGTCGCACGCTGGTTGCACGTTAGCGTACCGGAACGCATTAAGAGAAAGTTCCCGGTTGATATTGAACTGCACGAAAACTCACAGTCCGAACTTGTTGAACTCGACATCGCGAGCGACTCGAAAGCCATTGGCAAAGAGGTGGTAGAACTCAAACTCCCCAAAACCGCACTGATCGTTCTCATCTACCGCAAGGGCCGATACATGATGGCGAGTGGAGACACCATCATTCAGGGCGGAGATCATTTGTTGGTGATGGGAGACTCGAAGGAGACGATTGGCAAAGTTGAAGAATGCCTGAGATAGCACCACCTATGTGCCCTATGTGTACGATTTTCCGAGTAACGGAAGAGTGTACAACCTTTCTCCACCCGCATCAGCAATGGCATTTCTAATGGCGGGCGCGCGTCCCCAAAACCCGGGTCTCCCGCGGCCTTCGGAGCGGAGGGTTTTGAGAGTCAACGTTCAG
>QGUY01000267.1 GCA_003242315.1 Bacteroidota bacterium
GTTTTCATTCAGTTGGCCTTGTCCATAATTCTCGACACCGTCGCCCGCGCCACGTGAGTTACCCGTTGCAAGAGTGACGCGCTCGCCGTCTGACCGGTCCAGACCGTATGTCACCTTCGCCGTAAGGCCGGGGGTCAGGTCATAAGCTACAGAAATGTTTGCCAGCAAGCGGTCTATATCGCCGACGCTGCTGTAGTAAGCGAGCATGTTTGCGGGACTTCTTTGCGTTCCCGCATCAAAATCCGGATCAGTGGGCCAGGTGGGGTTTGCTGAATAAGCGGCACCCAGGAGGTCGCCTTCAAATCCGGCATTACCACTGATCGGAGGATCTTCCCTTTCTACATTGGAATATGTCGCGGAAACGTCGAGCCGAAGTTTTTCATCCATGAAAGACTTCGTTCCATTGATACGCCCCGTAAGGCGCTTCATGTAAGAGTTCTTAATAATACCATTCTGATTTTCATAACCCAGGGAAGCCCTGATGGCACCCGTACCAAAGCCCCTCGAGTATGAAAGATTTTGAGAATGGGAAACGGCATTGCGCGTAATGAAATCCTGCCAGTCGGTATTGGAACCTTCATCACGTGCTACCGGATCACCCCCGAATTGTGCTACCGCATCCAGGAATTCTTCGCGGTTCAGGAGGTCATACTTTTTAGCAGGCGAAGAGAAGCTCACGTTTGATGATAACTCAAATATGCCTTCGCTTCCTTTCCCACTCTTGGTGGTAATGATGACGACACCGTTTGCGCCACGCGATCCGTAAACCGCAGTTGCAGACGCGTCTTTAAGAATGCTGATGCTTTCGATGTCGGCGGGGTTGAGGAAGCTCAGCGGATTGGTATCAGGACTCGTACCATATCCAACGTCAGCCGGAGCTGGCTGTGTTCCACCACTCAACGGAACGCCGTCAACAACGAACAGAGGGTTGTTGTTAGAACGAATGGAGTTTGTTCCCCGGATTCTGAGTTGAACACCGGCACCCGGGTTACCGGTAGTTGTTGTAATCTGAACTCCGGCAGTCTTGCCCTGGATCAGCTGTTCGGGTGATGAGATAACACCCGCATTAAACTTGTCAGCCGTAACTGATGCTACAGCACCCGTAGCATCCTTAACAGCCACTTCGCCATAACCGATGACAACGATTTCAGTTAGGGCTGTAACATCCGGTTCGAGCACAACATCAATCGATGTTCGCGTGCCCACGGATATTTCTTGTGATTTGTACCCAACAAACGAGTACACAAGGACAGCATTCTCACCTACCTGGATCGAATATCTGCCGTCGATACCTGTGGAAGTACCATTGCTGGTGCCCTTCTCTACCACGTTTACCGCGGGAATCGGATCCCCATCTTCTGAGGAAGTCACTCTCCCCGTTACTGTCCTCTGCGCCCAGGCCGCAGTAGCGACTAAAACGAAAAGGACAATAAGACACCTGCGACAACAAAAGTACAATTTTGTCATGCTGCTTTTAGTTTGGGTTAATATTGGATAATCACAGGGTACAAAAATTGCATCTGCACCCTTGGATTTCAGGGATTAAGGTAGCAAGAGTTCTTGTTATAACATGCTACAAACCGCGAAATTTTTGCGTAAAAACCGTGCCGCAATCGTTTCCGATTTCGACGGCGGTGTGTGCACTGACACATGTGTCGACACACGGTATTTGGAAGTCACTTTATTGCAGAAAAAGTGTGAAATATACACTCAACTTTTAAGCCGTTTCCGCACTGCTTACTGGCAGGAAATCGAAAAGGGAGAATAGCACTCCTATCGTCCGGAAAGCCGATAGGCAATCAGTGAATCACTATTTCTGACACCCAACAATACAAGCTCTTTTCCTATTCGCGTAACGGCAAAATCGCGAAGCTCACCGTCGATGTGAATCCCCGAACGACGCGCCGGCCATGCATCGAACGTGCCGTCACCCCTTCCCTTCAGGAATAGTCCGCGACTCGCATCATAACGACCAACTTCAGGCTTGACCCGATACAAATTCCCACCGAGAACGATATCCGTAATTCCGTCGCCGTCGAAGTCATTTGCAGCGATCGCGTAAACAGGAGCAAGTTGTGCTTCCAACGGGAGTGGTCTTAACTCAAAAGCCCCTTTACCATCATTGATCAACACACTTGACTCCATAACCCTGGCTTCAAGTGTGACTGACTTTGCAAGCTGGTCACTGGAAAACATATCCTCAATCGATTGCCCCTTGTAACTTTCGTACTTGAGATACTTTTTCTTTAATGAAGGAATCTGCCGAACGAGATCATGCCTCAGCACCATCGGATAACTTTTGTCTCCCTCATAGCGACATATGATCTGCTCGATGGTCCCATTCTGATCAAAGTCGCTTACATACATCCGTATCGGCCTGTCCGGCGCGGCCTTGAACCTCGAGTTGAGCCCGTGATTGCCGAGGACAAAGTCGACATCACCATCACCGTCGAGATCCGCCGCAATAATACGATTCCACCAACCCTGACTTTCAGCCAAACCCGCCTGCTCAGTACGGTTCACCAGCTTCCCACCCTCGTTGACAAACACGGTTACGGTCATGTATTCGCCCACCACCAACAAATCATCATCACCATCCCTATCGATGTCAGCCCACACCGCATCCGTAATCATACCGATGTTCGCCAGATCCGGCGCTGCCTCGCGACTTACATTCGAAAAGTTTCCCCTTCCGTCGTTTTGTAGTATGTACCCGTTCCCTGGCATACCGTAAGAAAGAGGTTGCATCCTCACTCCTACGAATAGATCCTGATCACCGTCATTGTCATAGTCTGCTGAAGCCACACACGACGTGCTTTCAAACCTTAGCGTCGGCAATACCTGGGGCGATCGCGTAAAAGATCCCCTCCCATCGTTGATGTACAGCCTGTCGACCAACGCCCTTGACGACGGCGAAAACTCACTGCTACCGCTGCACACGTACAAATCAAGATCGCCGTCTCCGTCTACGTCAACGAATGCGCTTCCCAGGTCTTCAGACAATTTATCCTGCTCAAAGACATCCTTGTTTGTCGGTTGAAACGACCCGTCCCGCAACTGGATGAAAAGCGATCCAGCTACACCGCGCGCACCGCCTATGTAGATGTCGGTCAGTCCGTCACCATTGACATCGCCGGTCGATAGCCTGGGACCTTCCGAGCTGATCATGTGAAAGATCAGCTGATCCCTGTTGAAATCGACATAGTCACTTTCAACATGCCTGTACTGGATACCCAGCCCATTAGAAACATCGTCGAACAGCCGCGCACGTTCGACGCCGGATTTTAGTTCGTCCGATCCATGCGCAACCGCATCGTTTTGATCCAGTTCGAGGATCTGGTTCGCCGCGACCGATCTCAATTCGGTGATCCTTCCGTCAGGCCAGGTGACGATGACCTGATCAAGCGTGTCTACATCACCCAGTCCGAAGTTTAAGCGCGAATCGACGGTCGACTGAAAGCCGCGTATCGGAACCTGTTCAAGATAAAACTCGCGGCCCCCTGCCTTCACAGTAACCTTGCTCCCGATGGCGCTGGTGTTTGGTGCCCGACCCTTAAGGACGATTTTCAGAAAGTTGTGTTCCGGGAACAACCGATCCGCATGGTTGCGGTATATGAACGCAGGCATATTGACATTGTTCATCACCAGGTCGAGGTCACCATCGTTGTCAAGGTCGCCGTATGCGGATCCGTTCGAGAAGCACGGCTTGTCAAGACCCCATTCTTCAGCTTTATTAATAAAGGTGAGTCCGCGTGCATTATAAAACGCGTAGTTGGAAATGGGTGTAGAGGGGATGATTTCCGTCAACCGCTTGTAGTCAACGGTGCGATTTGAAACCATCGACTTAACAAACTCTTCATTGCTGGCAAACTCGAGGAAGTCTTGATTCGTAATGTCCTGGAAAATGCCATTCGCTACGAAAACGTCTTTCCAGCCGTCGTTGTCCATATCAAAGAACAAGGCGCCCCAACTCCAGTCGGTTGCTTCCACGCCTGCGAGTCTTCCCACCTCGCTGAACGTACTGTCTCCGTTGTTGAGCTGGAGCATGTTCCGCGTAAACTGGTGGTGGTAGTTGTTTTGAATATTGTATTGATATCGATTCCAGTCTTCAAAGGTGGTTACCGTTTTTAATCGTTCGTCATCTCCCGGGAGCATTTCGGTCACGAAGATGTCGACATCGAGGTCGTTGTCAATGTCTGCGATGTCAGCTCCCATTGACGAGATGCTTATACTCTTGATCCAATCGGTAAGTTGTTCGGAGAAAGTTCCGTCCTGATTGTTTATGTATAGGTAATCCCTCTCGAAAAAGTCGTTGGAAATATAAATATCAAACCAGCCATCGCCGTTGACGTCGCCAACGGACACCCCCAGACCAAAACCGATCGCACTGCCATAAATACCGGCCTCCGCACTTACATCCGTGAACGTATCGCCATCGTTTCGCAGCAGTTTGTCGCCACCCAGGCTGTCTCGTTTGTCGCGTTCGTTCTTGCGGAGATTGAAGCTGCCGATGGGTTGATAGGAATTGTTGAGGATATACAGGTCCAGGTCTCCGTCCCGGTCATAATCAAAAAAAGAAGCATGAATAGCAAAGCCCGGGTCTGCTACGTTGTATAGTGCCGCTTGCTCCGTGAAGGTGAGGTCGCCATTGTTGATGAAGAGTTCATTGTGCCGGTCCGCGCTCGTTGGACCGGAATTGCACACATAGATGTCCAACCAGCCATCGCCGTTAACGTCGGCCATGGTCACGCCGGTGGACCAAAACTTTGAGCCAGCTACACCTGCCCTCTCTGTAATATCCTCGAACTGAAAATTGCCTTTGTTCAGGTAGAGCTTATTCGGGACCATGTTTCCCGTAAAGTAAATGTCGATCAGGCCGTCGTTGTTTACATCGCCCAGGGCAACTCCCCCGCCATTGTAGTAATTGCGATAGGTGTATATGTTGAATTCGTTGGAGAAGGTGAGACGATTCTCAAAATGGACTCCGCTCGCGGAGGGTTCGATCAATTCGAACAGCGTATCGCCTGTTTTCGTTGCTTCGGATGAACATCCTACAACCAGGTGAGCAATTGCGAACCACCGGAAGACCGTTGATAACGATACCCACCGGCGCGTGGCGCGCTTACTCCGAAACGATTGTGGCGTTCCCATCCCGTCCCTAAATGTATATGAATCCGCAATTTAGGAGAGTAATCGGAATTGGTAATCGGTGATTGGTAATCGGTGGTAACTACTATGTGGTTCACCTCCCTACTGCTTTACCACTCTGAGTGCTGAGTCACCTTTTCCCTTCACAGCAAGTTTGACGACATAGATACCGCGCGGCAGGAAGGTCAGATCAACGCGGCTGCTGCCGTGAGGACGCACGACCTGGTGACCGTAGTCTTTTCC
>QGUY01000018.1 GCA_003242315.1 Bacteroidota bacterium
CCGTTCGAAGGAACAGGTTCCTGCAGAGGGCTTACCTCTGCGCTACCGGGCTTCGCGAAGCTTTTCCACGGCTATCTTTTTCCTCCTCCGGTCGTCCGACCGGTCCCTGTTTCATCGTATCAAGTCCGACGAAATCTGGCACTTTTACTACGGTGGACGCCTCGCTTTGTACAAACTTTCCGAACCGCCCAGCGAGGTGATTTACCTCGGCGCGCGTCCGGATCAGGGCGAACGCCTTCAGGCTGTAGTGCCCGCGGGCACATGGTTTGGCGCTAAGGTCGTTGATCCCGACTCCTACTGCCTGTGCGGATGCACTGTAGCTCCCGGATTTGATTTTGGCGACTTCGAGATGGGCACCCGCCGGCAACTCCTCGATGCGTTTCCTTCGGAGGCCGCGGTTATTGAAATGTTGACGTTACCGGACGCTTCTCGTTGACGGCCTCCCGGTAGATGCGTTTCAGTACGCGGAATTTGCCATCAATGGCCGGTGTCTCCATGCCTAGAATTTTCGCCACCAGGGGATACACGTGAATGTTGCGGAACGGTGGAAGCGTCACACCGGGCCTTATGTTCGGACCGCAGGCATAAAAAATGCCCATCATGTCTGGTTCGAGATCCGGATCATAGCCGTGCACGCCGAACTTTTCGGCATAGGGACGCCTGGACATGTATTCTTCCCGATCTCCATCGCGGAAGTAATGCCCGGGATGCGCCGCAAGCAGGAGATCTCCGGAACGCCTGTTAGAAAAATTCCATCGTCGCGGGAAATCTTCAGAAATGACGACGTCATACTGTGATGCTCCTGCCTGCAGGATAGCAGCCAGTGAGTCCCGCTGCACTTTGTTGGGAAGGTAGAAGTGAACCTGTGACCCTGCGTTAACAGCAACGACTGAAGGATTATTCAGGTCCACTATCTCATCAAGAAAAATGAATGTCTCATTACGGAATTCAAGTTCCTTCAGCCCGTGATCGGATACAAGTATGACGTTAATCGGCAGCCCGGATTTGTCGACACCATTCATAAGCTTACCCAGCATGGCGTCAACGTCGCGCAATGCCGCGGCTACCTGCGGGCTGTTCGGGCCATAAAGGTGAGCTTCATGATCCGGTGAAGAAAAATACAAGGTGATAAACCGCGGTCGTTCCTTCTCCGGAAGCTGCAGCCACGCAAGGACCTGATCCACCCGTTCGCCAAATGGCACTTCCTCATCGTAAGGCAGGTAGTAATCCGGGTGTTCGCCAGCATCAGGAATTTCGGATCCGATCCAGAAATATGACGCCGTTCTGATGTTGTGGGCACGCGCCAGCTTCCACAGCGGAGTGCCGCCATAGTAGTATGGATCGCGGAGCCGTTCAACGATTTCCATGGAGTAATGCTCCTTCCGATCCGGATCGTAAAACTCGTTGTTTACCAATCCGTGATTTCCCGGGTACAACCCGGTCACAAGTGAATAATGATTGGGGAAAGTTTTTGACGGAAATGAAGGCAGTAAACCACGGGCATGGCTGCCGCGCTTCAGGAAAGCCTGGAAATTAGGCAGGTCATATCTTGCCACGTAATCGTGCCGGAAACCGTCGAACGAAACGAGGATTACGTAGGGCGTATCCTGGGCGCTCAGACTGGCCGTCATCAGGCTAATCAGCCCGAATACGCTTAAAAATCTCTTCATATATAGCTAAACAAACCGAGGGTCAAAATTTCCTACATTATACGACCAGCATGGAAAAGGTTGGGTAAACAACAAAAAATATTTGCTGGAACCGATTGATATGAACAGAAAATCGTTTTCGCTCTCAAAGTCTAAACAAAGTTTAAAGTGTGGTTATTCGACAACAAACACGCGTACGTCCGGAAGGTGCAAGTTAAAAAATCCTCTTCCACCTTCAACGTTGGTAGGATAGTTCACCGGCTCACTTACGAACTCCACAAATCCCACCCGATTGTCAAGTCTCAGTTTAATGAAATTGTAATACGACTCCTGAATATTGGATAAGAACACAGCCACGGTATCACCAGGGGCGTAGTCCCTTGGCGTAGCATGTAGAGTATCCGTTATTACCATACCATTGTATTCGGCGTCGTCAATAACACGCGTGTAAACATAGGGGTTGAGAAGTCGCTCGGCAAGGTCGTCCCTCAAGGTCAGACGCTGAACGTTGATCATGTAGAAGTTGCGATCTTCAGGGTCGTTAATGGAATAGGACACCTGCATCAACGTATCATCATAGCCGTTGAAATAGCGCTTTAATGAAAGCGACTCAAATTCGACGCGAGGCGTGACAGTTGTAGTCGCTCGTACAGTACCCATCGATGGACTGATAACACGGAGTGTGTAGGTTTCGCCAGCGTTCAGTGACAGGGTCAACCCTCCGTAGATGCCTGCCCCCAGGAAAAGAAGTGTGTCGCTCGACGTCGGACCGTCCAGAATCACGGTCGCGTCATTCACTGCTATTGCATCGACCAACTCAAAAGGATCGCTGTCGTCACTGGCCTCCAGCGCGCCAAAAGTTTTCGTTAGAAAAACGACAAGAGATTCGTCGGGAATGATCTGGGTATTGACAACAATCTCAGGTTTGAGCGCGGGGATATTGCGCACTTCCAGTGGATCCGGCAGACACGACCACCACAACACAACAGCCAAAGCCGCAATAACATAACCACGAAGTGTTCCCATCCTCCTCATAGCTCCCGGCTAAAAGCTGAAACCATAACTTAAAAACGGTATGAGTCCAAACACCCCCGGCTGTTGATAGCTGAGTGATCCGTCTGTCTCATCCTCAACGATGTCGATACCCACGGGATTAGCCCGGTTGTAGACATTGTATATGCCTGCAAATATCTGCCACTGATAGCGCTTCCCCGGTCTGCTCTTGTATCGCACACCGAGGTCAAGACGGTGTGTATCGGCCAGACGCACGCTGTTGATATCGGAATACACCGGGATAAGATCGAGCCCAGTCAGCGTAGGCGCGAACACTACATACTGACCAATGACCGGTGTAAAGCGAGCGCCAGAGATATACTCAAAAACGAGCGACAGTGCCCATCTGTTGTTAAGCGCGTACTGCCCCACAATCGCACCGTTGTGACGTCTGTCATAGCGTGAATAAAAGCAGTTGCCTCCGTTGATCCGGTCGAACTGACGGGTCGACCACGAAAGCGTGTAGCTGACCCATCCTGTGAGTCGTCCGGCTTCTTTCTTGACAAGAAGTTCCATACCATACGCGTTTCCGGTGCCCTGCACCAGTCTCGATGCAAAGTCGGTGTTGAAGAAGAGATTCGTTCCTTCCTCGTAACCGATCAGGTTGCCCATCCGCTTGTAATACGTCTCGACGCTAATGTAGAGGTGATGAGGAACAACGCGTTTCTGCCATGCAGCCGTAATCTGATGTGACGTTTGAGGTGAAATCTTGTCCGTCACCGGGTACCAGATATCGGTTGGAGTACTCGCAGCAGAACTTGAAACGCGATGCATGTACTGCACCATTCGCGAATAGCTCAACTTAACATTTGCGTCCTGATCGAGCGCATATCGCAGTGAGAGCCGCGGTTCAGCGTAACTGTACTCCGTGTTTTCAACAACAGCCATCGAACCACGAAGACCGGCGTTAATGCGTAACCGCTCTGAAAGAGACCATTCGTGCTGAGCGTGGAGGGCGAAGTGGTTGGCGTATCGCGCGCCGGACTGACTGCTTTCAAGGAACTCAGCAACCCAACCTGCTGTATTTACAACGACAGGGCTTACACTGTGGCGAATCCATTCTGCGCCGAATCGCGTGCGTGAATCGCCCCACAGCGAGTCGCGTGTGAAAATTGCTTTGACACCATAGTCTTCGATTCTCGAGTTGGCAAACAACGCGTTTTCTTCGAAGAAATTTTCCACGCGATACCGATATGCCGTACGCATCGCCAGCAGCTCGGTCGACCATCCGTTGTACAATTGTCGCTCCCATGAAAGCGACTGACTATCGTTGCCCGAAGCGAAGCGCATTGTCATGCCGTCGCCGTCGTTGTTGCGATCACGGAAGTAATCCAGAAAATCATCGCCAGCATTGTAACTGAAGGTAACCTCGTCGCGTGACGCAGGCTTGAATGTTACTTTGCCGTTTATATCTGAAAAGTAGTACGGCAAATTCTCGCCAGCAAGTTTCATAAGCTGATCTATGTAGGTTCGCCGGCCTGCGATCCAAAAGCCTATCTTGTTATCGACCAAAGGCACTTCGGCAAACAACCGTGTCGCAATCGTCCCAATATTGCCGGTCACCTTTGTCTCGTCTGGTATCGCGGAGCGTGTCTGGATATCCAACACGGATGAAAGCCTTCCACCATAGTCTGCCGGGAATCCCCCATTGACCGACTCCACCTTTTCGATAATGTCGGGGTTGAATACTGACAGAAAACCGAACAGGTGGCTCGTGTTGTACACCGGCACCTGGTCAAGCAAGACAAGATTTTGGTCGGCCGCACCTCCGCGAACAAACAGGTCTGTGCTTCCTTCGATCCCTTGAATGCTTCCGGGCAAAAGCTGAATCGCCTTGATCATGTCAGCTTCGCCTCCCAATACAGGTAGCGCCGATATGTCATTCGCGGTGACAACGGTCGACGATGTACGTGTCGATTCGAACAGCTCCTGTTGTGAGAAGCGCTGTCCGGTGACTACCACTTCTTCGAGATTGCTTATTGTTGGCGAAAGTTGAAACGTCACTACTGTATCACGCCTTAGGCGCAACGTACTCTGATGAGTTTCATACCCGGTATAGGAAATGCGCAGTGTGACGAGACCCGGTTTCCGATGGTACACAAAATTCCCGTCTGAATCGCATATGCGAACAGTGCTGTCTTCAACGATCAATACGTGTGCTAAGGGAAGGGGTTCGCCATTGCCTGATACGCGGCCTTTCAGCGTGATTGTCTGTGCGAATCCTGAAAAGGCAACACATCCCAGGCAAAACATCAAAAAACTCTTCATACCCCTCCGATTTTACTGAAACACGCTCAGGACCCTGGCTGGGCCGGCAAACCAATCGCGCTGCAGGCTGATTGTCTAAGTTCAAAAAAGAAATCCGACATGGCAACCGCGCTCCTGGAAATCCAGCTCTCATGCCGGCCACAATCGATCGAATTTCATAATTTGGGCGTAACAGCCTACGAACATGACAGTCTTACCGTTCCAGAATGATGTGGCCATCGTCACCGGCGCAGGATCAGGCATTGGTCGCGAAATATGCCGACAGTTGTGTCAGCGCGGCGCTGCTGTGATCCTCAACGATGTTGACGCTGGCCTCGTCGAAACAGCCGTATCCGAAATCCAGGCCACAGGGGCGCGATGCACCGGCATGGTAGGTGATGCTTCCGATCATGGATTCATACAACGCATGGTGGAGACGGCCGTCAATTCGTATGGAAGGCTCACCATGGCAGTGGCAAATGCGGGTATCACGAAATTTGGCGACTTCTTCGAGTTTACGCCGGAGTCATTTGACCTTGTTGTACGGCTCAACCTCGGCGCAAGCTTTTTCCTCGCACAGGCTGCTGCGCGACAAATGAGAAAACAAGGCCAGGGAGGCCGCATCATCTTCATGTCCTCCGTGACCGGGCATCAAGCCCACCCGCATCTGGCTGCCTACGCCATGACAAAGGCTGGGCTCGAGATGCTCGCCCGCAATCTTGTTCTCGAATTGTCGCCTTACCGCATTACGGTAAACGCCATCGCGCCGGGCGCAACACTCACAGAGCGGACGCTGGAAGACAGCAACTATGAGCAAACGTGGACAGCCCTCACACCCATGGGCCGACCCGGGCGTGTCACGGATGTCGCCAGCGCTGCCATGTTTCTCCTGTCCAGGGAAGCAGAACACATCACAGGACAGGCGCTTGTAGTGGACGGCGGATGGACCGCGGTAAGCCCCTATCTCGGATAAGGCGACATAAACGTGGGTCGATCCAGTTTCTTGGAAATCCGGAAGACCGCGTTGATGAGTCCTACGTGACTGTACGTCTGCGGGAAGTTCCCCCACTGCGAACCGTCGAGTCCCACGTCCTCACTGAAGATACCGAGGTGGTTGGCATACTTAAGGATTCCGTCAAGTGTCTTCACGGCGTCATCGATCCGACCCACTGTTGCCAAAGCATCGACATACCAGAACGCGCATACCAGGAATGTAGCTTCAGGAATGCCGAAGTCGTCGGGATGCACATAGCGATAAAACAATCCCTGATGCGTACGAAGACTTTTTTCGAGGGCGGCGAGGTGATTTTTCGCGCGTTCAGAGTTGGGGTCGAGGTACGACATCGTAATGAGCTTCAGCGTTGACGCATCAAGGTTGGGACTTCCCATCGCCTGCGTGTACACCTTTTGCTCCGGATCATACGCTTTCTCAATCCGCGCCGCTGCTTCTTTCGCAAGACGCTCGGCTTTCGCAACGAGGTCACCATCTGTCATCATTTGCCCGATCCGCATGGCCGCCTTGCTGCCCGCCCAGTGAAAGAGCATCGTGTACGTGTGTACCTGCTTTACGTTTCGAAACTCCCACAATCCCGCATCGGGTTCGTCCATCGTGAGTTCGATAGCATCGAGCAACCGATTTGTCATGATCTTGTACGAACTGCGGGCGGTGTACATCAGGCGCTTGTCCGTATACAGCGGCATTACGCCTACCAGGATTTGTCCATACACGTCGTTTTGTGTCTGGAGGTAGGCCTTGTTTCCAACACGAACGGGCTGATTGTTGAGGTACCCTTCGAGATCAATGTGAATCTCTTCGAGTTCTTTTTTTCCTGTGATTGAGTAGAGTGGCTGAATTCGGCCCTCTTCATTCATCAGGATGTTCTGTATGTAATCGAAGTATCGCTCGAGTTCATCAAAGTGACCCATTTCGTTGAATGCCTTCAGCGTGTAGTATGAGTCGCGGAACCAACAATACCGATAGTCCCAGGTACGCGAGCTTCCGTTGTGTTCCGGAAGGCTCGTGGTTCCTGACGCGATGATGCCGCCCGTGTCTTCGTATTGATGCAATTTGAGCACAAGGGCAGAGCGGATAACTTCCTCCTGATAGATATCGGGCACATATGTGCTCTTGATCCATCCCTGCCAGAACCGAACCGTCTTATTGATAAAATCCTCCGCAGTGGGTTTCAGTGGTGCCTCGAGCGGTTCGCCATAGGTGAATACGAGGTATCGGTTTCGATCCAGCACGAAAGGAAGTTCTTCTTTGATGTTTGAAAGCGAAATGTCCGTGGTGAGTCTTACGGGCATGTCGAAGTTCAGGAAGCGCAGGTGATTGCTGCCCATCACCACCTCCGGGATCAACGCGCCGTAGTTGCCCCTGGGCCTGCAACGGACCAGCACGTAAGGATTTCCCTTCAGCACCTCCAGCTTTCGCACGAGCATCAGCGGTCGGTAATACCGTTCGTATTGCTGGAAGCGTGGCGCGCAATCTATGACGCGGAAGGATCCGGTCGCGCACGTAAACTCCGTGCAGAGCACGTTCGTGTTATGAATGTAGTATTGTATCGATGTATACTCGCCGATGGGTGTCACTGAAAATTCACCCCCGCGTTGTTTATCAAGAAGCGACCCAAAAATAAAGCTGTCGTCAAAACGAGGGAGACACATCCACTTGACATTAGCGTGTGTGTCGATGTAGGCTATGTAGGAACAGTTTCCCACCAACCCCATCTCGTAGCGGTGTATTTGCATAACGCGTATCGGGTTATCTGAGGAATTCCTTGAAGAACGGGATCACGTCAGCCTGACCCGGAATGCTGTACCGGGCCTGCGTATGTCCATGACCGACCTTTATCGTGATTGCTTTGTCGCTGAGCGCGCGAAACATATCCTCGTCGGTCTTATCGTCACCGATGACAAGCGTAAAGTCAGAGCACGACTCGGAGAGTAACTTGGTGGCTGCAACGCCTTTGTCCACGCCTGCTACACGTACTTCGATAACTTTGTTTCCGTCGATCACCTGCAAACTCGCATTGCGTATCAGGTGGAAAAGGCTATCCAGCAACTCGCGAGAGCGGATAAAACCAAGATCGCGCTCTACGTTCCGATAATGCCAGGCCAGTGTATGGTTTTTTTCTTCAATGAATGATCCAGGACTTCGTTGAGCGAACAACTCGAGTGTGGGCCGTATAACCTGCTTCCACCCCTGGTCGTCAGGATTTTCATGAATCCAGGGATTGCCATTCTTTTTGATGGAAGCCCCGTGTTCAGCGACCAGGTTAACGGGCAGGTCGTGAAACCATTCTTCGAGTACGGTGCTGTCGCGACCGCTTATGATCGTGACGATCGATCTCTCATCGGCAGAAAGATCTCGCAACAACTGGATAACTTCCTTGCCCGGCGCGGCCTCGCGCGGGTGCCGGGCGAAGGGAACGAGGGTACCGTCGTAGTCGATAAAAAGACACCGCCGTTTTGCTTTCCTGAACTCTGCGGCAATTTCACTCGCGACGGCGGGTGTGATGAATTTCGATTCCTGCATACGTTGTTCGGTCTTAACGTCGGCAAGTTGCTGCAAAAAGTCATTTACCCAATCCCGAACATCGTAATCTATCAGGCGTTTTTGCATCATGGCGATTTTGTGGCGCTGATCTGGCAAACTCATGGTCAGTGCCTGGTAAATCGCGTCAGCCATTTCTACTTCATCCATTGGGTTGACGAGGAGCGCTTCACCCAACTCGCTTGCGGCGCCTGCCAGTTCGCTGAGAATCAGCACACCCTTCTGGCCTGAACGACTTGCTATATACTCTTTCGCCACGAGATTCATCCCGTCGCGCAGCGGTGTGATCAAACCAACATCCGCAACCTGGTACAACGCACACAGCTCGTCGAACTGGAGGTGGCTGTAGCGATAAATGACAGGCTGCCACTGCAGTGTCGAATGCTTTCCGTTGATGCGCCCCACATGTTCCTCAATGAGTTTTCTCCGTTCGTTGTACTTGGAGATGATTACCCTCGAGGGTACCACGACGAGAATAAACACAACCTTCTCGCGCCATTCAGGGTACTTATCGAGGAATTTTTCAAAGCCCCTCAGCCGGTGCGTTACACCTTTGGTGTAGTCCAGCCGGTCTACGGAGAAAATAATCTTACGATCGGCGAAGTTGCGCTGTATTTCCTCTCTGACCTTGATGGTGGAAGGCTTTTGAATGGCCTTGTGAAAAAGATCATAATCGATTCCGAGCGGAAATAAGTCAACCTTTACGGTGCGGTTGCCTAAAGCGATGCCTCTGAACTGATGATCGTGTCCCAGCACCATCCGCACCGTCTTCAGGAAATGCTGCACATATTCATGTGTGTGGAATCCGATCAGGTCCGCACCCAACATGCCACGGACGAGCTTGTGTTTCCACTCACGGTGAAGCAATCGGAAGATTTCGTATGAAGGAAATGGTATGTGCAGGAAGAAACCAATCGTGGCATCAGGCATTTTTTCCCGTATGAGTTCGGGAAGGAGGAAGAGGTGGTAGTCGTGGATCCAGAGAACGTCACCCGGCCGCAGGATCGTGAGGAGCTTTTCGGCAAACAATTTATTTACCTCTTCATATTTCGCGAAGGCTTCCTCGTCATAGATGACATAGGATGTAAAATAGTGGAATAGTGGCCACAGTGTGGCATTACAGAAACCATTATAGTACTTGTTGTAGGTTCGGGGCTCAATGAAAATCGGCTCCACGTGAAAGTAGCCTTGCCCGGTCTTTTGTTTGGTAAATTTCTGCCATCGCGTTTCCGGAAAATCGGCAGAACCCACCCATATCTTGTGTGAGAATACGTTTTCCCGCGTTTCGTCCTCAAAATAGCTCTTTAATGCCGTGACGAGACCTCCGTCACTTTGTTTGATGGTAACCTTGTCTTTTTTTTCCTGAAGCTGATAAGGCAACCTGTTTGAAACCAGTACCAGGCGCCGTTCGGATGATGTATCCTCCATGTGTATACATTATGTGTAACGGCAGGACCAAAAACCGCACCGGTCCCAATAAAAAATTACAATCAACCCACGCGTTTTGTTCGCATTAGGTCGTTTTTTTACTCTTTGTCCCTGCAAAAGATTTTTGCCGGGAATGCAAACTATGCTACATTTGCAGTCCTTAAACCGGCTCTTCGGCCGATTCGGGAGCATAGCTCAGCTGGTTCAGAGCATCTGCCTTACAAGCAGAGGGTCGGGGGTTCGAATCCCTCTGCTCCCACTTGATTATCAGCCACTTACAGCCGTTGGTGGCTTTTTTTATGCTCGTTCATCAGGGTATTCCCGCGAGAACAATTCCCAATAATCCTTCATCGACTGCTTCATATCCTTTCGCAGTGCCAGGATACCCAGTAGGTTCGGCACTGTCATCAGCGCGATTGTAATCCCTGATAATGTCCAGATGATCGTCGTATCGGTGAATGAGGCCACGAAGAAGCCCACTACATAGATGATGTGATAATAGAAGACGGACTTCGCGCCGAACAGGTAGGTCATGGCGCGGTCGCCATAGTACGACCAGGATATGGCAGTCGAGAAGGCAAACAACAGCAAACCCAACGTCACTATGTATTCGCCATAATCCCCGAGAAAGCTCCTCTTAAATGCCTCCACGGTCAGCGGAGAACTGTGAAGAAGCGACTTCCCACTGATCGTGATCCCTGCCTCCTGCTGGACAAGGTTGCCGTTGTTGAAGCGAAGCACCCCGTCATACGGCTGACGATTGCGTGTCACAAGAACATCTTCAGCCACAGAACGCGCGTGTATGATAGTCACGTCACCTGCAAGACGGCCTTCCGTTACCTTCAATTCGCCCGTGAACAAAGGCAGCGATTCTTTTCCTGTCATGTGCGCGGAAAGCCGCTCACGATCTGCATCAACACGATCGTCATAGCGGCCCACCAGTGCCGTCAAGTCTGCCACCTGAAAATCATTCTGATGCTTGTCCTTCCACACGCCTGACGTTAGTACGGCAAGACCCGTCAGCATGCATATGATGATCGTATCGATGAATGGCTCCAGGATGGCGACCATCCCTTCAGAGACCGGCTCATGTGCTTTCGCAGCTGCGTGGGCGATAGGTGCAGATCCTTGCCCTGCTTCATTGGAAAACAAGCCCCTGTTCACCCCACGGTTGAAGGCAAAGGCGATCGTAGCTCCCAGAAATCCTCCGGTTGCCGCCGAACCGGTGAATACATCACCGAACATTGCCGTAACGGAGGGTATGATGTTCTCGGCGTTGTAGAGGATCACAAGCACGGCGCCTATGAAGTAAGAAATTGCCATGAAGGGTACTAACTTCTCGGTCACCGCTGCAATGCGTTTGATGCCGCCCAGGATCACGAAGCCCAGAATTACGGCAAGCACCCCACCCGTTATGATGTGGTCGATCCTGAAGGTTTGATACACCGAGTTGGCGATGCTGTTGATTTGAGGAAGACTGCCCGTGCCAAACGATGAAAGTACGGTCGCGATTGAGAATATCACGGCGAGCCACTTCAAGTTCAGCGCGTTCTTCATGTAGTACATCGGCCCGCCGGCGATGTGACCCTTCGCATCAACTTCGCGATACTTATGCGAAAGCGTTACTTCAACAAACTTGGTAGTCATCCCCAGGAAGGCTGTCACTGCCATCCAGAACAACGCAGCGGGGCCACCCAGGTGCACGGCATATGCGACACCTGCGATGTTGCCTGTACCTACCGTTCCTGACAACGCTGTGGCGAGCGATTGAAAGTGCGAGGTATCGCCCAGGTCAGTATCCTTGTCGTATTTGCCTCGTGCGATGCGCACGGCGTGACGGAAAAACCGAACCTGTGGAAACTTCAGATAGAGGGTGAAAAAGAATCCTGTTCCCAGCAGGAGAAAGACAAACCAATTCGATCCTCCGATATAGCTGTCGATAACGGAGAGAATTTCATTGAGTCGTTGCATTGCGGGTGGTTGCTTCGTTTAGGCGCCTCAAAATAGAACAATCAGCCCTAAAGAAAAAGCTGATGCGCAAAAACGCCGCTTCAGTAAACTATTTCGGAGCGGAAGTCCCGCTATCAGTGGGAGCAGGCTCTGACACACCAGCGTCACTTTCCTGTGTCGTTGCTCCATCCTCCTGCACAGTATCGGACTTCGCGTCCTCCTTCTGCCGGCGGTCCCCAAAAAACTTCTTCTGCATTATGAGAATGATGACGACGCCAATGAAAATTGCAGAGTCGGCAATGTTGAATACGGGACTAAAGAAAAGGAAATAATCGCCTCCTACGAAAGGTACCCAATCCGGCCAGACGAATTCAAACAGGGGAAAGAACAGCATGTCAATAACCTGTCCGTGAAACCACGGTGTTGGCGAACCTGGAAGATGATTATTCAGCAACACACCGTAGAATGTGCTGTCAATAACGTTGCCAACAGCGCCTCCGAGAATCAACCCCATACACCAGAGAAAACCCGGGTGAACGTTTCGCTTTGACATGCGCCACAGGTAGTATCCGATGGCGAACATCGCCGCGATCCTGAAAATGGTAAGTGCGAGTTTTCCGAATTCGGTATTCCATTTGAAACCGAAAGCCATGCCAGGGTTCAGAAGATAATGCAGGCGAAACCAGTCGCCAATAACATTAATCTCCTGGTGAAGATCCATGTTGTAGTGCACGAGCAGCTTGGTCGTCTGATCGATTATGATCACGAGCAGGGCAAGCAAAAAATAGCGGCCTGTCTTCATTTCTTCACGCTTATCTTCACCTTCAGCTGGAAGTCATCCAGCTCTACAGGCAGACCGTCGGGCACCTGTGGTTCTAAATTGAGGACCAATGCCTGAGTTTCTTTCCTGATGTATTCACTAAAAGTATCCAGCGCTTGCGCTACAACTTCCGGCTGGCGTTCCACGTCGATAAGGATCTTGTCGAGCACTTCAAGACCCATATCTTTTCTGATATTCTGAACGCGGTTCACAAAATCACGCGCGATGCCTTCGCGCTTGAGCTCTTCTGTAATCTGGACATCGAGCGCGACTGTGATCTTGCCATCACTTGCCACGGACCATCCAGGTATATCTTCCGAAGTGATGATGACATCTTCGATCGAAAGCTCGAAACCATTTCGCCGAATGGTGCCCTTCTTCTCGATTTCATCGATGTCTTCAGCAGAGAAGGATTGAATGATGGCTACAGCTTCCTTGAGCTTCGGACCATACTGCTTGCCGAGTTTCGGGAAGTTGGGCTTAACCTTCTTTACGAGAACACCAGATGTATTGTCGATGTATTCGATGGCCTTTACATTCACTTCCGACAATATAATCTCTTCGACAGGCTTAAGCCGTTCGCGGAATGATTCATCCAATACGGGGATCAACACTCTTCGCAAAGGTGTCCTTACTTTGATCTTCGCAGCCTTACGCAAGGAGTGAACGAGGGAACATATGCGCTGAGCATAATCCATCGACTGCTCCAGTTTCTCATCAATGCGACGCGGCTCCGGGGTGGTGATGGTCGTAAGGTGAATCGATTCGTGACGCAGCGGCGTGTTATGGGCTATCGCCTTGTCACGGATATTGTCTGTGAGGTTCTTGTACAACCATTCCGCAAAGAAGGGCGCCACGGGCGCCATCAACTGTGCCGTCACCAGGATACATTCGTAAAGCGTCTCGTACGCCGCCTTCTTGTCGTCACCCAGTTCACCTTTCCAGAAGCGTTTGCGATTAAGACGAACATACCAGTTCGATAGGTGATCGTTCACAAACTCCTGAATAGCGCGCACCGCCTGCGTAGGTTCATAGGCTTCGTATGCACGGTCCACTTCCATGATCAGGCGCTGCAGCCTGGAAATAATCCACCGGTCCATTTCCGTGAGGGCGGATTCCGGCGCCATATTGAGTTCGTCTTTCACAAACCCATCTATATTGGCGTACAGCGCAAAGAAAGAATACGTGTTCAGAAGCGTTCCGAAAAAGCGGCGCTGTGCTTCAACTACGCCATCGACATTGTACTTGAGGTTGTCCCAGGGCGGAGCATTTTCCACCATATACCAACGCAGCACGTCCGGACCATAGGTGGCTATCGTCTCAAACGGATCCACCGTGTTACCAAGACGCTTCGACATCTTGTTGCCGTTCCGGTCAAGCACCAGGCCTGTGGACACAACATTTCGGAATGCTACGCCGGGATTACCAACACGCTCATTCACGGCACGGATGTCATCGCTGCATTCGCTGAGCATTACGGCCAATGCATGCAGGGTGAAAAACCATCCGCGCGTCTGATCAACACCTTCGCTGATAAAGTCGGCAGGATAATTCTTTTCAAATTCTTCCTTGTTTTCAAAAGGATAGTGAAGCTGAGCATACGGCATTGCCCCCGAGTCGAACCACACGTCGATGAGGTCAGGCTCACGGTACATAGGTTCACCATTTGGACCTGCCAGCACAATTTCATCGACATACGGTCTGTGAAGATCGAGCGTGTTGCCAGCCACCCGTTCGTTCAGCGAATCCAGCGTAGCTTTGCTCATCACCCCCTTAGAGACACTCTCTTCGGCAAGTTTCACGAGTTCTTCAACAGAGCCAACGCACAATTCGTGTTTGCCATCGCGGCTTCTCCAGATGGGAAGTGGCGTTCCCCAGAACCTGGATCGCGACAAATTCCAGTCGACCAGATTCTCCAGCCAGTTGCCGAACCGGCCTGTACCCGTGGACTCCGGTTTCCAGTTTATGGTCTTATTGAGGGCAACCATCTTGTCCTTAAGGGCTGTAGTCCGGATAAACCACGAGTCGAGCGGATAATACAACACCGGTTTATCCGTGCGCCAGCAGTGCGGGTAGGAGTGTTCGTACTTCTCTACCTTAAATGCCTTGTTTTCCTCCTTGAGAATTATCGAGATGATTACATCCGTCGTCTTGTAGTCAGGGTGACTCTCATCTTCATCGGTGTAGTTCTTGACGTAGAAGTCGTCTCGTCCCAGCGCTTTGTGTGTACGGATGTTGTATATCTTTATCGCTTCTGCGAGACGATCTCCGATAGTGCCCACGAAGCGTCCGTGACGGTCAACCGTCGGGATTTCATTACCGTCTTCATCCTTTACCGTGATCGGCGGGATACCATATTGCCTGGCGAGACGGAAGTCGTCCGCACCAAAAGTGGGCGATGCATGCACGATACCCGTACCATCTTCAGTTGTCACAAAGTCGCCGGCAACCACGGTAAATGCTTTGTCAGCATCATAGAGTGGCTGCACATACGGCATGAGTTGTTCATACCGGATTCCGACGAGGGATGATCCGGAAAACTCCTGAAGAACTTTGAACGGTATCGCCTTGTCGCCCGGCTTGTAGTCTTCCAACTTCAACTCCTTGTTCTTTTCAGGGAAGTATCTGTCGAGAAGATCACGTGCGAGTACGACGCGAATGCGTTGGTAGGTATAGGGGTTATACGTGTCAACCAGCACATAGTTGATCTTCGCCCCAACGGCAAGCGCCGTGTTGGAAGGAAGCGTCCAGGGCGTCGTCGTCCACGCCAGAATAAATGTGTTCGCATCGCCTCCGTCCGCAAACAGAAACTCTGACTGGCTGTTTCGTATCACGCGGAACTGAGCGACGATAGACGTATCCTTGACGTTCCTATAACATCCGGGCAGATTGAGCTCGTGTGAACTCAGACCTGTCCCCGCGGCGGGTGAGTAAGGCTGGATGGTGTACCCCTTGTACAGCAGGTCTTTGTTGTACAGCTGCTTCAGTATCCACCACAGTGTTTCGATATAATCCTTTTCGTAGGTGATGTAAGGATGGTCAAGGTCGACCCAATATCCCATTTTGCGGGTCAGGTCATCCCACTGGTCCTTATACTTCATCACCGTTACGCGGCAATGCCGGTTGTATTCTTCGACGGAGATTTTGTTGCCGATATCATCCTTGGTGATGCCCAGCATCTTCTCTACCTGAAGTTCCACAGGCAGGCCGTGGGTATCCCATCCCCCCTTTCTTTTGACCTGGTACCCCTTCAGCGTCTTGTACCGGCAGAAAATGTCCTTAATGGTCCGGGCCATGACGTGGTGGATTCCCGGCGTGCCGTTTGCTGACGGAGGTCCCTCATAGAAGGTAAATGTCGGGGCACCTTCCCGGCTGCTTACCGATTTCTCGAAAATCTTCTCACGACCCCAGAATTCGAGGATCTCCTCCGCGATGCGGGCAAAGTTCAGTTCTTTATACTCCTTATAGCGGGCGGCCATAGTTAAACACGGTTCGAGACGTCAAAAACGGCGCGATTTCACGAAAATCAACAATACAAGGACGCAAAGATATTCCATTATTCCTTAATTACGAGGTTTCCGGCGACCCCGGCAGGGGAACGCCGTGTAGCTGGCCACTTTCTATTCGGCCGACGGATGGCGGTTGTGAATCCGGATTTTCGTGAGGTCGATTTCCTCGTCCTCGCTCTCCCCATAGAACGAAGGGTCAAAATTGTCGATCGGCAGCTTCCCTCCTTCCTTGCGCCGCGGGCGGTCAAAAGTCATGATTAACGCCGGGAGAACGATGAGGTTCGTGAACATGGAAATCACAAGCGTGGTGGAGGTCAACAGTCCGAGCGCAACCGTGCCGCCAAAGCTGGAGAACGAAAAGATGATGAATCCCGCAAATAACGCGATGGATGTGTACATGATGGCCTTACCGGTTTCTATTATGCTTTCGCTTACGGCGACAGGGATGAAAAAGTTGTTCGACAAAATCTCCTGACGGTATTTGGCCAGGAACCGGATCGAATTGTCAACAGAAATTCCAAACGTAATACTGAAGATAAGTGCAGTACTGGCCTTCAGCGGAATATTGAAATAGCCCATGATCCCCGCCGTAATCATCAGCGCGAGAAGATTGGGAACAAGTGAGATGAGAATCATTCTCACATTTGCGAAAAGAAACGCCATCGAAAGCGTAATCAGCAAGCACGCCAGGAGCAGGCTTTCCTTCAGGTTGGCGATGAGGAACTTGTTGCCTTTGATGAACAGTTTTGTCGTACCCGTTATCGAGGTACGCACCGAGTCGCCCTCTGACGTCGCGAAAATCTCGTTAATGCGGGGCTCAATCACGTCGTGCACAAGCGAATCCATCCTTTTTGACCCGATGTCAGCAATCTGACTTGTGATGCGCATCTTACTGAAGGTACTGTCAACAAAGGATTTGAATAGTCCGCTCTCGTCAGTTTGCCCCCTCAGGTATCGAAGGATGAACGCACGTTCTCTTCCCGTCGGGAGTGAGTAACGATCAGGATTATTATTGTAGAACGCCTGCTTGGATGCCTTTATGAGACTAATGATCGAAACCGGCTTCGATACAACCGTTATCGAGTCTATAAAGTCCTCCAGCCTCGCGACCTTCTGCATGTTCTGTACATCCAGGATCGGTCTGCGTCGTTCCGTGATGAACTCAACAACAATCTCGAGGGGCATGATTCCGCTGAAGTTGGCTTCGAAGAAGCGAAGGTCCTTCATAATGCGGCTGTCCTTCGGAATGTCGTCCACCATGTAAGACACAGACTCAAGCTTCCAGATGCCGTATGCAGAAATCGCCGCCAAGGCCAGCGCGGCAATGTAAATGGCCGGACGATTGCGATGGACAAGAATGTCGATGGCCTGCAGGAAGCCTCCCATAATCGGGAAGTTCAGGTGGCGAAGGTGTCGTGTTGTGGGCGGGGGCAGCCAGGCCAGCACACCGGGAATCATCACCAGGCTCACGAGGAACAGCGCCATAATGTTAAGTCCGGCTACTATCCCAAACTCGCGAAGAATGAGGATGTCCGTGCTGAGAAGCGTGAGAAATCCAATAGCAACGGTCAGGTTGGTAAGGAACGTCGCCAATCCCATCCGCAGCACCACCGTTCGGATTGCCTCCTCTTTGTTTTTCGTCCTGGCGAACTCGACGTGATACTTATTGAGAAGGTATATCGCGTTCGTAATACCGATGGTAACGATTACCGGCGGTATCAGTCCGCTTAGCAGTGTAATCTTGTAGCCGAACAGCGAAAGTGTTCCCAATGTCCACACCACCACGATGCCGATGATGATCATGGAGAAGATCACGGCACGAAACGACCGGAAGAAGAGGAACATGATAAGGCCGGTTACAAGCGCTGACGCATAAAGGAAATATTCCATCTCGCGCTTCACCTGTCCGGCGACATAGGTGCGGATAAATGGCAAGCCCGCATAGCGCAACTCAATACCCGTCTGTTCCTGAAACTTATCGCCCGCTTCAAGCAACGACGCAACAAGGCCTTCACGGCGCGCGGAGTTCATGACTTCCTTCCGCACACTCACCAGCATCATGGTAGCGCCATTTTGCGTATTGACGATCTGATCCATGTAGATGCGCTGGCCGCGAGCCACGGCCAGTGCACTGTCTAACTGTGCCTGCGAACGAATGCTGTCGGGAAATACTTCGGCGAGATAGAATCGCTGCTCGGTGGTATCCTTCAGGATCATCCGGATAACCGGAAGGGAGATGACGTTGTTCACGCCCTCGAGGGCGCGGATATCTTGTGTTAGTTGTTTAAAGGCCAGAAAATTATCCAGACGGTAAACACCGCTGTCGAGCAATCCTACGGCAATGATGTTGGCATCTTCACCAAACTGTTCTCTGAATCGCTCGAGGGCGATCATGTCCGGGTCTGTCGGTGGGACCGTGCGGGCAAAGTCGTAGCTCATCTCCACCCTTGACGCATGATAGCCCATAAATACCGTGAAGGCACCGATGGCAAGCATCAGGTAAAGTCGGTAATGAATGAGCCATCCGGCTAATTTATTCCACATCGGGTGTGTTTTTGCAGGCGACAAAACTAACGATTTTTGAGTTTACGGGTACAGGAATTATCGTGCCAGCGACGACACTCGTCGAGCGTTAAGCCTGCTTGTGCGACTATGGGAGTGGTGGGGATATTATGCGACCCGCGATGAGAACGGATTCACCATCATATGGATGGGGTCCTGGTTGAGCAGCCGCACCATGATGCTGTACAGTTCACCAAGCTGCATTTTGAACTGCACCGATCGTTCAAAAAAGTTTTCAACGGCTACAGAAAAGAATTCGTGAAGATCTGTACAGGCGTACGGGCGAAAGACTGAGTCGCCTCCAACAGAACCATCGCCACACATGCGTCTGGCGATTTGATCAAAGCGCTCCAGCAAGGGCTCGTCGAAAAAGGCATACTCCTGACGAACTATGTTCTCGATCCTCAACGCATGCGCCATCTCGTGAAGCCCGAGATTGACACCATCCTCGCCGTACAAGAATCCCTTCATGAAATTTTTCATAGAGAGTACAATGATTCCGAAAGCAGGATTCACTTCTCCCTTGTGATAACGGCGTGTGATGGTAGAGTAATAGTTGTCAGGATAGATGAGTATCTTGCTGAAGTGTGAAAGGTGAACGTCAGGCAGACCGAATGTGATCTGTACTGCAGTAGCCGCAACAAAGACCTTCACTTCCACCGGTATTGTCTTCATGCCGCGCGGTATGAACTGCTTTGAGTACATGAACCTGCAAACGCGGCGTTCGAAGATTGCTTTGTTTTCTGCTGACAGTCCCTGATAGTAGCGAAAGTACTTTTGCAGCAGTTCCCTGTAATAGGAAGGTACGGGCATGAGGCTGCTGCGCAACGAGCCCGTCGCATGGATCATCCGGTCGAATCCTTTGTTAAAGGTTGATCGTCGCCTGGCTATTACCAGAACTATTATAGCAAGCGCAAGGGCAATCGTGACGGTCACAAGGATAAGCGGGGGTTTTCGCGCTCCATGTGGCTCAGATCTTCCTTAGAACAGCGTTGATGGAACACGCCTCGGTAAGCTTTGCCTTCACCTCCGGAATGCTGACCCGCTCCTGTTTCATACTGTCGCGGTCGCGAATGGTAACCGTATCGTCTTCAAGGGTTTGATGGTCAACCGTGATGCAATACGGTGTTCCGATAGCGTCCTGCCTGCGGTATCGTTTCCCGATGGCATCCTTTTCTTCATAGAAGCACCGAAGGTCGTACTTCAGGTCATCCATTATCTTCCTCGCTTTTTCAGGAAGGCCATCTTTGCGGAGCAGCGGGAGTATGGCGACTTTATTGGGCGCAAGCGCAGGTGGAATCCTCAACACGACACGTTCACTTCCATCCTCGAGCTTTTCCTCGGCATAGCTACCGGAGAGGACCGACAAGAACATGCGGTCGAGTCCTATGGAAGTTTCGATTACGTAAGGAATATAACTCGTATTGCGCTCAGTGTCGAAGTACTGAAGCTTCTTACCTGAATACTTTTCGTGATTTCGAAGGTCGAAGTCTGTGCGCGAGTGAATTCCTTCCAACTCTTTAAACCCTATCGGGAAGTTAAACTGAATGTCACACGCAGCATTGGCGTAATGCGCCAGGTTGAGGTGATCAAAGAACCGGTAGTTGTTATCGCCCAGGCCCAGCACCTTATGCCACCTCATACGACGCTCCTTCCAATGCTCGTACCATTCCATCTCCGATCCGGGCTGGACGAAGAATTGCATTTCCATCTGTTCAAATTCGCGCATGCGGAAGATGAACTGGCGAGCGACAATCTCATTTCGAAATGCCTTTCCGATTTGCGCGATCCCAAACGGCACCTTCATGCGGCCCGTCTTCTGCACGTTGAGGAAGTTTACAAAAATCCCTTGCGCGGTTTCGGGTCGCAGATAAATCTTGTTGGCTTCTTCAGCAAGCGAACCAATCTCCGTAGAGAACATCAGGTTGAATTGGCGCACGTCTGTCCAGTTGCGCGTACCTGAGATCGGATCAGTTATCTCAAGGTCAATGATGAGTTGCTTGAGAGCAGCCATGTCTGAACTGCCCATCGCTGCTTTCAGGCGTGCATTGGCGTCATCGATCTTTCGCCGATACTCCAGCACTCTGGGATTCGTGTCTTCGAATTGCTTTCGGTTGAACGCGTCGCCGAATTTCTTGCTTGCTTTCTCTACTTCCTTTTCGACCTTGTCCTCAAGTTTTGCAATCGCCTCTTCAATGAGGACGTCGGCGCGGTAACGCTTCTTCGAATCCTTATTATCGATCAAGGGGTCGTTGAACGCATCGACGTGTCCGGATGCTTTCCACGTGGTGGGATGCATAAAGATAGCTGCGTCGATGCCGACGATGTTGTCGTGCAGCATCGTCATAAACTTCCACCAGTACTCTTTTATATTATTCTTCAGTTCAGCGCCGTTTTGTCCGTAGTCATAGACAGCGCTTAACCCATCATAGATCTCGCTGGAAGGGAAGATGAATCCGTACTCCTTTGAGTGGGATATAATGTTGCGGAACAGGTTATCGTCTTGCGTAGCCATAGTCCGCAAATATATGGGATTCAGAAATTTTGTCAGGCTTTTTTTGCGTCAGGTAGGGAGTTCGACGCGGAAGACCGAACCCTTCTGATACTCGGATTCAACATGAATGGTACCCGATAGTTTTGCGAGGGTTTCCTTGACAATATAAAGGCCAAGCCCCGAGCCCTCGGAGTTTTCGGAAGCGCGATAGAACATGTCGAAAATGTGGCTCATGTGTTCGCGCGGTATGCCCTGACCGTTGTCGGTGACGCTGATCTCGTTGCTTTTCCCGTTTGCGAAAGCCTTCAGATGGATGTAGGGATCCTCTTTCGTGAGGTCGTGGTATTTGATGGCGTTTGCGATCAGATTGTTGAGAATGACTTTGAGGCGACCCGGATCGGTAACAAAGGTTAAGTCCGGATCCATATCCAGATCGATTCGGATGCGTTCGGCCCCGCGCGTGTACTTGAGGCTTTCGACTACTTCCTGAACAAGGTTGCGGACTTGCACGGGCTGTCGTTCCACGCGGAGGCGTGAGTTGCGTGAGTAATCAGTAATTTCCTTGATGAAGCCTTCCATGGTTACAACCCGCTTCTTCATCATTTCGAGGCACAGCATGATCTCATCGCGGCTGTCCGTCTTTTCCGCGATGCTGATAAGACCCAGCAGAGAGCTTAGCGGCGCGCGCAGGTCGTGCGACGCACTGTACACAAAGCGATCAAGTTCGTCGTTTGCTTTCGCCAGCAAGTCATTCTGAAGTCTGATCTGCTGCTCAGCCATCTTGCGTTCCTCGATGTCTATGATCGATCCGACGAGGCTGATCATTTCACCGTTCTCGTCCAGCCGCGCGATGCCACTGTCGGCAACCCACTTGTAACTGCCCCCTTTGGTGCGAAGCCGCAACTCCGTCTGGTAGGGTTGCTTGCTCTCGAGGTGGCGCTGAAGCGAAGCTTCAAACCGCGGAAGGTCTTCCGGGTGAATCATCGCTTTGAATTCCTCGAACGTCAGGTCACTAAGATCTCCTTCCTCATAGCCGAGGACCATCTTGAAGTAGTTACCGAGGTACAGCGTCCCGGACAGCCTGTTCCATTCGTACAAGCCGGCGCGGGTACCCTCGACAGCCATCCGGAACCGTTCGCGGCTTCGTTTAAGCTCCTGCGAGGTGAGCCGCAGCGACTGCTCGCTGGTGCGCAGGTCCGTTTCGGTGTCATGATGAAGTTGTATGGAGAAATAGAGGACAAGCGCGGCAACAAAGTACGCGGTTGTGAAGTTGGTTACGAAGCCAATGCGTGTATACTCATCAGTTACTTCTACCATGGGGAGGATTTGCGGTCGGGCGAAGTACGCGGCCATAGCGATGGCGTACGAAGCCAGGACCAGTAGGATTCCCAGATTGCGGTGACTATATCCAAACAGCACCAGCGTGGCCAGACCTGTGGTTATGAAGAAAAAGAAGACGCCCATAGCAGGTCCTTCGCTGGAAGCAAAAACAAAGAGGACACCGTTGCTGACGAGCACCAGGAGCGCACTGGCCATCATGTATTTTCGGATCCGGTTCAGCCAAAGCGTCAGGAGCGATAGCACGGCCAGGAGTGCATAGACCGGATAGCCTGAATGAACGTCATTGCTCGCGTCAACGAATATATAGAGTACACCGATGATCAGACCGATTAGGGCAATAAGCCCGCGCAGCATGGCGTTTCGATACTCCGTTGTCGAGGAAATGAATTGGTCGTGGCCTATGATGATGTTACGTATAACCTTCTTAAGGACGTTCATGTACTTTCCCAATCCGAAATTCAAAATTAGCAAATGAAAAAGTCCAACATTCTGACAAGACTGCACCGAAACATACATGACGTCCGCCGCAAAAAAATTGCATTCATCGCGCGCTATTGCTGCGCGTAGACACACTGTTGGCTGGGTGTGTATGATGTGCAATACGTGAAGTCGTGAGGCTGTTACACTGTCTTAAAGTAGATCGTGCTGAAAAAGGGCACAAAAGCAACAACATTAGGGAATAAAGCCCAAATGGGGACAGTGTCTTGCGACGGGCTTGTCATTGCATACAAGGCTGCACAACGTCCGGAACCTGACGTGGCGACAGTCGGCAAATCGAAATGCAACAGCGTGAGTTTCAGGTGTCAACCCAAGCTGATTTAGGTACAATTGCGGCTAAAATATTACGTACGATGTGGAAGAAATTCTGCATGTCAGCCCATCCCTGAAAACGGTGATGGGCCCCCGCTGGGAGTCTCATTTACAGGTGTTTCGCGCGTTCCCAGTACACATCCATCTCCGCAAGCGACATCTCGCCCAGTTTCTTCCCATCCCTGGCGGAGGCGGTCTCCAGATACTGAAATCTCCTGATGAATTTCTTGTTTGTACGCTCCAGGGCCTCCTCCGGGTCGATACCCAGGAATCGGGCATAATTAACGAGTGAAAAGAGCAGGTCGCCAAACTCGTTCATGATCGTCGTCCGGTCCTGTCCTTCTTCCGCGCGTTGCACCTCACGCCTGAATTCTTCCATCTCCTCCTGCACCTTTTCCCACACCTGCTCCTTTCTTTCCCAGTCGAATCCAACCCCACGCGCTTTATCCTGAATCCTCATGGCCTTAATGAGGGCGGGCAGTGACGCCGGGACGCCTTCGAGCACGGATTTGCCACCTTTCTGCAATTTGATCTTTTCCCAGTTCGCTTTAACCGTTTCTTCGTCGTTAGCGACCACATCACCATAAATGTGAGGATGACGCTCGATGAGCTTTTGACATAACGCATCGATCACGTCACTGATATCAAAGGCGTTTACCTCACTTGCGATGCGAGCGTAGAAAACAATATGGAGAAGCAAGTCACCTAACTCTTTCTTGATTTGCTCGGAATCACCTTCAAGGATGGCGTCGGAAAGTTCGTATGTTTCTTCGACCGTAAGATGCCGCAGGCTGTCTATGGTCTGCTTTTTGTCCCAGGGGCAGTTCTCACGAAGTTCATTCATGATCGTCAACAGCCTGTCGAATGCCTCAAGTTTTCGGGCACGCTCGGGGTCAGGGGTAGAAATCGGTCTTTTCACCGTCATAAACTTATCAGAGGCTGGAAATGTTGTTTAGGTACAGTTTGATTAACTTTACGCCAAAAATACGCATTCATGGCAGTTGTCCTGTTAAGTGTCGGATTAGTAGCGATCTTCTTCATTCTGATGTCCGTCAGAATCCTGCTCGTCCGAAATGGCGAGTTCAGGGGCACATGCGCTTCCCAGAGCCCCTGGCTTAACAAGGAGGGCGCTGCCTGTGGATATTGCGGTAAGACGCTTTCAGCAGGGGAAACTTGTGGCAGGGATGAAATGCAACCCTTGCCGGAAATCAACAAAAAAAGGAAGCCCCGTTAGGTTAATTTATCAGGGTCTGTTTTTCTACCGCTTTTTCCCGGCGGGAGAACCGGCCATCGGGCAATGCTGAAAAAGTTTAGTTTTGCCGTGCAAAATTCAAACCTGGAACTAAAGTGGCGTTAATCAAGTCTGTATCTGGCATTCGGGGAACCATCGGAGGTGCTGTCTCGGAAAATCTTAC
>QGUY01000268.1 GCA_003242315.1 Bacteroidota bacterium
CTTTTGAATCGAAGGCCAATCCCTGCCTCCGTTTCCCTACTTGTTCAAGTGGGCCGCTTCAAAGCGGGCGTACTCGAAAAACACGAGCGGTTTCCGAAACGTACCTACCGCAACCGTTGTTATATTAATAGTGCACAGGGTACAGACCGGCTGGTAGTGCCCCTGGTAAGAGGAGGAAGGTCGACCACAGGGGAAGTGCGCATTGATTACTCGCAGAAGTGGTTGACACGTCATTGGCGCGCCCTTCAGTCGTCCTATGGAAAGGCACCTTACTTCGAACACTACGGGCCCGGTCTGCGCGACGTCCTGTTTATGAAGTATGATTTTCTGCTGGAATTGAACAAGGCGTTGCTGTCATTATGTCTTGATTGGTTGGGACTGCCAATTCCCATCCTTGAAACCCGCCAGTACGAAAAAGCACCAGAAGGTGCCGTAATTGACCTCAGAAACACAATTATTGCCAAAAAACGCACTGAATTGCAGGAAACGGAATTTCCCTTCACATACACCCAGGTATTTGGCAGTAAGTTTGTACCAGACCTGAGTGTGGTCGACCTGGTCTTCTGTACCGGACCCGAAGCCGGGAGGTTGGTAAAGTCGGCCGCGAATGGTATTGAACAAATAAAAACCGGGATACGTTAAGCGTATTAAATCTTGAGTTTCGGTAGAAAAAGAAGTCAAATAAAATTCTACATTTACACTTAATCACTTATAAATTCCATTATGGAAGCTAAATTTTCCAATCGGGTTAAGGAGGTGATCTCGCTGAGCAGGGAAGAGGCGCTTCGTCTTGGACACGATTACATCGGCACCGAGCACCTGTTGCTGGGGATGGTTCGGGAAGGCGAAGGCGTGGCGGTCGGCGTGCTGAAAAAGCTCGGCGTCCCCCTGGACGAACTCCGAGCCGAGATTGAAAAGATCTCCAAAGGAACGGCTACCCACGAGGTGAAGAACCTCGCGAACATACCTCTCACTAAGGCTTCGGAAAAGGTATTGAAAATAACTTACCTCGAAGCCAAGATCTTCAAAGCACAGCTGATCGGAACAGAACACCTGCTCCTTTCGATCCTGCGCGACCAGGATAACCTGGCTACACAGATACTGAACAAGTTTGATGTCAACTATGAGGTTGTAAAGGAGATGCTGGAGTACCAGACGGAAAACCCTATGGCATCTTCCGATACGGATGATCCCGATGAAGACTCTTCAAAGATTTTCAGCACCGGATCAACCGGAAAGGAGAAAAAGGGTACCGAAAAGTCCCGCACTCCCGTGCTCGACAACTTTGGTCGCGACCTTACCCGTTTGGCGGAAGACAACAAGCTTGATCCTATCGTGGGCCGCGAAAAAGAAATCGAACGCGTGGCTCAGATCCTCTCCAGAAGAAAGAAGAACAATCCGATACTCATCGGCGAACCCGGCGTGGGTAAGACTGCAATAGCAGAAGGTCTTGCCCTGCGGATCATTCAAAAGAAAGTATCGCGCGTTCTCTTCGGCAAGAGAGTGGTAACGCTCGACCTCGCTTCACTTGTGGCCGGAACAAAATACCGTGGCCAGTTCGAGGAGCGGATGAAGGCCGTCATGAATGAACTGGAAAAATCTCCGGATGTTATCCTGTTCATTGACGAGTTGCACACAATCGTCGGCGCCGGCGGAGCTTCCGGCTCGCTCGACGCGTCCAACATGTTCAAGCCGGCTCTTGCCCGCGGAGAAATCCAATGCATTGGAGCCACTACCCTGGACGAGTACCGTCAATATATAGAGAAAGATGGCGCTCTTGCCCGGAGGTTCCAGATGGTGATGGTTGACTCCACGACAGTCGAAGAAACCATCCAGATCCTGGAGAACATCAAGGAGAAGTACGAAGAACACCACCACGTAACATATACTCCCGAGGCGATCGAAGCCTGCGTGAAGCTGTCCGACCGCTACATCAGCGACCGGTACCTGCCCGATAAGGCTATCGACGTACTCGATGAAGCCGGAGCACGGGTGCACATCAACAACATCCACGTACCGGAAGAAATCGTCAAACTCGAGGAGGCCATCGAGGAGGTGAAGAAAGAAAAGAACCGGGTTGTAAAGAGCCAGAAGTACGAAGAGGCCGCCCAACTCCGCGACAAAGAGAAGAAGCTTATCGAGCAACTCGAAATCGCGAAGGCCAAGTGGGAAGAAAAAACCCGGACAGAAAAGTATACGGTCGATGAAGATGACGTTGCAGACGTTATCGCGATGATGACCGGCATCCCTACCAAGCGGATTGCTCAGAAGGAAAGCAACAAGCTGCTTGGTATGGCCGAAGAACTCAGCAGCAAGGTTATCGGTCAGGAAGAAGCTATCAAGAAGCTTACGAAGGCCATCCAGCGGACACGCGTGGGACTCAAGGATCCGCGCAAACCGATCGGCTCGTTCATCTTCCTGGGCCCGACCGGTGTGGGTAAGACGGAGCTTGCCAAGGTACTTGCTACCTACCTCTTCGATAAAGAAGACGCACTCATCCGCATCGACATGAGCGAATACATGGAGAAGTTCTCCGTGTCGCGGCTTGTCGGGGCGCCTCCGGGCTATGTAGGATATGAGGAAGGTGGACAGCTTACCGAAAAGGTGCGGCGTAAACCTTACTCTGTCGTCCTCCTGGATGAAATAGAAAAGGCACACCCGGATGTGTTTAACATCCTGCTGCAAGTGCTTGATGATGGCATACTGACGGATGGTCTCGGCCGCAGGGTCGACTTCCGCAACACGATCATCATCATGACCAGCAACATTGGTGTACGCGACCTGAAGGATTTCGGAACGGGTATCGGCTTTACCACCTCCGCTAAGCGCGAGTCTGAAGAAGAACACATGAAGTCGACCATCCAGCACGCGCTGAAGCGTGCCTTCAGCCCGGAATTCCTCAACAGGCTTGATGATGTAATCGTGTTCAACTCCCTGCAACGGGAGCACATACACAAGATCATCGATCTCACGCTCGCGAAGCTGTTCGATCGGATCATCCAGCTCGGTTACAATGTCGAGCTGTCCGATAAGGCGAAGGACTTCCTTGCGGAAAAGGGTTACGATCAGCAGTTCGGCGCCCGCCCGCTAAACCGCGCCATCCAGAAATACCTGGAAGACCCGGTGGCAGAAGAGATCCTCAAGGGCGAAGTCGAGGAAGGCGGCACTATCGTCGCCGACTACGACGGCAAGAGCGACCAGCTTACCCTTAAGGTCAAGAAGCCCAAGGCCGCTTCAAAGAAAAGCGAATAGTTCCAGTAGGTTTAGAGAATAAAAATAGCCTCGTTTCACGAGGCTATTTTTTTTGACTACTGTCTAACTGCTTATTGCCCATTGCCAACTTCAATAGGCCCCAAAATACTTCCTGAAAAACCACTCCACGCCCGCCAACACCAACAACACCCAGAACAACAACCTCAAATTGATCAGTGCATTGTACGTCTCTTCGCTGCGGATGACTCCTGTGGCTTCTTTCTGCGTGAGATCGGCATGAAGATTTTCGAAATTGTTCGTTGTATAAAACTTCCCTCCTGTGTTGGCAGCTAGTTTTCGCAACAGGTCAAAATCGGCAGTGAGGTTTTGCAATTCAATCAGCTGCGTGACAACTGCAAACTGTCCACGGACTTCTTCTTTTCGTCCGTTGATTTCTGTTTGTGAGCGATAGCGATATACACCCTCACGCAATCCTCCGATCTGATATCGGATATTGCCGGGACTTGTAACGTAGGTGTACCGATTTACCTTTCCCTGGTCATCCGTGACCTCGATGTCGATTGTATTTCCATACACGGGCTCGAATATGTCGTCATACACCTGACTTTCAAATACCACCGGCTCTACATCAGAGAACTCCTGTTTTATAGGATAGCTTCTGAACCGACGTCGATCATCCGATGTAGCCAGGTACTGGATCAATTTCCCAAAAAGCTCGTCGAAGCCCTCAGCACGGCCTGTCTGCTCAAACTCGTCGAGTCGCCAGCGCCAAAGCCCCTCACCCATCATGATAGCGATCTTCCGGCCATTTCTTTCTTCGACAGCAAGCAGAGGTTTATCTGTGGCGACGGTTCCAATTTGCTGATACAACAATGGACGTGCACTGAGTGGGAAGTTAAATTTTCCGAAGGGCACTGACACCGGCGGGTAAGCCGTGACTACCGAGTTTGCTTCCGCGGACACGGAGAAGTTGGAGAATGATGTATTGACTACAGGCGTTACCTCATCGTAGTCGCGGGGTACCCCTTCCATCTCGAGTGGTACATCTTCCCGTGCGAGCAGCGCCAAATCGCTTTGTGCGCCGAGAATAAAGAACGCCGCGTTACGATTCTTCATGAATTCATTGTAACGCGCGCGCGTGCGCCCCTGACGGTCCGGACTTTGATGGAAGATTACGAGATCGACGTCCTGAACTGCAATCTCTTCCCTTGGTTCTTTTACAACGCCTGGAATTTCCAGTATGAGTTCGTAGTTGGCATTTTGTTCAATTACGGTTCGCAATGCCTTGATGTCAGGGTGAGGCGACGGCGCAACAATTGCTATTTTCTTCTTGCCTTCCACCACCTCGACAAATATCGTTGTCCTGTTGTTGCGGACATTGGTCTCACCGGAAACAACATTTACGGCGATATCATACTTCTGAATACCTTGCTCTTCTGCCAGGACTTGAAAATCGTAACTGACAAAACTCTCATTGCCGGTGTCCCGGGTTTGCTGGTCGATGGTTCTCCCCTTGTGCTGAAGCGTTACCGTCAATCTCTGGTTGTCGACTCCCTTAAGAACAACCTCAACGCGTATCGGAAACTTGTTACCCTGGTAAGCCAGTTTGTTAAACGCGACGTTGCGGATCGCAACATCCGTACGTTGCGTAGTATCGCCGATACCCAAAGTATGAACAGGAAATTTGTAGTTCGCGAACAATGGCGAGATTCCCGTGTTGTAGATTCCATCCGATACAAGCAATACACCACCGAACTTCTTGCCCTCGTACTTGTTGCTAACGTTCTCCAATGCTCGGTGCAGGTCCGTTGCCCGGGCATTGAAAACAGGTTCGGCTGTTTCCTTTCCCTCGAGGTCGGTGAAAGCAACCTCATACCCCTTTTCCTCCAGGCTTTCTGTAAGATCGCGCAATTCGCGACTTATGGCGTCGCGTGTTACGGAGTCAGTGGCCTCCGTCACGGAGCCCGAATTGTCGCGCACTATTACGAAGAGCGGCTTTTCAGTGAAATTCGTAATCTGCCGGACGATGGGTCCAAGCAGCAGGAAGGCCAGGAGAAATGCGAGCACAGCCCGCAACCCAAAGAGCACTCGGTTGATTGTGACAGGCCACGAATGGCTGGCCGGGTACAGCAGAAGGGCTAAGCCCGGCCTCTTAAACACATCTCAAA
>QGUY01000563.1 GCA_003242315.1 Bacteroidota bacterium
AAAGCAAGAATTCGTACGTCCCCTCAAAACCCCCTTCATAAGGTACTTCCTCTCCCAAATCATCGATCAGGACAACAGAAGCGTCTGTCACGGGTTTGACGCGATGGTTGCTCACGTCGCCGGTGGTGCTTAATTTGACCCGGAAGAGGTGCGCATCAGCGGGAGAGTGTTGCGTGTCGTAAAATGATTTGTCGGAAATAATCCCCTCAACAACCAGCCTGGGTTCATTGTCCTTTACGACAAACTTATAGGGCTCAACGCACCCGAGAAATAGCAGAAGCAGGAATGTCCAACGGGAATAACTGCGTTTCTTGAATTTCAATATCATACATCGGGTATTCGCAGTATTGATTTTATAAAGTTAATAGAATTCAAGCTTAAAGGAGGGATTCGCTAGGACAAATTGCATAGCGTCTTTCCTACTTGTTTTTTGCATATTTGACGCATGTATCCAGCGAATACGGTCGTTACGGATGTTCTATTGGGAAAGCGAACGTCCCGCACGCCAGTGTGGCTCATGCGCCAGGCAGGACGTGTCTTATCCGAGTACCGAAAGGTGAGAGAGGACGCCGGCAGCTTCAAAAAAATGGTCACAACACCTGAACTTGCGTGTGAAGTAACCATTCAGCCGGTCGACATTCTCGGTGTTGATGCCGCAATCATCTTCTCGGACATCCTTGTAGTTCCTGAGGCTATGGGACTGCGCTATGAAATGGAGGAGAACCGGGGACCTGTATTCCCAAGACGAATTGATTCGGCCAACGATCTTCGTGACTTGCACATTGCGCAGGCTGAGGAACTCAGCTACGTGATGGATGCCATCGCACTGACCAAACGCGAACTCAACGGGCGAGTACCGCTTATTGGTTTTGCCGGTGCGCCATGGACAATCTTTGCATACATGGTGGAAGGCAGTGGCAGCAAAACCTTCAGTCGCGCGCGACGCATGCTGTACCGTGAACCCGAACTTGCCCATCACCTGCTTGACATGATCACGGCGAGTACCGTCAACTACCTCAAAGGCCAGGTGAAAGCCGGTGCAGATCTGATCCAGATCTTCGACTCATGGGCCGGTGTACTCGGACCCGATCAATACGATGAATTTTCTTTAAAATACATTCGCCGGATTTGTGACGAAGTCACCGGTGTCCCGCGAATAGTCTTCCCCAAAGGTGCTTTCTTTGCGCGACGCGGATTGAACGATGTGAACTGTGAGGCTGTGGGTCTCGACTGGAACATGGACATCCGTGAATCACGCCAACTCATGCCCGACAAAGTCTTGCAAGGCAACCTTGATCCATGCGCCCTCTACGCGACTCGCGATGATATCCGAAAGGCAACTATCAAAATGCTTGAAGCCTTTGGGCCGGACAAACACATCGCCAATCTGGGACACGGCCTTTATCCCGACACGGAAGTCGATAGCGTAAGGTGCTTCGTGGATACGGTGAAGGAGTATAGTGAGAAGGTGCGAGGTAGGAAGTAAGTATTCCTTGAACGCAAAAAAAAAGAACAGCGCGCTTTGGGACCCTTTT
>QGUY01000564.1 GCA_003242315.1 Bacteroidota bacterium
TGGCTGTTTCCCGTGCTGTGCGGGCCACACACAGCATTGATTTAACCGCCTAGATGAGCCGTTTCAGGGCTTTCTACATAATATCCGTTACACCGTTAACCGTATCAAAAATTTACTATTTTTGGACCGTTTTAGATTCTCACGGCCAGTTTTAACATGGGTAAACACGTCCGACTCAGGAAAGGATTTGATATCAACCTGGCAGGAAAGGCATCCCCCACGATAGCAACCACCGATCAGCCCGACGTATTCGCAATTAAGCCAACAGATTTTCAAGGCCTCTATCTGCCACGCGTCCTGGTTAATGTCGGCGATACTGTTAAAGCGGGAACGCCGCTCTTCCGCGACAAGAAATTCGAAAAAGTTGTATTTACCGCTCCCGTTAGTGGCGAAGTGGTAGAGATCAAGCGTGGTGAGAAGCGCAAGCTGCTGGAGGTAAAAATACTGGCGGATAAATCGTTTCAGCATGTAGAATTCCGGAAGTATTCAGCCGGAGATCTTGCATCCATCAGCCGTGAGGAAGCGCAGGAACAGCTTCTGGCCAGCGGTGTCTGGGCGAACCTGATACAGCGACCGTATGGGGTCATCGCAGATCCAAATGAGACACCAAAGGCGATCTTCATAAGTGCATTTGATTCGCATCCACTGGCGCCTGACTATGAACTGATCTTCAAGGGTGAAGAGCAATACTTCCAGGCCGGCGTCGATATATTGAAGAAGTTTACTGCTGGTTCCATACACGTAAACCTCAGAGGCGACACGCAATCATCCATCTTCAGCGGAGCAAAAGGTGTTGAGTTCAATTACTTCACAGGACCGCACCCGTCGGGGTGTGTAGGGGTCCAGATTCACCACATTGATCCCATCAACAGGGGCGAGATTGCGTGGACGATCAATCCCTATGGAGTCATCCAGATCGGCAAGCTTTTTCTCAACGGTATTTACGACACATCCCGAATTGTGGCCCTCGTAGGTTCGGAAGTCATGAAGCCACAGTACTACAAAACCTGGACTGGCGCAAGCATCAGCAAGATGATCGAGAACAACCTCAAGTCGGATCACGTGCGCTACATTTCAGGAAATGTACTGACAGGGACCAAGATTCCGGCAGACGGCTTCGTCGGCTTCTTCGATCATATGGTCACTGTTATTCCCGAGGGCGACTATTATGAATTCATGGGATGGATTTCCCATGGCTTCAAGAAACTGAGCCTTCAGCGTGCGTGGGGTTTGCTTTCTTTTCTCACGCCGAAAAAAGAGTATGTCCTCGATACAAATACGCACGGCGAGCCGCGCGCATTTGTTCAAACCGGCGTATTCGAAAAAGTAACACCCATGGACATTCTACCCACCTACCTGATCAAAGCTATTATCGCGGAAGACTTTGATGAGATGGAGGCGCTGGGTATCTATGAAGTCATTGAGGAAGACCTGGCCCTTTGCGATTTTGTGGACGTCTCAAAACACAACATCCAGGCAATACTCCGCGAGGGTATAGAACTCATCAGGAACAGCTAGCCGGTCATGAATTTCT
>QGUY01000269.1 GCA_003242315.1 Bacteroidota bacterium
TTATTATTCTTTTTTTTGTTCCCTTCATAGCATTAAGTTTAGTTCCACGGACGACAACTTCCTACACAGTAGCTGTCCGTCCCTGGCGCAGTGCGCCGGATATACCGAGGGACAAATCGAGATAGATCATCTTGGCACTGCCGTTTCGTTCCAGGTGCAGCAGGCCATCGTTAAGCAGATCGTATGCTGTTTGCACGACGTTCAGACTGGTGAGAGGTGCAAATCGCCGGACGAAATCGAGATGTGCAGGCTGTGCACGTTGAATGTCGTGCGCCCCGTAAAGTTCAAGCAACGTCTCACGCATCATGCTCATGGCAAATGACAGTCGGTTGCGTTGCCGCACTTTATCGAGTAAGTGGAAATTGTCCGCCATGGCGACCAGGGCTCCTACATCACCGTTCGCGCAAGCTTCCATCCATTGAATGAATTCGTCGAAATGATCTTCATCCTCACCTGCGGTAAGGCGGATAGCTTGGGCCAGGTTGCCATCTGCAAGCAACGCCAGTCGCTTTGCCGCTGCCTCGTCAAGCTGGTGGTGTTCCTTGAGATAATTAGTTATAGCCTCATCATCCAGCAGGGGTACCGGTAGTATCTGCGTGCGGGAAAGTATTGTCGGCAACAGTTGATCGGCCGCGTAGGAAACAAGGATGAAGTATGTTTGTGGTGGCGGTTCTTCCAGGATCTTGAGGATTCCGTTGGCCGCGTTGACGTGGAGGAGTTCCGGCTGCCACAGAATCATAACCTTGTAGCGGCTTTCGAACGCTTTCAGTGAAAGCGTTTTTACAATGTGCCTGCTTTCGCTTGTCGGAATGAGAAGGTTCTTTTTGTCTTCACCTTCCGCCACCACCGTGGCCCAATCATTGGGAACGCCAAACAGCGATTCCGTTAAAAACGATCGCCACAGCTTAAGCGTAGAGTTGCGCTGGTCGTCATCCACGTCCTTATCAGTCTTGATCAGCGGCACGACGAAGTGTGTGTCGGGGTGGATGTACTTCATGCTCTTCACACAAGCAGGACAAACTCCGCAGGCATCGTCACCACGTTGTTCGCAGTGAATGTATGCGGCAGTGGCAAGTGCAAGGGGCAGGGCCAGTGAGCCTTCTGCGCCGGCGAACAACTGAGCATGAGCGAGGTGGTCGTTGCGGATTGCATCGACCAGCAGTCGTGATGTGTCGCGAAGACCCGGTATCTGAGAGAACTTCATCGCTGAATCAGGTAAGATGGGTTGCCGGTGATTCCCACGTGCGCTGCGGCGCAGTCAGTTCATAGACGCGCGTCAGCAATTCAATGTCTTCAGCCTGTGGCTGCACGTTTCTCCTCCCCATTACCCGCTTCATAGTCTCGATCGCTTTTTCAATTTTGTAAGTGGTCAGTTGGTGGGTGCCTCCCCACGAAAAGGACGGAATATAGTTACGCACGAAGCCTTCTCCAAATATGTTGGCGAAGACGTCGACAACGGTGCCTGTGTTAAACATCGTGTTGATCGCACACTTGCTGTGGTCGCCCATCATGAGTCCACAGAATTGCAGCCCTGTATCCTGGAAGTCGCGCGTGGCATGACTCCAGAGTCTCACTGTCTCGTAGTTGTTCTTGAGATTGGAAGTGTTGGAGTCTGCCCCAATGTTACACCACTCGCCGACGACGGAACACCCGAGGTATCCGTCGTGGGATTTGTTGCTGTAGCCATAGAGTACTGCGGCCGCGACTTCGCCGCCGACTTTGCAGTACGGCCCAATCGTCGTGTCGCCCCGAATCTTTGCACCGACGTTTACTTCGGAATATTCACAAAGGGCGAAGGCACCCCGAACGATGGCGCCTTCGTGGATGGTGGAATTGCGGCCAAGATATACCGGGCCACGCTCGGCGTTGATGATTGCTGCTCTCACGGTGACGCCTTCCTCAACAAACAAGTTGTCGGCGCCGTAGACGGCAGTGTGTGGGTCGTTTATCGTATGTGATTTGCGGCCTCGTGTTATCACCGGGATATCCACGGCAATCTGGGCCGCATTCTCCTCAAAGATCTTCCAGGGTTTACCAATAAGCACAAAAGGGTTGTCGTACGAAATCGTTCGCGCGCATGGCAACACGGGCCATGCGGTGCTCGTCGTTCTCGATGCGAGAATGGTATCACCGGCGATGAGGGTCTCTTCAGGGCCCAGTTGATTGATCGCGCGCATCAATTCATCATCCGGACACAACGCGCCGTTGATGAGGAGGTTATCCGAATCGGCGCGGAGGGGAAACTTGTGTTGCAGGTAAGCTTCAGTCAGGAATGAACAGGGTACGCCGAGTCGGGCGCTCCACTTTTGGTCGATGGTCATGATACCAACCCGGAGGTTGCCGGTTGGGCGGGTCATCGTAAAAGGAAACAATTCAACACGGAGAAGGGGGTCGTCAAAAAGTATAAGATTCATTCAGCAAAATTAGGATAAGGTGTGTAACACACAAGGCAGGGTGAGAATCAGAGTGAGTGTGAGTGCGAGAGGGAGAAAAATAAAAAAAGCCTCCCCGGAGGAAGGCTTGTGTATGCCGTAGAACGGAACGTCAGTTCGTTGTCTTCCTGCCGTACTTCCGCTGGAACTTCTCGACGCGGCCAGCCGTGTCGACGAAGATCTTCTTGCCAGTGAAGAACGGATGCGATGCAGAACTTACTTCCACCTTGATGAGGGGATACTCCTTGCCGTCTTCCCACTTGATCGTTTCCTTGGAAGTCAGCGTCGACCTCGTCAGTATCTTGAAATCACTGGAGGTATCATGGAAGACCACTTCCCTGTACTCCGGATGAATGTCTTTCTTCATTTTTGTACTTTGCGAGTGAAAAAGGACTGCAAAGATAATTACATTGGCGGGATAAGCAAAGTGGGTTTTCCTTATTTTTGACTGCTGGTGCCGGTCTGGCAGCCCGTCCGCACGCTATGCTAACCTAATGAAAATGAGGTATTTCGGATTTTTTCTGGCCGGCATCTCAACTATCGCTTTGGGCCAAAGCAACTACGCCCCCCTGAACGACGATTACTACCACCGGCTGGACCGCTACGAGATCCGCGCGGGGCGCGTGTTTGACGAGATTTTTACAGCAGCAAAGCCATACAAGCGTTCCGATATCGTCCACTTCCTGGATACGGTTGAATCGTTAAGCCTATTCGAATCCCAGGCAGACGCCTTCAACAATGAATATTTCCGCAACGACAACTGGGAGTGGGCGCGCCCCGAAACTAACGACAGCCGGAAGCCGTGGTTCAATACATTTTATAAGAAGAAGTCTGACCTCTTCTACGTGGATGAGCCGGATTTTGACCTGCACGTCAATCCGGTTCTTTTTGTGGGTGCGGGCACGGACTCGCAGCTCGACGAACCGATATTCTATAACACGCGTGGCGTTGAGGTTCGCGGCATGGTAGACCGAAAGGTGGGCTTCTATACTTACTTCACGGATAACCAGGCGCGGCTCCCGTCTTATGTGCAGGAATACCAGTCGCAATACTGGGTTATCCCGCACGAAGGTTTCTGGAAATCCTATGGAAACGGAGGCGTAGACTTCCTGCAGGCCAGAGGCTACATCACCTTTGACGCCACAAAACATATCAATGTTCAGTTCGGCTACGACCGCTTCTTCTACGGAAATGGCGTGCGTTCTTTGATTTTGTCGGATTTTCCGCCACCGGCTTTCTTTCTCAAGGGTGCTGTCAAGGTCTGGAAGCTTAATTATGTCTTCTCGCTAAGCCAGGTGAAAGCTGAGGCAGGGGGAAGTGAAAACGGCAGCAGCAGCAATTTCATGGGCTATGCAAACAAGTTCACGGCCTTCCATCACCTCAGCCTTAACATCGGTCGTAAGGTTAACATCGGCTTATTCGAATCCATTGTCTTTTCTTCCGATGATGTCATGGGCACCGGCGAATTTGAATTCGCCTATCTTAATCCCATCATCTTCTTCCGCGCGATTGAGCAACAGAATGGCAGCAGCGACAACGTACTCCTGGGACTGGACTTCAAGGTGAATGCGATTCGTGACTTTTCCGTTTATGGTCAGTTCGTGCTCGACGAGTTTCTCCTCGAAAACCTTCGCGAGGGATCAGGCTGGTGGGCGAATAAGTGGGGCTTGCAACTGGGCGTGAAGTACATCGACGCATTGGGAATCAGCAACCTGGATTTGCAGCTGGAAGGCAACCTGATCCGGCCCTACGCGTATTCCCACAATACACCGTTCGGAAGTTATACCAGTTTCCTTCAACCCATGGCTCATCCCCTCGGTGCAAACCTGAAGGAAGTGATCGGAATTGCACGCTACCAGCCGCTGCCCCGTCTCACGCTGAAAGGTGTGGCTTCGATAACGCATGTGGGCCGCGACGACGTGGGTGAAAACTGGGGCGGCGATATCCTTAAACTCAACAACACGAGAGAAAGAGAGTTTGGTAACGAAATTGCGCAGGGAAATCTCAACAAAATTTACTATCTCAGCTTTACAGCATCGTGGATGGCGCGACACAATCTGTTCATCGATGGACAGTTGGTGGGCCGCAGAAGCAAGAGCATGCTGGCTGCGTACGACAGTGAAGCTTACATCGCGACCCTCGCGCTGCGATGGAATTTGCCTCAGCGCGATTACCATTTTTAGACTATGAACGCTTACCTGAGAATCTTCCGGTATTCGCCCCATCTGGTCTCGAAGTTTGTCCAGTTCTTCGTGTTCTCACTGTTGGGTATAGTCTTCAGTGTGCTGAACTTGTCGCTGGTGATTCCCATGCTGAGCGTGCTGTTTGACCAGCACCAGGCGGATACGGCTCCACCCATGCCTGAATTTTCACTCTCGGTGGACTACATCACCGGAATGTTCAATCATTACTTCTTGTCCATCATCATCACGTATGGCAGACTGGAAGCGTTGTTGTTCGTCTGTCTTGCGATTGTCATGAGCATCATGCTCGCCAATACATTCCGATACATGGAGCGCATGGTGGCGTCGCGCCTTAAGGTAGACGTGGTTAGAAACCTCCGGATGGACATTTATCGCAACATTACGCGCCTGCACATTGGGTATTTCAATGATCAGCGAAAAGGTGATTTGATATCGCGTTTCACCAACGACGTGGCTGAGGTTGAGAATGCCGTGATGAACAGCCTCAAATTTGTTCTCAAGGAGCCCATTACCATTATCATCTACTTTGCCGTGTTGTTTTTCATATCGGTTAAGCTGACGCTCTTTACCTTGCTCGTGCTTCCGATAACCGGGGGAGTAGTGGCCGAAATCATTAAGCGACTCAAGCGGCGTGCCCAGGAAAGCCAGGAGTCGCTTGGCCGCATTGTCGACATACTGGATGAAACGTTTAGCGGAATGCGCGTCATCAA
>QGUY01000565.1 GCA_003242315.1 Bacteroidota bacterium
ACTCATGGTAGATGCTTTTTTTGCGGCGATGAGGTTATCAAGAGCTTCCGCCATTCCATGGAGCCTTAGCGCTCGCATGTGTTCAAGTGTTTGTGTGTAATTCATAGTTATTAAAATTGGATTTGTGTTATGTGTAATTCTCGCGACCTCGAATGTTGTTATGCTTGGGAAGATCACCTTGCGACCTGGGGTCTTCATTAAACTTTACATGGGAACTTGTCACCAGATGGCGGATGTATCGGAGCGAGATGAGGTTATTGGCCACTGCCCATTGACAGCATTGTCGGAACCGGGCCGGGTCGCAATGCGACTGCAGTGCAAGGATTCCCTGACAGGTTTTGTACATCTGTTCAGGGAACAAGCCTCTGCTGAGCACGGCATTGATCAGAACTTCTACCTCGGGCCCTATCGCACGTGCTTTGAGTCTGAGTGAGTCGGGCGACAGGCTGCTGACGTATTCCCGATGCACCGAAGAAAGGTGATCGGGATTGGATGAATAAAGCTCTCCGGGGATTATGGCATGGGTGGCTACGCACTGACGATCGTGGTATATCCGGGCGACGCCCCGGGTGATCAGTACGGTAACCTTCTGTCCTATCAGCCGGTAGGGAGCGCTTAAATACTTGCCTATGGATTTCACCCGGACATGACCGTTTGTGCCAACTGTAGCTTTTGCCTGCTGTACAAGTGAATACGGATGATCAGGAAGAGATTTCAGTAAGGGACGCTCATCGCGTTCCAGAAGCGTTTTCCGTGACACCCCGTAATCTTGCATCACCGCATCATTGAGCAGCTCAATCTTCTCACAAAGCGCCTGATTCAGTTCCTCAAGGCTATGAAACGTCCTGTGCCGGAGACGCGCATATACTTGCTTATACAGGACATTTACGTGGGTTTCAACTTTCCCTTTATCCTTCGGCTTTCTTGGACGGGTGGGCAGAACTGCCAATCCATAGTAGTTTGCCATGTCGAGGAATTTCTCGTTGATAACCGGCTCGTAACGATCAGGTTTTGCGACCGCTGATTTCATGTTATCGGGAACGATCGCAGCCGTGATGCCTCCCAGGCGCGTGATGAGGATTACCAGTCCCTCAATTACATCTTCAGTCTTCTGCGACGGTATAGCCACAGCCAATGTATAGTTGCTATATCCCAGGGTAATGATCAGTACTTCAGCGGGAACATGCGTTCCACTTTCCTGATCGACGTAAGAAAGTTTATCGCCAGCAAAATCGATAAACACCTTTTCTCCGGGACGATGGATCATCACCATGGAGGGATGCTTACTCTTCAGGTATTGCTTTAGGTGGTAGCAAAAGCGCGAGTATTTCAAGTGGATGAGCCCCGCCTTGAAGTCTTCCTCCCAAAGGATCATACGGGTGACATGCGTCCGCTTTCGATTGGATAACTCCTGCGCATAGTACTCGGCCCGTCGCAAAAAGGCCTTATAATTTTCCTGTTCCAGCGCCGAGACGGGCTTAAGATAATCTGCAAGAACGGGATTTCCCTGGGCAATCGTTTGATGTCAAAA
>QGUY01000566.1 GCA_003242315.1 Bacteroidota bacterium
CCACATGGTCTCATAGTTCAACGGATAGAATAGGAGTTTCCTAAACTCTTGATCTGGGTTCGATTCCCGGTGAGACCACCCGTAAAGCAGACACGCAGCGACCGTCTTAATGAATTTGTGCGTAGTGGCGCTTTTATGAGACGGTCTGCTGCGTGCTGATCTTTTGTGAGTATTATCTCAACGAGGACAATGCCCGAAGACGCGAAATGTATTTCAAAAGAGCCGCGCGGAAGAAGGCGATTAAGTTGATGCTTCGAGAAACGCTACTGAAAATAGGGGGAACGTTGGCATTGACATTATTGCACTCACCTAACAATCGTCACCACCCCCTTCCTATTTGACATCCTCACCCCCGACTTCACCGATATAACATAATAGTACGTTCCCGTCGGCAGCTCGTGGCCCTGGTATCTTCCGTCCCACTCCCATTCGAAGCCGTTTGCTTCGTATAGCAGTTCACCGCGGATGGTGTAGACGCGGGTGGTGGCGTGGTCGTAGGTGTCGGCGTTCTGAAGGGGAGTGACGGACCAGGTGTCGTTTGCCATGTCGCCGTTGGGCGTAAATACTTTTGGAACGTCGAGCGCGATCTCACTGCTGAACGCGATCTCGCGAGTGACGACGTTGCTTTCGGACTTCGCATCACGGACGACAATGGAAAGCGTCTTTGTAGTTGCTTGTATCGACTCCTGATTTTCATGATTGAAAGAATAGGCGATGGAGCGAAGTGCTGTTTCGTAGTCGGATGCCGAAGCGCTGCCGATCAGGTGCAGCGTGGCGTTGTCAGCATCAAAGAGTCCCTGTATTGAAAGGTTAGTTTCAGCCGGCGGCTCGAATGTTAATATGTCGTGGCCCGATTGATAGGTGGACATATTAAAAGACACTTCTGCGCCCACTATGTTGTCGCCGTCAAATTCACGCACCTGAATCCGTTCCGTGACACTGGCTGGACCGCCATTGGCCAGGTAGGGCAACACACTGCGTTCAATATTGTCAAGTACCGGAGGATCGTTCACCGGGTTGACCATGATCATCAGCGGATAAGGATCACTTTCCAGTTTACCATCGTGTACTGTCACCATTACGGTAAGTTGACCCGTGAAATTTTCCGTCGGCTCAATGGTCGTGCGCTTAACATTGTAGTGTTCTCCGTCGTGGAGCCGGAGGGAGAAGCCGTTGGGATAGGGAGTATCCGGGTCGAACACGATAAGGTCATCGAAGCCAATCGACAGGGGAGTCTCCTCGTCCGTGGCCAGGGATGCCTGTCCAAGGATTTGTGGTGGAATGTTTCCTTCGCGCACTGTGATCCTCAGCGTAAATGAATTGCTGCTGGCGATACCGTCATTGACTCGCACGGGTACGTCGAGCGTACCGGTAAAGTCTTGAACAGGAATTACCTTCAAGCCGTCAAGAGTGTAGTTGCTTCCTTCAAACACCTGGATTGAAAAATCGTCCGGATACGTGTTATCCGGGTCATCCACCTTCAGCATGTTCAGATCAAGGACTACGGCTACGTTTTTTGCCGTTGTGATC
>QGUY01000270.1 GCA_003242315.1 Bacteroidota bacterium
TGTCCCTGGAATTATTATCCCGTATACGCTCTTCTTTTGTAGGATTAGTTCTCCAATCCAGACGTGATTCAGAGGCCGAAGGATGGGTCGGGGCCCCGCCCCGAGTGAAGAAGTATATGCCGGTTGGTACTATCAATGCCAACGCGATCCACAATAGCCAACGTCTCTGTGGAGTAGCTTTGCTGGTTTCTATTTGCGAGGCCACGGACTTCCAAAGACGGGGGTCCGGCTCTTCCATATACGCTTTTAGCCTCCTTCGCAATTCATCGTCAAACAACTCATTCATAGCTTTCATATTTCAGGACACCGAATTGTTTCAGCTTATTTCGAAGTGCTTGCTTGGCTCTGTTCAATTGAGATCGGGACGTAGCTTCGGAGATGTTGAGCATCGATCCTATTTCCTGATGCGAGTAGCCTTCAACCTCATGGAGGTTGAACACCATCCTGTAGCCATCCGGAAGTTCATTGATTATGCCAATGAGCATCTCATCGGATAGTCGGGACAATATCTCGTTATACGCTTCGCTGGGATAGTGATGTCCGTTTCGCTCCGGTATGTGGTTATGGCGTTTCGTTTGGTGATAGTAGTTCAGCGCTGTATTCACAGCAATTCTCTTGATCCATGATTCAAGAGATGATGCATCGTTCAACTGATTTAAACTCCGGAACACACGAATGAAAGTCTCCTGGTAGATGTCCTCTGCTTCTGCCTTGTTTCTTGCATAGCGTCGGCATAGTCCCATGACCTTAGCCTTGTACAGCATGTACAATTCCTCCTGGGCTTTAGGCTCCTTCAGGAGGCAACGACTCAACAGGTCATTGCGGCCGGACATTCGTTAAAAATCCCGCGTTATTCAGCTACTTGTTCGTGTATTTGATAATCTTTTTCCCGAAGAGAATGTAGGCAACATTTTCTGATGGGATGGTTATCGATCTCATGTTGGTTTCTCGCTCCGACTCGGTGCCGCTTCCGAAGATGAAACCGACGTCTGCCCGAGTCCAGGTCTTGCCACCGTCCGTGCTTTGGTACAATCCGAGGCCCTGTTGTGCTGTGCTTCCTCCTGCCAGGCCGAACGCGCCTGAAGGCGAGAATGCAATCTGAGAAATCTTGTAACTGACCCGCATCAATTCCTTGCCGGAACTATTGCTCCCCTGAAAATTGAACAGACTTGATGGGCTGCCATGGTAGGTACTTGTTGCCAGACTCGCGTACAAGCCGTTGGAGGTAGCGGCAATGGCAGCGATTTCCTCAGATGTGATGAAAGGCTTCCAGTTCACGCCGCCATCTTCGGTAATCAGCAGTGTGTCTTGTGAAGGATTTCCAATAACGTGTGCATACCCAACCTGCGCATTGGCGAAACGGACTTTCAATTCCCCAGGCTTCTGCACACCGTCGGTGAACACTTTCGACCACGTCGTACCTCCATCGGATGTGGTAATAATAGTCTGCCTGAACTGAGGGGGTTCGTCCGTCCAATGAGTACCTCCGACAAAACCCCGGGTAGACGATGTGAAGAACACGGAGCTGCCAAAATTTACGTCAGCTACATAATTTGGGTCGGTTGGATCCGCCGAAGGTGTACTTACAATTTCGTAATCCCAATTGGCACCACCATCAACAGTCTTGAGCATAAACGCTCCGCAGTCCATCCACACGTTGAACTCTTTAGTCCATAACCCATATGTACAGGGCGTGAACAATGCCATACCCTCCTGTGGGTTGATGAATTGGATGTCGAGAAACTCTATGATCTCGTATTCCCTGGTAACTCTGGACCAGGTTGTTCCACCGTCCTGGGTTCGGTATATGGCCGTAGCGCCTGTATAGAAGCCAGTGTTTTCGTCTACGAACACCAGCTCTCCCCGGGTGTAGCTGTCTGGCGTCTTTAATATTTCAACGACCTGGTCGGTTAAGGTAACCCACCCCAGTCGACTCCTGCCATCCGGCGTTTTCACCTCATAGATGAGGGAGTCACCCGCCATTATTCTTTGGTCGACAGTATACCTGATGGACTGACCTTCAACAGTTGCGCTGCCTCGGGCCGGCTGTGAACGAATCGAAACCGAAAGGTCCCCCTCATCTACGCCACATAGGTAGTCGTTGTCAAGGACGGATATAGAAACCGAACCGGCGCCCTCGATAGTTGCGCGATCTGGAAGGGGAATGAATTCGCAGGGAAATGTACTGGTGGAGCGTTCAATCCGGAGGTTTATGGAGAGCGTGCCCAGAAAGTCGGTTCCATGTCTGGCAGTTACTACGAAGAAGTCGGTGTCTTCCTCTAAATCCACGGCGGGTTGATATTTCACAATCCCATCGCCAATTGAAAATAGTCGGCCGTGGGACGGTGGCGAGGTCACCTTCAATTCAGCGCCACTAGAGAACTGTTCACCATAAACGGATAGGTCGATCAGCGTGGCGAAATTCGCCAACATGTAGTGGTCGATGATTTGGTTAACAGGTTCGGTCTTGCTCTCCAGATCGTTTCCGGAAAAGGTGTCGCAAGCGGCTACAACCAATGCCAGCGCGGCAAGATTAAGGTGGACGGGGATTGCTTTCATCGACTTGCTCTTTTAGCTTCTGTCTGGTTGGGACAGGAGAAAGGATGAAAACGTTGCATGACCATGAGGGGAGGCAAAGGGAAGATAGTAAAAATTTAAAGATTTGCGGCCTTGCCTTAGAGGATAAGTCGGCTGGCGGTCAGCTATTCAATGACGTACTTGATCATCCAGTCGAAATCTTCAATGTACACCGTGTTGTCGGATGGCACGTGCATATCGCGGGCAATACCGAATACCGGTACTTCGGTCAATACCGCATCCCAGGTCAATCCCCCGTCCTGGGTGCGGTATAGCAAGAGCGGCCAGAGTTCGGGGTGTCCGTTTACGGGACTGCCCGCCCCACGTACCACGGCGTACCCAACTTTTCCCGTAGGCGAGAATCGTATGCTGTACGTGTGCAGGGCGGGCCTTGGAAGCTTAACCCATTGGCCTCCATTCGACCATTTGAAAATGTTAATGCCGTAATCGATATCGGTGATCACAGCATATACATCGTTTGACGATGTGACACAAATATCCTCGACCCATTCCTCGAACAAATCAAACAAAATGGATTGCCACGTAATGCCGCCATCGGTCGTAGAGAGAATCTGATCGGAGAAACGTACGTATCCGTGTAGGGCATCGAAGAATTGAATGTCCACTTTTCCCGAAAGCCCGTGCTGCGCAGGAGCAATCACTTCCTCCCATGTCGCACCTCCGTCGTCTGTTCTTACAATGGAAGTGAACGGATTCTGTTCCAGGCCCGTCTCTAACGCAGCATAACCAACATCGGGCGAAGTGAAAGCTACAGCCGCAACAGTAGCATCAAATTCAATTGTTTGCCACGTATTCCAGCCATCAGTAGTCCACAGCAGGCCGGCCGTACCAAATGCTGCGTATCCGCGGTCTTCATCGAGGAAGAAAAGGTCGTAGCAGTAATATGGCTCTTCCCAGGGACGTTCCCATATCGTACTCCAGTGCTCACCACCGTCAGTAGTCTTATCGAACCCGTTCCCGGCGAACATGAATCCTGTTTGGTCATTTAAAAAGAAAGATTGCGCGATGTAATATCCCCGAGGTTCAATAGTTGTGACTTCTGCGTAAGTCGCGACGGAAACGAGACCATACATTACGCTGTCAGACCCAGGTTTAGACCACGAGTAAATGAATTCATCGTAGCCCGTAAAATTCTCCCCAGGTGTGTAGACCAGAGATTGATCCTGAATGGTGACCTCACCGAGTTTCGGTTCAGAAAATAATTCTAGTGAGGCCGGAATGTCACCGCATATATGGTCGTTGTCCAGCGGATGGATTGTGACCGACGAACCGCCGACAAGCTTTACCCGGTCCTGAATTGGGTTTGTTCGGCAGGGAAGCAAGTCGTCATTGGATACGACATGGACCATGATTGTGTGGGTGCTTAACGTCCCGTCGGTGCTCGCGGTGACAAAGATAATATGGTCTGTACCCTCTGTGAACGTTACCCTGGGCTCGTAACGGAAAAGCAAGTCGCTGACACGACTCACAAAGCCATGCTCAGGCTGTTTACCGATCGAAAAACTGGAAGCAGACGAAATGAAATGCGTGAGAGGCGTCAAATCGATGAGAATTACCCCATTCGCCGTGGTATAGTAATCCGATGAGCTAACGGAAGGCCTGATGACGTCATTTTCCTTGAAAGTATCACAAGACGCAGCGATGCAGACAAGGAGCACGTACACCGCCGCATACCGGCGCGTGTTAGGTTCATTTTTCATGGCGAAGAGGCATTACAACCCTTTGACAGGACCTCGTCGCAAAACGCTGCATTCGTTGCAGCTTTTTTTACCAAACCAGGAGTTCGTCCTACTGTACTTCGTAATCAACGACAAATGGCTCCTCCAGTATGCCAAGTCTTCCCAGCAATGCGCCAAATTTCCTGTGTTCCGGATGGGGAAGGTAAGCATCGCGCGCAGCAGCGCTTTCAAAGGTAAGCAAGTATACGTGAGTGAATCCCTTGTTGAGTTTTTCAGGGCTGTTGTTCACGCCATGTTCAAAGGAAACGATGCCTGGTATCTTGTCCTTAAGATCCCGGAAGGCCGTAGTTACTTCCTCGATTTGTTCAGGCGTCGCTGAAGCTTTGTACTTGAAGACGACAATATGTCTTACTTCGCCTTTTTTGGAGAATGAAAATGCGGCAAGCGTTGCAATGACCATTGCGCTTATTAACAACAGGTAAAAGGATTTCTTCATGCTCTTTCTGGTTTCCTGGAGTTGTACCGCGTAATCTACGAAAAGGGATGTTTACCGGATAATGCAATTTCCTGAGTGGTCCGCCCGCTCTTGGTAGGCCACTGTCCGCTCTCGGACAACCGGACATGGCTTTGTGTATTCAACTTGCACAAATTCAGGATGTTTCGCGAGTGGCACGGTTATTATTTTAGCGTTGGGATAAGATCAAACCGGACAGTTCTGTCGCGTTATGTACAAAAGCTATCTGAAAATCGCATGGAGAAATTTGCTTAGAACCAAAGGGTATTCGTTCATCAATATTTCCGGATTGGCAGTGGGCATGACGGTCGCCCTGCTGATCGGTCTGTGGGTTTCGGACGAACTTTCTTTCAACACTTATTTTAAACATCGCGACCGCCTTGCGCAGCCTGCGGTCAGAGTAATTTTTTGAACCACATAGGACATAGGACACATAGAGGGCACATAGGTTTTATTCTTCAGGCAATGAAGCAAACAGGTCGTTGACCAGAGTCCTTTGTCCTTCTTTGAATATGTTCGTGCAATGAAAGTTAATCAG
>QGUY01000271.1 GCA_003242315.1 Bacteroidota bacterium
CGCCCCTGCGGGGCGCATTGCTTGTACTCTCTTTCGTGATTCCGCTGGGATTCGAACCCAGGACCCTAACATTAAAAGTGTTATGCTCTACCAGCTGAGCTACGGAATCTGGTCCCGGCCGCAAAGTTGCGGCTTGGTTGCAATTATGGGGTTATTCCCCTTATTTAAGGTCGCAAAGGTAGCAGGATAACAAAAATATGCAAAGCAGTGTTCTCAAAATCGCGGTACTCGTAACCCTGCTCGCAGGCGCTTTCCACATTCCGGCCGCGGCGCAGACGTCCTCCTACCGGCTGTATACGGCCGACTCACTGTTCCGCAACCGGCAGTTCACGCAATCTCTTCAACACTACGAGTCCGTCCTCGCTAACGGCGAGTACACACCTGCCATGCTCCTGAGGATGGCGTACATTAATGAGGGCCTCGACCGACCAGGAAAAACGCTCTACTACCTGAGCATGTACTACCAGGCCACCGGTGACCGCGCCGCGCTACGCAAAATGGAAGAACTCGCCAGAAAATATAACCTCACTGGTTACACAGTCACCGACGCCGATCGCCTCCTGTCGTGGTACCTCGAATCCCGCGACTACATCAGCATCGGCCTCGCCGCATTCTGCATTCTGCTCCTGGCAATCGCCTTCCGCATTCGTTTTCGAATGAACAGCCGACCTATTGGGACGTTCATCACCCTCACGATCTTCCTCGCCATCCTGCTCGTACACCTCAACGCTGGCGACAATCTCCAACGCGGAATTATCGCCGAAGCCAACACGTTCATTATGACAGGACCTTCCCCGGGCGCTGACGTTGTCGAGCGCGTCGGTGAAGGACATCGCCTGGATGTCGTGGGGAAGAAGGATGTGTGGTTGAAGGTGAAGTGGAATGGGCAGACAGCCTATGTGAAAGAAGGAAATGTGTTAACCGTGAACTAGTTCGCGGGAGCTCTCCACCACAGAGGCACAGGGAACACTGAGTTGCACAGAGAAACTTTCTTGGTGCTACTATGTTGGTTCATAGGGAGTCGGTCGTAATGTGCGAAGGCTGAAGAAGCAAGGAGGGCACAGGTCGCATAGCGACAGGCAGGTGTTGAATAATTGACGAGTTGAATAGCCGCATCTTAGCAATGAGTTGGGACGGGGGTGTAAAATCCAGCGGAACGAGGAGTTCCTTCTTAAGGAGACGTCTTGCGCACCCTTGGCGCGCCTGTGGTCTCCAGCATCTTTCGGAGGCCCTGACTCCAGAAGCGACTCGAGAAAATCTGTCGATACAAGTTAATTCTCAAGTAATCTCTGTGAAACTCAGTGTTCCCTGTGTCTCTGTGGTAAAGTGACAGTGGAAATCATTTAAAAGAAAAGAAGACATGTATAAGATTGAATACTCACCTGTAGCATACGAATACCGGGAAGTCATCCAGGACGAGATCGAGAAACAAAAAACGGGTAAGGTATTTTTCTTTGATGAGGATGATGCCGTGAAGGATGTTGAAGGCAAGGTGGTGAAACTCGCCGAGGTGCCGGGTGAAGGGGATTTTATTTTTCTTGAGCCAGAGGGAAGGGTGAGGATTGATCGGATCATCACATTGTTTGGGAAGCCAGGGGCGGCGTTTGATGAGTATGATGATTTCGCGAATCAGTGTCTGGCGTGTACGGGTGGGTATGACCCTACCAACCTGGACTAAAATTCACCCCAAACACACCGCGCGCGAAATGATCTCTTCGCCACGGCAGGGCATAGTAGGGTTCGATGACCATCATACCGAAGAGGTTCAGTCGCAACGAAATGCCGGTGCTCAGGAACGGCACCCTGTCTGTGGGTGACTCCGGGTCCCATTTCAATGTGGGTCTGCTTGACGACGTCCAGGCAATGCCCGCGTCGGCAAACAGTGCGAGTTCGGTGAAGAGAACTTTGGATTTGATGGGTGTTAGCCGCTCCGGTCCGGTGAATGGTACACGCCATTCCGCGTTGGCAACGATCATGCGGCTGCCGAAGACCTGATCGATGGAGTACGTTTCGCCTTCACCCGTCTCATATCCTTCAATGTTGTCCGGTTCGTTACCGCGTGTCAGCGTCGGATATGCAAAGCTGAGTGGGTACAGACGACCATCTTCTGCGTCGGCCCCGAACCGTCCCAGATGAAGGAATCGGAATGCCAGGGCCGTTGGATTAAGAAAGGCATAGTGCCTATAGTCGATGAAGAGCGCATGGTAGTCCAATGCATCGTATATTTTCTCCAGCTCAATACGGAAACGTCTGCCGCGCAGGGGTGACGCGATGCCAAAGTAGGAGTTGTCCAGGACATACGCTGCGTATGTGCTACCGAGGTTATATCCCTTTGGGGACGGAAGCTTTTGACGGCTTTCATGAATGAGATAACCATCGTAGTAGTAATGGTTGTAACGATCCACTCTAAACGAGTAGAAAGAGTATCCGCTACCGAATTCTATCCGCCTCGTCGTGGAGAAGGGGAAGGATACAAATCCTTCGATGCTCTTATCGAAAGCTCTGAGCACATCGAGCATCAGGTTGGTAGTTACCAGCGTGTCTATTCCCGCGATCAGCGTGTCGGGTCGGACGCCGAGGAAGGACGATCGATACGGTATATGTGAAACGGCAAATCCCCAGTTAACACGACTCTTCTCGTTCAGGTATGCGGCCTGTCCACCGAAGTCGTATATCTCCCCATTCAACGAAAGCGTTCCGAACAGACGGTGAAAGCCCAGCATGTCGCCGAAGATCATGTCGATGCCGCCGGCCATGCCTGTACGCGTTCCGAAGGAACTTGTGGTGATACCGATGCCGGCTTGATTGCCGATGTATTCCAGTCCAAGCTTTGGTTTGTATGGCTCAGTTTTTCCTTCCGTAGGTTTAAACGGCATGAAGTCTAGTTCGTGCAACCGCGCAACTACGGCAGACTCAGTCATGGGAGGCAGGGTGCCCGCAGAGAAGTCGACACCCTCGCTGGTTACATCCCGTGCGGTGAATTCATCGGGGCGTGCAACGTAAATAGTGTACGACGATTTATCAAAATAGCTGTAAGCCAGTTCCCCTGTTTCCGCCGAGACGCTCAGTGCCGGAGAATACGTTGTGATTCCGGTTATGCCCGTGACGTAATCCGTCAACTGTTTGACACGACCGCTTGCGAATTCGTAAGAGTAAAGATTACGGAAGCCGTCGCGGTTCGAAAGGAAGTAAATGCTCTTTCCATCCGGCGCGAAAATGGGATTCAGGTTTTCCGCACCATGGAAGATATCTATAACGGTGATGTCATTTTCCTCGCGATCGAACAACGCTATCTGCAGAGATTTCGACTTATACTGTCTGCCCGGCGCAGGTCTGTCGGTCGCAAAGAGAATAAATCGGCCGTCGGGTGACCACTGCGGCTGGACGTCAGAGTACCAGTCGTTAGTAAGCCGTGTTACTTTATTCGACTTCAGGTTGAACAGGAATAAGTCGCTCTGTCCTTCAACCATTCCTGATAAGACAATGTTTTCTCCATCCGGAGACCACGCAGGATTGCTGAAGTAGGGCACTCCGGGGATTTTCAACGCAGTGGTCTTTCCCTTTGCATGCATGTCAACAATAGTGAGCACGCTGCTGCCCTCACTAAATCCGACGAAAGCGAATCGGTCGCTTAACGGAGACCATGTACCCGATGACTCGATGTAACTGAACTCATCGATATGATTTTCACGAACGGTCGTTGCCAGCGTTTTCAGTATTTGTCCGGTCTGAGCATCAGCCAGGAAGAGATCGATACCGAAGAAATTTTTTTCTGAAAGGAAAGCAACGTATCGTCCGTTAGGACTAATGACTGGCGCAATGTTGATATCGCCGGATTTTTTCTTCTCGGACAGCAAACGACCTCTCACGCTATCAGGCCGTAATCCATCGTATTGGCGATAGTAATTTGTGAGGTCTTCCTTCCAGGCAGCCGAGAATGCGTTTTCATCGAGGCCTGTCAATTCCTCGATAGCCTTTTCGTACCCGTACCATGCCGTTCTGCGAAAGAGTGGACTGATGACTGAGTCGCCATACGTTCCCACTACATACGACCAAAAGGCCTGACCATAACGGTATGGGAAGTACTTGTAGCTACGCGTCATGTCCTTTAGTGTGGGGAAATCATTTGCCCGTAGCGCGTCGCGCATCCACATGGCGGTGTGGGGATCGACAGGTCCTGTGGAAAGATATTCGGCGAGACCTTCCACCATCCACAGGGGGAGATTCTGAATGTTATTTAGCGAAAGTGAATCTTCCGGATTTTTCATCATCCGGTATTGAAAGACGTGAACCAGCTCGTGGCCGAGGACATGATGGGTTTGAGAATTGAGTTCCATCATCGGCATGACGACACGGTTCCTCAGACCCTCCGTAACACCACCGGTACCAATACTCACTGTGCCCAGAAGAGCGCTCGTCTGCCAGAAGTCGGCGTGATTAGCGTACAGAATAAACGGGTTGGGTTGTGCAAATGTGTCCAGGAAGACCTGCTGATGGGCACGATACCATTCTTCTGCAGCAGCAGAGAATGCTTCCAGCAGAGAATCGTTTTTCAGATAGTGGTATAAGTTGAAATTGGGATTGCGCCGGACTTTGAAATCGAATTTCTCATAGTTGGGCTTATTGCGCCCAAAGTTCTGTGCATTGGCTTCGGGGTAAGAAAATGAAACCAATACAAAAAAGAGCAAGCAAACCGATAACGAGTTACCCTTCATATCACCCTCATTTTAATCGCCCGGCAAAGCGTACCAGTCCTTCACGGCCTAAACGCCGGAATGAGGTGGGCTCGCATATCACTTTGGAAACAAAATTTATGCCTTTCTTATCCCTCCTGAAAATTCGGCATACTCATAGCGGCAGTTATGACAATGTGGACTAACAAAACAGGGAAGATCAGCGATAGTGGCAGATGGAAAAAAAGTATCCAGGTTCTTGCGGTGGACGTATAATAAAACGCTGGGCTTGGAAGAAGGGTCGGCATCACGATCGCCAATTGAAATCGTTTGCATGTGGGGCACAGCCCTGAGGCGAAAGTGCCGCATCGATACTTCGTATTCCCTGTAAAGCTTTTTCGGGCAAATGAGGTACATGTACGCACGCGGATGGGGACTTTTTCTTGTATTTGTGATTGCTTCACTTGTACATCGCGTGGAAGCCCAGGACGTGACTGGCAGGAATTCGCTGTTCAGGATTTATGTGGACAACGATTTCTTTGCTTACCGGAAAGAGGACGGTGGGTATTCCAACGGCATGCGCCTGGATATGTTCTATCACCGAAAGAAACAGCCAACGTCATTTCTTTCGAACTTTCTTCTCAAAGCCGGCGA
>QGUY01000567.1 GCA_003242315.1 Bacteroidota bacterium
CGACCTGCTGCGCATCCGCCTTATGTTTGTCGATAATCTGGCGGGCACCGTGCTCATCGTCAATACTTCGGATTTCGGTGAAGAGTGACGCGTCAAAAAGGGCAGGCACTCCCATTACCCCGGAGTAGCTGGAGGCTACGATCTGCGCTTTGGTGCTCCTGTATTTATCGATCAGATTGTTGATATGTTCTGCCGTGAGGAGAGGTTGATCGCATACCAGTACGATGACGGCCGTGGTGTCCCCGAGAAAGTTATTGACAAAGTCCATTCCTGCTTTCAGCGTACTTCCCATGCCTTTTTCCCAATCCGAATGGATACAGACGTACAGCGGAAGGTCGCGGATGATTCTTCCGTGTTCACGTTCATTGTCGCCAAGCAGGACGAGAGTACGATCAGCATTGCTGTCGCATGAAGCCCGCGAAATGCGTCGCAACAGCGGCTCGCCTTCTACCTGGAGGAGTTGTTTCGACTGACCCAACCGCGAGGACGACCCTGCGGCCAGAACAATGGTGGTGATGATATCTGTACGATCTGTCGACATGCTTGTTAGTTCTCAGAAGCCTTCCGCAATACTGGATTCAAATGGACTTCCTTGAATACCTGGTCGCTGCCCGGGCCACGCTTGTGAATGGGTCCCTGGCGATACTTGAGAAATCCACCGGAGCGGCACGTAAACTTACTGTGAATTTCCGCAATTATCGACACCGCGATTTCGTCAGGGGTCTCCGCTCCAATGTCGAGGCCGATCGGCGAGTGGATCCGATGCATGTCTTCCGCAGAGAGAACGATGCCTTCACGGTCGAATTCTTCGCGCATCTTGTCGAATCGCTTCCGCGGCCCCAGCATACCGATGTATGGGGCGGGGGTTTTGAGCAGCGTGCGGAGCACATCGCGGTCGTACTCATAGTTATGCGACATCAATACGCATGCTGTAAATGGTGTGATGTCGAAATCGCGCTCGATGAAGGTACGGCTACACAGTGAAAGGTTATCCGCGCCGGGGAAGAACAATGGGGCTATGTGCGCAGCGCACTCGTCCGTTACCGTGACCTCCCAACCGAGCGATTTGGCGAGCTGGCTTACCGGCCGTGCGTCGAACCCCCCACCGAAGATGATCAGTGAAATGTTAGGCGGAATGAGTTCAAGGTACACGTCCACTTCAGAGTCCTGCCATGTATACGTCCGCGTTTCGGATGTTCGGGTTTCGAACAGTTTCGAAAGATCAGCGGCAATTCGTGATGTCAATACCTTATCGTTGAGCGATTGCTGCACGGCACCGGCGGCATCAATGAGGAGTTTCTGACCTGTTACGGTCTCATTTTCACTCCTGAAGATTGTGGCAAGCGCCATGGGTTCGCGGGTGTGGACAAATGCCTCGAAAAGGCGCACCGGATTAGCGGGATCGTTATGGTCGATGGGTTCAATCAGTACATCGATGACCCCGTTGCATCCAAGGGAAATGCCGAGATTCTGGTTGCTTTCTTCCCGCGTGTCATAGGTCACGGCCATCGGCGTTCCTTCAAGAATA
>QGUY01000272.1 GCA_003242315.1 Bacteroidota bacterium
GCATAATGATGTCGACCGCACCGATCTCCAGCAGGCGACGGAATCCATAAGCGAGGTAAAGGTTTTCACCCGCACAGATTGGAGTGCTTGTTGAGTCGGCAATGATCTTGTACGCTTCAGGATTTTCTGCCGGAATTGGTTCCTCCAGCCACATCAGGTTGTAAGGTTCAAGCCGCTTGGCTACTATTTGTCCGGTAGGTGCATCATAGCGACCATGCATGTCGGCACAGATATCGATCTTCGGACCAACGGCTTCGCGGGCAGCGGCTATCTGATCTACCATGCGCTGGATTTCAGCAGGGCTGGCGGTCCAGTTGTACCGATCGTACTTGTTAGGATCATTGAATTGGTCTAGGTCGAATTTTACCGCAGTAAAGCCCATCTCCTTTGCCCGCTTAGCGTTTTCCGCAAAATCCTTGGGAGAGGGGAGGCGGGCTTGATAGAGCGCGGTGTCGCAATACACGCGTATCTTGTCGCGGAACTTACCGCCAAGCAATTGATAAACCGGGACGTTCAATGCTTTCCCCGCAAGATCCCACAGCGCAGATTCGATCGCTGACAACACTGCCACGTACATACCAGACTGCGCGCCTTCGAAGAAACCACTCCGCCGAAGGTCTTCAAACAGCCTGTGCACGTTGAGCGGGCTGCGTCCCTGGATCCTGCGACCCAGCATCTTGACAAGGTGATACGTACCGGGTGTCGCATCAACACCTTCTCCGCAACCCCATATGTCCTGGTTGGTGTAAATCTTTACGAACAAACTATGCCCATTGCGGATGTATCCGCATTTGATGTCTGTAATTTTCAGGTCGCTGGGCGCCGACATCTTCGGGGCGCGATCAATTGCTTCTTCATAGCCCTTTCCCCATGAGGCAAAGGGAGACAATGCGCCAGCGGCCAGGGCGCTTTTCATTAGAAAGGACCGCCGTGATGTTGAAGTGTGTGCTTTTTTCACGATTGGGTTGATTTAGATATTCGGATCAATTCAATTACCAGGTGCGCGTTTTTAAATACTCCTGAATTTGTTCCTTGGGAACAGGAAGTTTGTCGATGTGATCGTTGAGCCATTGCGAGAAGTCCCTCTCAATTTCTTCCGACCAGCGCGAATCGATCTGGCCCGGCGTGTACTTCTGCTCACGGAGGCGCTGATGGCCAAACATATCCCGCAACCGCACTATTTCAGACGTCTTTACAACCTGCTCAACCAGGTGAGGCGGTATAAAAATTACGCCGCCATCTCGGCCCAGCACCACGTCGCCCGGCATGACTGTTGCCTTGCCGATGCGAGTCGGTGTGTTGATGCCAATGAGCGTAGTATTCAACCGCCCATCAGGATTGTTCAGGTGATGCGAGGGGTGATAGGATCTGAAAAATGAAGTGAATCCCCCTATTTCCTTGAGGCCGTTTATGTCGCGCACAGCGCCATTGTATACAATGCCGTTTCCGGTTTTTGCATAAATGGAATTGCCGAGGTTATCGCCAATAGTAGGGCCATCCTCATGCGCACCAAACTGATCAACAACGTAAACGTCGCCTTTCACCAGCATGTCGATGGGCCAGGAGTTTTGCGACTTCACGCGTCCATCTTTTTCGTGCCCTTTCTTATCGATGACGCGATGAATGTCAGGCCGGCCAGGAACGAACGTAGCCGTCACAGCGCGTCCCACGAGCACGCTATCCGGATTGATCATGATCCATCCGTCTTCATACTGATGGTTGTAGTTGTGACCCCGCAGTACGGCCCACGCTTCTTCCAGGGTCACCAGCTTGAGTCGCGTTAGCAAGTCATCAGGAACTTTCGGACGCCCGTCAGGGAACCGTTCTCCCTTCCACTCAGGCGTGAGGAAAATGAGCTCTTCTCTCGAGATCTGCTGCGCAGTCGCAGCAAAACCCGAAAGCAGGATCAATGCGGAAAAAATCAGAGTCCTTTTCATAGGTGATGGGTTGTGTTTTGGATCAAGTTTGGAGTTCAAGCGTACTTTTGAGGTACGGCTTGTTTGGCAAAGCATATGTGCTAAGCCCATTCATTCTATCTGCAATCGTTTGAATGGAAAAAATCTTGTATGGACGGACGCTTATCATGTTCCGACGGGGCCTTCAACGAGCCACAATCTGCATCCACGTCGTAGCCATCAATTGCGCGCCAGCAATGGATGGATGCACGCCGTCAGGTGCCCAATAGTCGCCCGGAGCTTTTTCCATTGCCTTGTCGAAAACAGACTGAAAGGGAATGAATACTGCATCAAAGCGATCCGCCACCTCACGTGCCGCGGTTTGATATTCGTTAAATTCCGGGAACCATGTATTGTCGACGGCCTTGGTGCCAGGAATGGCAAAGGGCTCGCATATGATCAAAGTAACATTCGGAAGCGCCTTCTTCGTGCGTTCTATCAACGCCATGTAGTCGTTCCGGTAGGTGGCTACGGTACCATCGTAGTTACCGTTTCTTTTGTGCCAATAGTCGTTCACGCCAATCAGGATGCTAAGCACATCAGGCTTTATTTTTAAACAATCTTCCTCCCAACGTTCGGCGAGCTGATACACTTTATTACCGCTAATCCCGCGATTGTGAATGTTTAATTTCAGAGAGGCAAAGTTATGAAGGAGTTCCGCGGCAGCGAGAAATGCATATCCTCTTCCGAGCGCGCTGCTGTTATTTGGTTCCTTGATATCCCGGTTCCTTCCCGCGTCCGTGATTGAGTCGCCCTGGAACAAGATCGTCGCTTCCTGCCTGAGGCGAACTTTTGCAATGTTGTTGGGAATGGCCGCAGCCACGATATCGGGCAGGCTAAGCGCCATCGCGCTTCCAACTGCAGCATGTTTGATGAATCGTCTCCGGGAGTTCATGGGTTACTGAATAATGGTCCCGGAAAGTAGGAAAGTTGAACCGCCCCGGCAAGTCTGATATGACGGAACCACATAAGGCACAACAGAAAACAGTAGGACACATAGTTGTGCCCACTGAAAAGAATCCCCGCATCTGCAGTCCGCCCTCGCTTCCCCGGCCGGCGGACGATACACCTTGTGTGGCAGGTGCTGCAGATGCTGCGGGATCCTGAAAAATTAAACTACGACATCAAAACGCGCCGGGACTAAGAACCTTGTGTTCGCGCTTAGAAAAACAGGTGAAGTGCTGATAAGCGGAGACGAAATGTCGTTTTGGAGGGGATAACGTACTGCGTACAAGCTGAACCTGGCAAAATCTCAAATCCGGCAATGTAATTGCAGACTCAAAATTTTGAGAATGCATCCGGTAAATTGGCGGAAAAGGGACGAAATTACCCACACATCCCTCTAGCCGGATGTAACAACGTTTTGGATAAACTCATCCATGCAGGAAAAGCGCAGCGCATTCAAGAGAACCGTCCTGAAGGCAATTCGGGTTTTCGGATGGATATGGCTTGGAATCATTGCACTGATCCTTTTTCTGGTCCTCATTATTCGAATTCCGGCAGTCCAGAATAAGATCGTTCAGCGCGTGGTATTATCATTAAAAGAAACCACCGGCGCCGAAATTTCCCTGGACAGAATCCTGATATCCTTCCCAAAACGCATTGTAATGGAAAACCTGTTGGTGGCGAACCCCCAACAGGATACGCTCTTATATGCCGGCCGCATCTCCGTTGACGCGGACCTGATTGGCCTTCTTTCCCACAGAATCCAACTCAACGATGTGGGACTGACCGACATCAGGGGACAGGTGACGCGCGGCCCCGACGGAGATTTCAATTTTCAGTTCATGCTGGACTCCCTCGCTGGTGAAGAATCTCCACAAGATTCCCCATCCAAACCATGGGACTTCACCATTCGCGGTGTGACACTGGAAAAGATAGATGTGCGGTACGACGATCATTATTCCGGAATTTTCATCGACGTGATAGTCAAGAGTTTGCAGGCCCGCGCGCGCAACTTCGACCTGACCGGGGGCTTGATCTCCCTATCCAGCGTTGATATCGATGGCTTGCGAGGAGACATGGCATTGCGCCAAGGGAGCGCTCCGGATACAGCCAGCGTGGACAGTGAAGAGACCGAGCCCAATACGCCCCTCAGTCTGACAGCCAGTACCATTGATATCAAGGAAAGCCAGATCCGGTTTCGTGATGAGCAGTCGGGAAGTGAATTGAATTTTGATGTTGGGATGCTGCACATTAGCGAGCCCGACGTCGACATGGTGGGACCGCGGATTGCCGTTGACGCCTTTCACCTCGAACGGAGTTTTATTGCATACCATCAGCATGTACCAAGGGATACCGTCGAAGCCTTTGATTCCGTGGGCGAAACTCAAGCGACCGATGAAACATGGTCCTTTGAACTTGATCGCCTTACATTGGAAGACAACGCATTGCAATATCATGACTTTACATCCGAACGAACTCCAGGCCTCGATCCCAATCACCTTTGGGTTACGCGACTTGAAGCGGACATCTCCAATGTGGCGGTCTCGCCAACGCGCTATGCCGCAAACATTGATCGCCTGGGCTTTCACGAGTCCGGTGGATTTCGCCTGAATAATCTGACTGCAGTACTCACTGCCGACAGCGTGCATACTTCCGTTGACAACCTCGACCTTGAGACTCCAAACAGCCGCGTCAGGGTATCAATGGACGCTCGTTACCCTTCCTTGTCTTCTATCGCCGAGAACCTTGACCAGCTTGAGTTCTCGCTCAACGCACCAGAGTCATATGTCGGCATGCGCGATATCAATCTGCTGGTCCCAACACTGCCGCTCGCACTGCCGGATACGGGTCAGGTCCGATTCGAAGCGATCGCTACGGGCAAGACGAACAACCTGGATTTGGAAAAGTTTTCAATAAACGCCCTGAACGACACACACGTCGCGGCACGGGGAACACTTCAAAACATCTCGGATAAGAATGCGCTGAGTTTTGACGTGGAACTCCAGGAACTTCAAACCACGGCAACCGACCTCTCCACGTTGCTTCCCGATTCGCTCTTGCCAAAGTCGTTTGTGCTCCCCCAACAAATTGCTTTGAGAGGCGTGTTTTCGGGGACCCTGGGCAATCCGGCAATGCGTGCGACGCTTGAGTCAGATATGGGTTTGGTTGAAACTGATGCGGTACTTCATCTCGATGAAAAATTCCAAATACACACCTATCGCGGAAGCCTGGATATCTCACAATTTCAACTTGGTCGACTGCTTGACAACGATAAACTGGGCATCGTTGATCTCAGAGGTACCGTGGAAGGCGCGGGCTTATCCCTGGATGACATTGACGCATACGCTCGCGTTACCGTCAACGAATTTGGTTTCAACGATTACGTGTATCG
>QGUY01000568.1 GCA_003242315.1 Bacteroidota bacterium
GCATGTCATTGACGACGAATTTCAGCGAATTCGGATTGGGATTGGACTCCAGGTAGATGTGTACAGATTTAGGCAGGTTATTCATGGCGCAAAGATTGTCAAAACTACACTATCCAAACAGCCAAACCGGAAATTAGTTCATCGTTGCCTAAGACACCGGAGCAGCCGGCTCGCCTGTGGGCGTGTTCAGGCTGTTTTCCGAATTGGCTACGACCACGGATACGGTGGCATCGCCGGTGACATTCACTACTGTGCGCATCATGTCAAGGGGTCGGTCAACAGCAAGGATCAGGGCCAGGCCGAGGGGATCAAGCCCAACCGCTTCAAGTACGATGACGAGCATAATGATGCCGGCACCGGGAACCGCTGCGGCACCAATAGATGCCAGCACAGCGGTAAGAAGAATGGTGAGCTGCTGGGTAAGCGTAAGATCAATACCGAACGCCTGAGCGATGAAAACAGCCGACACTCCCTGGTGAATGGCAGTTCCGTCCATATTGATCGTTGCGCCGAGGGGAAGGGTGAAACTCGATATTTCTTCAGCCACGCCCAGATTTTTTTCGACGCAATCCATCGTCACCGGCAATGTTGCTGCGCTGGAGCTTGTTGAGAAGGCCAGCATTTGGGCAGGTAAGATTCCCTTGTAAAAAGTCAACGGTTTCATGCGTGTAAATATCCGTAGGATGGAAGGGTAGACGAGGAAGATCATGATGGCCAATCCCAATACAACGTTGAGGCTATAGGTTCCCAGTGCCATCATCAGTTCGCCATCAATGTTCAGACTGGCCAGCAACGCGAACACGCCTAAAGGCGCGTAAAGCATGATGATATCCACAATCTTCAGCACGATCTGGTTCCCGCCGTCAAAGAACGCCTTAACGGGCGCTATTTTCTCCGACTTGGTGAGGATCATGGCCACTCCGAACAAGATGGAGAAGAAAATGATCTGCAGCATGTTGCTGTTACTGGACGCCGAATTGAAAAAGTTGTCCGGAACGATGTCCACCACGGGTTGTAGCGGACCGCTTCCTCCCAATTCGTGTGCGGTGACCACCTTTTCATCCAGCTCAGAAGCATAGGTTGCGCGAAGAGACTCGCGTCGCTCTTCGGATAGTAGTTTTCCGGGACGAATGATATTTACGAGAACCAGACCTAAAGCCACCGCGAGCACCGTTGTCATCAGGTAAAGAGCGATCGTTCTGCCACCGATGCGCGACAGCTTGGACACGTCCGAGAGGTTGGATACGCCGTCAATGAGGGAGAAGATAATCAACGGCATCGCGATGAGTTTGAGGGCACGGATAAAAATATCGCCCCAGGGTTTAATCCAGTCGCGGGTAAACTCAACAAGGCCGAGCGCTTGCGCACTGAGCCCCCAAATGAGACCCAGGCCCATACCAATCAGAATCTTTACGTAAAGGGGGATTTTTTTCTTCTTCATGCGGTGTGGATTCGACCTCAATGATCAAAATTAATCATCCTTGAATTGGATGAAAGCAAATTCGCTCGAAA
>QGUY01000569.1 GCA_003242315.1 Bacteroidota bacterium
TCCTTTCATTGTGCTGTTTTGGATTCTTGTGGGTGTTGGCTTTCAATCCTGGGCCCAGCCGTGTCCCGAGGAGGGAGTCAATGAATCCTTATATGGTGAAGACGCCTGGAATGGATACATCTACGATGGCCTGAACAGCTTTGGTTCCAATTTCCTGGGCACCAAAAATGAGGCTACCGAGTTTAACGAGACGTTCGCAACCGGGCTAACCGATGGCAACTGTCCGCTTACATTAACGACCTTCTCCGTACGGTTCAAGAATCGGCAAACCTTTGCGTGCGGGTTGCATACCTTCACGATCACGTCCAACAACATTGCCCGGCTCAGTATCGATGGAGGGAATACATTCCTGATCAACATCACTTCGGGTACCGGTACTGCCAGCGTACACCTGACGGGTGGTATCTATGAACTCGTTCTGGAGTATGTACACAACACAGGGTCTCCGCAGATCAGCTTTGACTTCGACTTGGATGTCGGTGACTATGAGGGGCAAGTGAGCGGTGACCAGGTCATTTGCAACAACCCGGCAGATCCCGTGGCATTTACCAGCTTAAGTCCTGCAAGATTCTGTTCTGGAAACCCTGCGTCGTATCAATGGGAGGTGAGCTACAATGGTGGCGCTTATACTAACATCGTAGGCGCTACCGGGGCAGCATACGATCCTCCCGCTGGTCTGGCGGCCGGTAACTACTTGTATCGTCGTCGCGCAACCGACGGTGTAACGACAATCACGTCCAATGACATTAGCGTGATTGTTGAAATCCCGGAAGGGGATCAAACGTCTTTTGGTACCACATCGTGGCTTGCTTATGCGTACGAGGGCGCTGACAACTATACTTCCGGTAGTTATCTGGGGTATTTTGAAGAAGGCGCGCTGAGCTTTACGGAGGACTTCGATGCTGTCGCGATAAATGGATGCGATCTCCCCACGGAAGGTTTTAGCGTTCGCTTTAAACGGCAGGAGGTAATCGCAACGTGTGGCGGCTACGACATAACGATGGAGGTGCAGGGAGGAGGAGCGCGACTCTTCATCGACGGCGCGCTCGTGATTGATGGCTATACTTCCGTGAGTACGCCCACATCATACTCGGCTAACATTCTTCTCACCGCAGGTCTGCACCAGTATATCCTCGAGTACTATAACGATACAGGCGACAACCACCTGGAAATCAACTTTAGCACTACTGGCGTTACCGGGGGAGGCGGTGTGATTGGCGCTGACCAGGTGGCTTGCGGCGCACCATTTGACCCGGTAGTATTTACAAACATAAAGGACGCAGAATTCTGCAGTGGAACGATCAGCTACCAGTGGCAAACCGCTGCAAGCGCAAGCGGACCATGGACTGATATCTCCGGTGCAGAGTCCGTCACCTATGATCCTGGACCTCTTGGCGCAGGAACATATTATTACCGACGTGCCGCCACAGTAGGAGTGACCACTGTCCACTCAAACGTAGTGCGCGTAGACGTTTTGGAGCCTGCTGGTGACCAGGTTTCGTACGTGCCT
>QGUY01000273.1 GCA_003242315.1 Bacteroidota bacterium
CAGACGATGGCACCGGCGTAACTAGGCGCTGACAAGCGCTGAGGCCCCCAATACGCACTGGTGTATGAAGCAAGTTGATTGGCGGTTTGTTGGTTGCCTGACTCTACAAGCGCACGGTATACGTTGCTGTTTTGATCCTGCACCAGGAAGTTCGACGAGCTGCCTCCGTAGTAGTTTGGGACCAGCAGCGTCATAGGTTCCGTGATGGCATTGCTGAACTCAAAGGCATATGTCTTCGACAATCCGGACGTGCCAGCTTTGAGTTCCGAAGGTCCGCGCATGGAATATTTGCTATACTCTGTAATCGCCCAGAACGGACCAAAAAAAGTCGCTGCGCCAATCAGGACGGCCGGAACCAGCAGGCCAACCGATTTGGCAAATTCGATAACTGTTTTCTCGCGTACGTGGTAAACCAGCATTACAATACCATAAGCAGCAACGATGATCATCAGGTAATACGTGATCTGCAGGTGATTTTCACGCAGGTGCAGTGCCATGCCCAGGGCGGTAACTGCAAGACCTGTCAGGCGCCGATTGGTGAACGCAAGGTGAATTCCGGCCATGACGAGCGGGGCGAAGGCGATCGATCCGATCCGCGCATTATGACCAGCCGCAATGCCTATTATCATGTATGACGACAATCCGAAAGCCAACGCTCCTGCAATCGCCAGGTACGGCTTGATCCGGAAGGCAAGCAGCATGATGTAGTAAGACACGAAGGCGGCAAAGATATTTGCGAATGGGTGTTTCAACCCCAGCGTAAGAATACGCTTCATTATGATGACCGGCTGATTACTCCATTCCAGGTTTACAAGGTAGGCTGGCATGCCGCTAAACATGGACGGAGCCCACAGTCCTTCTTCCCCGGTGCGGTCGCGAAAATCTCGCAGTGCTTTCGAGCTACCTTCCCACTGCTCAATGTCGTACTGACTGAGCACTCTGTTTTCAAAGAACGCAGGTCTGAAGAAAACGACAGTGACTACAAGGAATACGGCCACCGCAACGATGTGAGGCAGTACATCACCAGGGAAGTCGAGTTTTTTCATAGTCACGCAAAATAGAAACTATTAGGGAAAGACGAGACAATGCAGGCCTAAACTAGTTGCATCTGCATCTGTCCACTCATCCTCCTATAGTGGACATAGACTCTGTCGCTGGCTGTTGACTCCTCCGTCGCGCCTCGGCTTCGAATCCGTCCACGGCGCGCGACTTGAGCGCCTTGAGCAGCGCATTCTTGACCATGCCGTCATCAGTCGTGCTGCGCAGCAGGGTTTTGAGGTTGAGCGTGCCTTCGTCGTAGAGGCATGTTCTGAGCATTCCCTGTGCAGTAACACGGATGCGGTTACACGTGCCGCAGAAGGTGCGGGAGAAAGCTGCGATGATACCGATGCGTCCTTTGTGACCCGGGATGTGATAATGATTTGCTGTAGCAAAAGGAGGATCAGGAATCCTGGTAATGTCGGGAAAATGGGAACGGAGATGATCAAGGATTTTGGCATGAGTCCAGGTCAGCTCCGGATAATGCGTACCCTCTCCGTTAAAGGGCATCTCTTCGATGAAGCGGACGTCTATGGGATGATCGCGTGTGAGTGATGCAAGCGGTATGATGTCTTCGATGTTGCGATCCTGCATGACGACGGTGTTGATCTTGAATGGAATCTCGTGTTCAAGCAGACTGTCGAAACACTTCATCACGCGATCAAAACTGTCTCTTCGGGTGATGATTCGGAATCGCTCGCGATCAAGCGTATCAAGACTGAGGTTCACGGAAGCGATACCCAGTGCTTTGAGTTCAGGAATATGGGGAGCAGTAAGAACGCCGTTTGTTGTGATGTGAATGTCACGGATACCCGGTATTTCGACGAGCTGACGTACGAGTACCATCAGGTCGGTACGCACGAAAGGTTCGCCTCCGGTAAGCCTGACCTTGGATACGCCCAGGTCTGCCAGGATACGCACGAGTCGTTCGATTTCTTCAAAAGTGAGCAGCTCTTTTTTCGGAAGGTATTTGATGCCTTCCTCAGGCATGCAGTAAAAGCAACGCAGGTTACAGCGGTCGGTTACCGCCAGCCGGAGGTAGTTCAGTTCTCTTCCGTGGTTATCGAAAAGGCGCGCTCCATGGTCCTGCATTGGCTAAAGATACGTGTAAGGGAGCATACCCTCAAGCCGGTGGTATAAGGATGGTCCGCGCAATTGTGGCGATGTTTTCACAGGTGGTTTTGGTATTTTTGAGCTTGCAGACGGGAATACGATGATGAAGACGCTAAAAATCAAGGCATTTGGGATTACTCGCGACATCCTTGGGGGTAGGGAAGTCGAACTCCAACTGAATGAAAGTGGCACTGTCGGCGATCTGAGATCGCAGCTTTCTTCCACTTATCCCGAAGTACTTCAATTGAAATCGTTATTTATTGCTGTTAATAACGAATACGCGGACGATCATGTGGTCCTGAATGATACTGACGAGATTGCGCTGATTCCCCCGGTAAGTGGTGGATGAGGTCCGGCAATTAATGGGACTTTACCTTTGACCAGACTTACAAATGCCCTAATTTGTCATAGTCTGTTCCACATCATCAATTCAACCCATTAAATCCATGATCAAAATAACCGAAAAGCCAATCGATGTACAGAAGGTCATCGATACTGCAACCAGCCTGGGTGCGGGTGCAGTAAATGTTTTCATCGGCACTGTTCGGAATACCGCACATGGGAAAAACGTGTTGTGGTTGGAATATGAGGCCTATGAATCCATGGCCGTTGCGGAAATTCGCAAGATCATAGACGAGGCCTCCCACCGATGGCCCCTTCTGGGATGGGCCGTAAGTCACCGGGTAGGCACCCTTAAACCGACAGAAGTATCCGTTGTTGTCGCGGTCTCAGCCCCTCACCGCCGCGAATCCTTCGAGGCATGCCAATTCATTATCGACAGCCTTAAGGCCAAAGTTCCGATCTGGAAGAAAGAAGTGTTTGAAGACGGGGAAGAATGGGTATCAGCCCGCCCCGAGGGCGTCTCAGCCACCTATAATTAGGCCGAGGAGCATTACGCCCACCGTTACCAGCGTCACCGCTACCAGGAACCCGAAAAGGAATATGAGTGTAAGGTTTCTGTTTATGGAATTAGAAAAAATTCCAGGAAACAGCGTTTTGCTAATTGTTCTCATGATTTTACCAACTTTTCGACAGTTCCAAAGGTACGAAAATCCATGTAATGTTTTGGCCGGAAATCCCCATTATTGAAAGATTTCTCGTGTGCCAGCACCTTTTTTGAAATCTCTTCAGTTAGGGTTCAAAAGAGATGAGGTCCCTTGAAAGAAGTCACACCAGCTGTAATACAACTATCTGATCCATAGGAAGTTATCCAAAAAGGCCTGCAAAATTCGGAAAATTTCAGGGTTTCCTTCCATCCTTCGCATGTCTGGATAACCCGTGCTGGCCGACCCGTGTTGATTAATGGTTCAGTGTTGTCCGGGGAAAACTTTTGAACCCGGCTTCGACTTCGCTCAGCCTCCGGATGTTGACACATACTATAGTTGGTGGCATCAATCTTTCGGTGACTTCGACTACGCTCAGTCAGCGGAATTAGGCCACAATCATTTCACGGAAGCCGGGAATATGGTTGCTGAGCGAAGTCGAAGCACGGTTGCTGAGCGGAGTCCTCAATCGAAGGAACAATCTAAAATCGCAAATCTAAAATCGCCAATCACTAATCATTTAGTCTCCTAATGTCATCTTCACTATTTACATTCATCAATGCACGTGGATCGGGGACGGTGATGAGATGGATGTCGTTTTCCATGAGGAAGTGACGCGCGCCGAAGCCGCCGCGGGAGTGGAAATCGCGAAGAAGGAGGTAGGCACGTGGTTCCCAGATTGTGAGCAGGGGCTCTGGTTTGTCGCCGTCTGAGTCGTAGTAACACGTAGCGACTTTTTTAGGATCGCGGTTTTCAATGAGCGTCTTAATGGTTAAAGCGTCAACGAAAGGCATGTCGACTGCTACGGCGAGCCACGCCGCACTGGGTTCATGTTCAAAGGCGCTGAGGATGCCGTTCAGTGGGGTGTTTAGATCAAACTTGTCAGGTATCGCGTTAAGGTGTTCCGGAATTCCTTCTACGTTCTTGCACGATAGATACACCTCATTGCAGAATCGTTTGAGTATGTTGAAAAGGTGATCGCGTTGGGGTTGATCATGAAAGACGATGAGGCTCTTGTCGCGACCCATACGCGAACTCTTCCCGCCCGCCAGGATAAGTCCGTTAAGCCTGGTCATTTCTCTTCTCTTTTGAAGTCGCTCTTACCTCCGGTTTTTTCCATGAGCTTGATTTCAGAGATCACAATGTCATGCGACATTGCTTTACACATATCGTAAATCGTGAGCGCTGCAGTCGCCGCCGCAGTCAACGCTTCCATTTCTACGCCAGTCCTGGCGGTGACAACGGCAGTGGTGTCAATTACAATTACATCGTCCTCGACCTTGATCGATACACGGCAATCTTCAAGGCCAAGAGGATGACACATGGGGATCAGCTCCGACGTTTTCTTCGCGCCTGTAATTCCCGCGATGATCGCCGTTTGAAAGACGGGCCCCTTTTTTGTCATCAGTTCATTGTCGCGGATCTTTTCCAGTATCTCTTGGCCGACGTGGACCGTTGCGCGTGCCCTGGCTACGCGACGCGTGGGTGTCTTTTGAGAGACGTCGACCATCTGAGGATTACCGCTGCTGTCAACGTGAGTTAATTTTTCCTGTTTCATGGGAATCAATGCTCCGTATATTCGCCGGTAACTTCAGGAATTTCAACCACAATTACACTAACATCCTGCTCATGATCAGTGTTGAGGAAGCTACCCGGATCATTCAATCGAATCTTTACAAGCCCGAGATCATAACAGTGCCGCTTGAGGATGCCGTGGGTGCAATCCTCGCCGCAAAGGTTACGGCGGACCGTGACTTCCCGCCGTTCGACCGCGCTTCCATGGACGGAATCGCCATATCAGCCGAAGCCTATACCTCGGGACGCCGGCAATTCACTGTTGAAGGAACGCAGCCGGCTGGTGTTCCGCAGAAACAGCTGTCGGACCCGGCAAACTGCCTTGAGGTCATGACCGGTGCCGTAGTGCCGCGAGGTGCCAGCCTTGTGGTAAGATACGAGGACGTGACGATCGCCAATGGCGTCGCCACCGTCAATTCAGACGACTACATCCCCGTCAAAACCATTACCGGGAAAGACTCCAAGGTCGGGAAGGCGCACGC
>QGUY01000274.1 GCA_003242315.1 Bacteroidota bacterium
ACCGGTAAATATATATCCTGGCTATGCAACGCCTTGATAAGCAGAGGACCAGTGGTCTCCAGGGACAGCACTATCGCTACAATTTCGGCACCGGAGACGATCTCAGGCAGGATACCTCCGATACTGCCGACGAAGAAATTCAGGGATGACCGAAGCGGATACTTGACCAGGGCTTTAAAAGGATGCAGCCCCTTCGCCTTTGCCGTGATCGTATACTGTTTTTGCAATTCATCTAGAAGGTTCGCCCGGACTCTGCGGATCATGCTGGCGGTTCCGCTGAGGCCAATCACAATCACAGGGATCCATATGTGAGATAGAATCGACCTAAACTTGGCCCAACTCATTGGCTGACCGATATACTCCGGCGCCATCAAATGTCCGATTGAGGTTCCGAACCAAACGTTTGCCAAGTACATGAGGATGAGAGCTAGCAAGAAGTTCGGTATCGCGATGCCCAGGAGACCGAAGAAGGTAAGGCCGTAATCTCCCCAGCTATACTGGTGTGTAGCGGAATAAATTCCGATAGGAAAAGCAATGAGCCACGTGAGCAAAATGGTTGCAAACGATACCAATATCGTCAGGAAGATTCGACTTCCAACAAGATCCGTCACCGGCATCTGATATTCGAAGGAGTAGCCAAAATCTCCCTGCAACATGCCCCCAACCCAGATGAAGTACCGTTCTACCGGACTTTTGTCGAAACCATATTCGCGGCGGAGAAATTCAATCTTCGCCTTGTCAACACCTTCGCCTTGCGCTTGCAGCTCGGCCATATAACTTTCGAAGTAATCCCCGGGTGGAAGCTCCATGATTGTAAAAACCAACGCGCTTGTCAGAAAAAGCGTTGGTATCATGAGACAAATGCGTCTAATGATATATAAAAGCATGCTGCCGCCGTCTACGAACCTCGGCTTCGAAACCAGAAGGTATCTGGCATATAACGGCCAAAGTATCCGCCGGGCTCAAATGCCCATATACCCTTCTCCGGGACGTTCACGAGATCTTTTGACACGACCAAGGGCTGCTGGGTGCTGTTCACTGTCCCAATCGTAAAGACCTGATCTGCATGGATCTGCAGCATCTCGTGCCACACTGCTTCACGCTCCCAGCGAGAGTCCGAACTATTCCATTTTTCATACAGCTCGGCTAGCCGACGAACCTCCGTCAGACTTGGTTCCTCTCCTACCTTGCCCTTCTCTTCGAAATACTGGCCCCACCTCGGCCATTGAAGTTGCGCTTGAGACGTTGGAGCAAGTTCATGAGGCCTCATGTCAGCCGTAGCAATAGCGTTATCGAAACCACCCCATACAGACATCAACGTCTGACCTGCGTAGACGCGCTTCCGAAAAAGATCCCGCTGAGTTGGACGCGCATAGATCTTTATGCCGACCTTGAGCAAAGTATCACGGATCAGTGAAAGAACGTCCGTCTGTTCTGTGCTCTCACCGGCTGTCTCAATAATGAGTTCAGCACGACGGCCGTCGGGCAACAGACGAATGCCATCGCCTGCTTTTTTTCCAAGACCCACTTCGTCTAGTAGTCTGTTCGCCAGATCTATGTCGAACTCGCTCCAGGCCCTAGCGTACTCGGGCTTGTAAAGCGGGCTTTGTCTTAGCATTGTGTTGGCGCTCTCGCGCGCGAGCCCATAGAATATAACCTGATTGATCTCCCTTCGATTGATAGCAAGCGAAAGCGCACGGCGGAAGCGTACGTCCTGAAATAGCTTCCGCCAGACCGGATCCTGAGTATTCAAGTTCGGATAAATCGCAAATCTGGAGCCTTCCCCCCTCTCCCACAGGTAGACTTTGATTCTGCCTCTCTTTTCCGCGTTTTTCAGAAACGTGTAGTCGTCGAACCGGATGTAACGCGCCTGCAGGTCGGCCTCACCCGAGCCGGCTTGTGCTGCTACCAATGCATTTGAACCGATATTGAGGACAACCTCATCAATGTACGGAAGCTGGTGCCCGGTTGTATCAATCCGATGAAAAAACGGATTACGCTTAAAGACGAACCGAGTGCTGGGCGGCTCAGTGGAATTGCACCACGGCTCGAGAGAAGGAAGATGGGGATTCTCCGGGCGATACATGCGCCCTTTTCGTTCGTGAAGGGCACTCCAGCTGCGAACTCGAGCTGCGCTAATTTTTTTCTTTAAATCATCGGGATTTGCATACTTCGGATGAAACTGTTTGAGGTAATGGCTCGGAGCAAAGATGTATAGGGGTAACGCACCAGCAAGCGCGGGGATGAATGCCGGGTTAGGTGCATGCCACGTGTAACGAATAGTCCACTTGTCCAGTACTTCGAAATGAGGCGGTTTGCCATCGACCAGCATTTCGGTGGGAGGGCCGGTTGGGAAGAGCTCAGGATTGTTGGCCATATCTTCCCAAAAATACCTGAAATCTTCGGACGTAAAGGGCTTACCATCAGACCAGCGATGCTCCTTTCTTAATCTGAACGTAAATATGCGACCTTCCTCAACCGCAAAGTCTTCCAGAATATCGGGAACGAAATTCAGGTTTTCATCGTAGCCAATTAACCTGGAATAGCCGTAGACAACCATCATACGGATGTCTTTTGGATCCCCCATCAACATACGTAGACGACCGCCATATTGGCCTGACACCCGCCCCATACTTTTCAAATCTATTACGCGAGGATTCTCTGGAACTCTCTCGGCTACCGGCAGCAAACGCCCCTGCGCTACCTCTTCCTTAAAGTAAGGAGGTTCGATCAACGTACTAGCATTCGCAAAACAGGCAGCCAAGATCGAGACAGGGACGACGAGGAGACCTGTGACGAAGCCTTTGGTGGATGTGCCTCGAGAATAACCCATTTAATTGATGCGACCTTTGCTTACTACCTAACTCGCCCAAAGTTCCCGCGGATTTGCATTTGGGTTCGCTAGCACACGGTGGCCTTCACCCAACTCTATATATTGGAGAGGCGTTCCGCCATTCACGTATCGAAACTGCGGGGCCCAACTTGACTCATCGGAGGCCGATCTGGCGGTGAATAGACGAAAATTGAGCGGTCGATCCAAATCGGGATAGGGTACCGCGTTTAGTAACGCGCGTGTATAGGGATGAACAGGTTTGCGAAAAAGTGTCTCCCGTGGTGCGATCTCAACAATCTTGCCGTGCGCCATGACAGCAATGCGATCCGCAATGTAATCCACCACTGCGAGGTTGTGAGAGATGAAAAGGTAGGTAAGGCCTAATTCTCTCTTGAGATCCTTAAGGAGGTTCAGAATCTGGGCTTGAACGGAAACATCGAGTGCTGACACCGGTTCATCAAGGATCAACATATCAGGATCGAGCGCAAGCGCGCGGGCAATTCCTATCCGTTGCCGCTGGCCACCAGAGAAACTGTGTGGGTACCGATTGAGAAAACGTGGATCAAGACCAACCGCTTCCATCAACTCCATGCAGCGCTCAACCTGCTCACGTGCAGTGCCGCGATTGTGAATCTGCAGAGGCTCTCGCAGAATATTTAAAACGGTCATGCGAGGTGAAAGCGAGCTAACAGGATCTTGGAAAACCATTTGAATTCTGGATCTGAACGATTTTAGTTTTGTCCCCTCCAACGCGAGAACATCGATAAGTTCTCCTTCCGGAGATCGATACGCAATCGAGCCTGAATCGGGCCTGATTGCCCGCATCAGCATCTTGGCCAAGGTTGTTTTCCCACATCCCGACTCACCAACCAATCCGAGGCATTCACCGCGATTAACATCGAGGCTTACACCATCAATTGCTGTCAGTGCCTCACGACTTGTATCCGAGAAGAAACTCCTTCGCCGAGTAGTGTAGCGCTTTTGAAGGTCCCGTGCCGATATAAGCGGTATGCCTCTGTCGGTAATTCTTCTTGAAACCGGTGATTGTCTTTTAAGCAAATCCGGCTTCCCTACTTCCCGTATTGCGACAAGACGTTCACCAGGCTTCATATCGAAATGGGGGACGGCGCGGAGAAGTGCCTTGAGGTAGGGATGCTGGGGCGATCGGAAAATGCTTTCTACAGGCCCGACCTCCATTATTTCACCATGGTAAATGACGATAACCTCGTCAGCCATATTGGCCACCACCCCGAGGTCATGGGTGATGAGCAGCATCCCCATATTGTATTTTTTTTGCAGATCCTTGAGAAGGCTCAACACCTGAGCCTGAATAGTCACGTCCAGCGCGGTTGTTGGTTCATCGGCGATCAACAGCGCTGGCCGGCACATGAGGGCCATCGCAATCATTGCACGCTGGCGCAGCCCACCGGAAAGCTCGAACGGATACATATCGAATGCTCGCTTCGGATCAGGAAATCCAACGAGCTTCAGCATTTCTTCGGTTCTTGATCTAGCTTCTCGAGAGCTCACGCGAAAGTGCGTCGTCAATGCTTCGGAGATCTGGTTCCCAATCGTGTGAAGCGGGCCCAAGGAGGTCATTGGCTCCTGAAAGATCATTGACATGTCCCTTCCGCGGAGCGCGCGGAACCTGGCCCCGTCTGGATCGAGCGCAGCGAGGTCGACTTGCCCTGTTTCGTCACCTAGGTCGAAAAGAATCCGGCCTCCAGTGACAGCTCCAGCCTTCGGCAAGATGCCCATGATTGCCTGAGCAATGACCGACTTGCCCGAGCCCGACTCTCCCACAAGCGCGACGACACTTCCGTGAAGGACGCGGAAACTCACACCTTTGACGACTTCGTACCAGTTTCCATGGAGCGAAAAGGAGATTTTCAGATTCTCGATACGCAACAAATCTCGCATCTCGGGCGGCATACATTTCGAGGGCCGAGTCTGGGCAAGCTGGAAACATGGAGCCCAGATCATCAATCCTTATGACTCGGCTCGGGCCCGCAGATCACCCTTCAAGCGTCCATAAACGCGCTGGCAGCTTATGCGAACCGCGCGACCATTTCACCACATCTAAGCCGGGATGGGAGGTGAGAATCAAGCCTTTGTAGATCTTAAGTTTACGGCGGCCATCAGATCTATTGTGACCGCCGCAACTGGTTTGCTCGACGTTATTGGCTTGCGGGAGCCAGCGTTACTTCTGGCGCCGCCCTGCCCACCGATCTTGAGCCGCCTTCCAGCCGATCACTATTGGCAAAAACCATGGGCGCCCACTGTAGAAGGGGATTGCCGGCGGCGGCCGAAAATCCAGTGCCGATGAGCCATCTTGTTCCCCAAGGATTTGCAAAGCCGCTTTACGTCCTGCCCAGTTTGCCCAAACAACCCCCGAACCGCAGTA
>QGUY01000019.1 GCA_003242315.1 Bacteroidota bacterium
GCACTTCCTGGGCATCGATAATGTGTTGGTGCTGCAGGGTGACGCGATTAAGACAGAGTCGCGGTTCATACCTGAACCGGGAGGGCATCACTACGCGTCCGAGTTGTTGCAGCAGGTGGTGGCCATGAATCAGGGCAGGTACCTGGACGACACGTTGCAGAACCCGACGCCGACGAATTTCTGCATCGGTGTTGCCGGATATCCTGAAAAGCACTATTGCGCCCCAAACCTGACAACAGATCTAAAGTATCTGAAGCTAAAGGTCGACCTTGGCGCGAACTATGTCGTTACTCAAATGTTCTTCGACAATAAAAAGTACTTCGACTTTGTCGCACGGTGTCGCGAGATCGGTATCAACGTGCCGATCATTCCCGGAATCAAGCCCATAACGAGCAAGGCGCAGACGACGGTGCTGCCCAAGGTTTTCCATATCGACATTCCGGAAGACCTCGCGGACGCCATCGATAAGTGCAAGAATAACGCTGAAGCAAAGGAGGTAGGCATTGAGTGGTGTATCCAGCAATCGCGCGAGCTGATCAAGTATGGTGTACCGACACTGCACTTCTATTCGATGGGTAAGTCCGATCCGATCTATCGCATTGCGAAGGAGTTGTTTTGAGATTTACCGCGGCGACGCCATGGCGCGGCGTTGAGGAAACGCGGAGAGGGCGTCGGGATAACCACTGTACTGCCGATGAATCCGTATTGTGCCCGATAGACGCCGCAGGGTCGGCCGATGGCAACAACGGATAAGTTGATTGTTATAGGCCCGAAATCTCAAAATGACAAATCGCTCTCCCGGTTACCTCATGCCACCTCTCCATATTAACCCTGCGGCAACGAATGAACTTGGGGGTAGGGGATTGTCGTTTACATAGAAGGGCTTGCAGACCTTTCATTTTGTTTCGTTTGCGAGATTATTTAACATTGCTGTCCGGGTAAAAAAGCGGTTTTGTGTCCGTACGGCGATAGCCGAATGTTCTTGCGGAAACATAAGTTAACTGCTGCAGGCCCGTCCGGTTGCCGACGAGCACTATAAGTTTCTTCAATGGAAAAAGCCTTTATTTCCAGGCTGTATCAGGCGCACAGAGACTGTCCACCCTGTCCATCGCCCGCAATGGTAGTTAAATTCCATGACGGTCTGCTGGCAACACTGTTTCCCGATTTTGGTGCATTGCGATTTGCCTCCGAACGGGAATTTGAGTTGCATATCGATGGGCTCAGGTTGGAACTGGATCATTTGCTGTTCAAAGTAGGACAAAGCCTGGATGCAGAACGCATCGCCAACGAGTTCTTCGATTCCCTTCCCGAAGTTCATCGCAAACTTCTCAATGACGCCGTCTCCATGCTGGAGGGCGACCCGGCTTCAAGGACACAAAACGAGGTGATTCGAACATACCCTGGCTTTTACGCTATCGCCTCATACCGAATCGCCAACACACTCCTGCGGCTCAACGTGCCGGACATCCCGCGGATGATTACCGAACACGCCCACAGCAAGACAGGGATCGACATCCACCCGGGCGCGACGATTGGCGAATACTTCTGCATCGACCACGGTACAGGTATTGTGATTGGCGAGACTACGCACATTGGCAGCCATGTAAAGATATACCAGGGCGTCACCCTGGGCGCATTGAGCGTCAGCAAGGGAGACGCCAAGCGAAAGCGACATCCTACCATAGAAGATCACGTCGTGCTCTATGCCGGGGCATCCATACTGGGCGGCGATACAGTGATCGGCCACCACAGTGTGATCGGCGGGAACGTTTGGCTCACCCGCAGTGTTCCGCCATACTCCAAGGTGTATTACCAGGCCCGGATGAACGGCGGCGATCCTAACGAGTCCGATCTCGTAATCATCCGGTCAGGGGAGCATGATTAATTCCATGATCGTTTCTTTTTTGAACAACCCATAATATGAAACTTACCGACCTTATCGGCAACACTCCTTTGGTTGAGCTTCGACGGATTCCTACCAATCCTCGTGTTAAGATTTTCGGAAAGCTGGAGGGCAACAACCCGGGCGGCAGCGTTAAGGATCGGCCAGCGTATGGCATGCTCAGCGCTGCAATGGAAAGGGGCGACCTCAAACCCGGCGACAAGGTAGTGGAGGCAACAAGCGGCAATACCGGGATCGCCCTCGCCATGATCGGCCAGCTCCTGGGACTCCAGATGACGCTGATTATGCCGGATAACTCCACCCGTGAACGCATCCTCGCGATGGAGGCATACGGAGCAAAGGTCATCCTGACACCGGCAGCAAAGACAATAGAGTTTTCGCGGCAGCTGGCGGAAGAAATGGCCGCCAACGATGGGTACTATATATTGAATCAATTCGCCAATCCGGATAATTACCGCATTCACTACCGAACTACCGGCCCAGAAATCTGGCGCGACACCGAAGGCAAGATCACGCACTTCGTATCAGCCATGGGCACTACGGGCACCATTATGGGTGTTTCGCGGTACTTGAAGGAGCAGAGGAAAGATATACAGATCATAGGAACACAGCCTACCGATGGTTCCTGCATCCCTGGCATCAGAAGATGGTCGCCCGAGTTCCTGCCAAAAATCTATGAACGCGAACGCGTGGATCGAATTATCGATGTGGTGGAAGCCGATGCGCGACTCTATACTAAACGACTTGCACGGGAGGAGGGAATTCTTGCCGGTATGAGTAGTGGCGGAGCCCTTAGCGCGGCGATGAAAGTAGCCTCAGAGCTCGATAGCGGTTTGATCGTCTTCATTATCTGCGACCGGGGCGATCGCTACCTGAGTTCGGATCTCTTCGCATGATCCCCCGGCCGCATAAATGCGCTAGCCTCTTAACAGCCACATACAGGCCAGCAGCAGCATCGTCACCATCATGAGCGCATAGACCGCCAGGTTCGGATGCGTCAGCTTTTCAGTTTTCTTCATTTGGGGTTGTTTGTTTCGGGTTTAAAAAAGTTACGGTACCAGACCGTGACCACGATAAAAAATTCGAAGCGACGCGCGCCTTATGGTGGTTATGTAAAGTAAACAAACGCAACGCTGCATTGCAAGCAAATTTTTCAACTAACTGCGTGATTTCTAGTGAGTTCGAAGAGAATTGGCGCCTTTGGACAAGTCGATCGAAAGCGATCGATGTTGTACTAAAAATTTGATTAGGGCTCGTTATTCAGATCACCATCTGTGAGTTATGAATTTTTGGAGAAGTAATAGTAAAAGCCGCTTTTGGCCCCAAAACATATTCCCAACCGGATTGACTAACGGCCTGGCTAGCTGAAAATTTTTTTGATTTTTTTGAACCACATAGGGCACAATAGGGTCACATAGGACGTCTGATTGGAGACGCACCCTATGTGGTTCAGTCCACGTCGCCGTCAGACGGCCCGCCTCAACGGTTAATATCCTCTGAGTCTCCAACCGTCCACAACCGGACGCGGCTGTCCGAAAGCGTCCCTCGCTCAGGCCAAAAACGCCGTTTTTACCATCAGGAATTCAATGGCATCAACATTGAATAGGAGCCCTCGGCATATTCTGATTCGCCGTGCAACCTTCCTGAATGAATGGAGTCTAAAGTAAACGATCTCACCTGTACTTATGCTTCGTAACTATTTCCTCATAGCCTGGCGCAACATCAGCAAGAACAAGGTGTTCTCCCTGATCAACATCCTTGGCCTGTCGATCGGTATCGCCGCCTGCTTACTCATCACGCAGTACGTAATGCACGAGATGAGTTATGACAACTACCATACAAAAAAGGAACGGATATTCCGTTTGAAGCAGGACCGGTACGATAAAGGTGTACTGTCTACTGAATGGGCATACGGGTGCTCCGCCATTGGACAGGCATTGAAAGACAACTTTCCTGAAGTGGAGGAATATGTTCGGATGCGGGAAGGAAAAGAGGTGCTGAGCTACGGCGATATATTTTTCAAAGAAGAGAAGGCGTACTACGCCAGTGAAGCTTTTTTCAAAGTGTTTTCGATACCCTTGATCAAGGGCGATCCGGAAGGTGTGCTGGAACGTTCCCAAACGCTGGTTCTCTCCAGGTCGGCGGCGAAGCGTTATTTCGGTGATGAAGATCCTGTTGGAAAGACCTTGAAGATGAATGGTCAGGTCGATTTCGAAGTGACCGGCGTGTTTGAAGATTTCCCCGAGAACAGCCACATGAAGCCTCAGGTACTCTATTCTTTTGAGACTATCGTGCAATGGTGGGGCGAAGAAGTACGAACCGCCTGGATGTGGGACGGCTTTTGGAATTACATTCTTCTTAAGGAAGGGACAGACCCTGTCGCGTTTGAAGCCAAGATACCTGACCTGGTAGAACGTCAGGCGGGCGAACAACTACGGCAGTATGATGCCGGCATGGCATTTCACCTGCAAAGGGTGGATGACATTCACCTTGATTCCCACTACATGGGCGAATTCGAAGTCAACGGTAGCAGAAGTTCAACGTATTTCCTTGGCGTGATCGCCGTTTTTATAGTTCTCATCGCGTGGATAAACTACGTTAACCTTTCAACTGCCCGATCGATGGAACGTGCCCGCGAAGTGGGCCTGCGTAAAGTTATGGGTGGGTTCCGCACGCAATTGATTCGACAATTCCTGATGGAATCGTCGTTCCTTAACGTGTTGGCATTTGCCCTGGCGCTCGTTATCGTCATGATTGCCTTGCCTTTTTTCAATCAGCTTGCAGGTAGAGACATCGGGTTTACGCTTCTTCAGTCGCCGATGTTCTGGCTCATCCTCGTTACAGTGCTGATCGCGGGAAGCGTGTTATCCGGGCTTTATCCTGCCTTTGTCTTATCTTCCTATAAGCCAGTTGAAGTATTAAAAGGAAAATTCAGGAATACGTGGAAAGGTCTGTACCTGCGCAAGGGGTTAGTCATCTTCCAGTTTGTTGCCACCGTGGTTCTCCTCGTTGGTACGTTTACCGTATATCAGCAGATCTCCTATATGCGTCAACAGGACCTGGGCGTAAACATCGATCAAACACTGGTCATACGGGCTCCGGCATCCGTCGATTCCACCTACGCTACTAAATTTGACGTATTCCGCAATACAGTCTCCGCGTATCCGGAAGTCACTGCGGTAACTGCGTCGACCTCAATTCCGGGAGAGCAACCCGCGTGGAATGCCGGTGGCATACGATTGATATCGGAGAGCGAACAGGACAGCAAGCAGTACCGCATTATTGGTGCGGATCATGAGTTTGTCGATGCTTACGGATTGAAACTTGTGGCGGGAAGGGCTTTCTCGCTCGACTACCCGAATGAAGGAAACAGTGTGATGATGAACGAGTCGGCGGCACGGTTGATGGGATTTGAAAACGTAGAGGATGCCCTGCAAAAGGAAATCTTCTTTTGGGGAGATACATTTCGCATCGTGGGGATATTGAAAGACTACCACCAGGAGTCGCTGAAGAAGGCACACGACCAGATCATATTCAGGTATATTCCCGAAGCGAGAGACTACTACTCCCTGAAGGTCAAAGCCACCGATATGCAGCAAACCATAGATCGCGTCAAAGAAGTCTACACATCCGTATTCCCCGGAAATCCCTTTGCGTATTTCTTCCTTGATGAACATTACAATAATCAATACAAAGCTGATCAGCAGTTTGGCAGGATCACTGCACTGTTTTCGTTACTTGCGATTGTGATTGCATGTCTGGGATTGTTTGGACTTTCCTCGCTTACTGCAGTTCAGCGCACGAAGGAGATCGGAGTGCGAAAAGTCCTGGGCGCTTCTGTGCCAGGGATCCTGGTGCTGGTGGGAAGAAATTTTGTCGCCCTGGTTGCCGTGGCCATTGTCATCGCAACGCCCATCGCCTGGGTGGTCATGAACCATTGGCTCCAGGGATTCGCGAACCGGATTACCATGTCGTGGTGGATCTTTGCATTGCCTGGCCTCGTCGTGACACTGGTCGCCATTTTCACTATATCGTACCACACCATTCAGGCGGCGCGGGCCAACCCGGCTACTTCGCTGCGGTATGAATGAAGCATTTGCCTGAAACGGCATTGTAACAACGAATTGAAATTTCATCTATTTTTGCGCGTTTGCCAGCAATAGATGAAACACAATCAGTTTACGCCCAAGCTGTTTTCTGTTCTTAAAGAGGGCATAACAAGGGAACAGTTAATCAGGGACCTGGTGGCGGGACTGATCGTTGGAGTGGTAGCGCTCCCCCTCGCCATTGCCTTTGCCATTGCTTCCGGTGTGTCACCTGAAAAGGGCCTGGTTACCGCTATCGTTGCCGGCGCGATTATCTCCGCCTTTGGAGGAAGCCGAGTCCAGATAGGAGGCCCCACCGGCGCTTTCATCGTTATCGTTTATGCCATCGTCCAGGACCATGGCGTAGCGGGTCTGACTATCGCTACATTCATCGCCGGCTTCCTGATCATCATCATGGGTATTGCCCGGATGGGCAATCTGCTGAAGTACATTCCCTACCCGCTCATCGTCGGCTTTACAAGTGGTATCGCGGTCATCATTTTCTCGTCGCAGATAAAGGACTTCTTTGGATTGCCAATAGAATCGGTGCCGGCCGACTTTGTCGCAAAGTGGGTCGTGTACTTACAGCACATGGATGAGGTCAACTGGATCTCATTCGTCATAGCACTCAGTACTGTGCTGATCGGACTTTACTTTCACAAGGTGACAGGCAAGGTGCCCGGATCACTGGTGGCTATTATTCTCAGCACGTTAGCCGTATCGGTTTTCGATTTGCCCGTGGCGACCATTGGTTCTGTTTACGGGGAGATTCCGCGTGGACTTCCGGCACCTGCAATCCCTTCACTGTCGTACGAGACGATCAAGCAACTTATCCAACCGGCCATAGCCATCGCCCTCCTGGGAGGAATTGAATCCTTGTTGTCCGCCGTCGTTGCCGACGGTATGACGGGTAGCCGGCACAGGTCCAATGCAGAGTTGGTAGCGCAGGGGGCAGCGAACATTATGTCCGCCCTCTTTGGCGGTATCCCTGCTACAGGCGCCATTGCCCGTACGGCGACCAACATACGCAACGGCGGTCGCACACCCCTGGCTGGTATCTTTCACGCTCTCGTACTCCTGCTGATCATGGTATCGCTTGCACCCTATGCACGGCTTATTCCGATGGCATGTTTGGCCGGCATATTGGTCGTTGTAGCCTACCACATGAGCGAATGGCACAACTTTGTCTCGTTGCTGAAGAGCAACAAGATGGATGTTGCCGTGCTGCTTGTTACTTTTTTCCTTACGGTATTGCTGGACCTTATCGTCGCTATCGAAGTAGGTATGATACTCGCCGGGTTTGCTTTCATGAAGCGCATGAGTGATTCGGTAAGTGTGGAGAAACTGGAGACCCCTGGCGATGAGAACAGTGAGCAATTGTTCGAACAGGAACTGTCGACCATCCCGAAAGGTGTCGTGTTATACGAAGTGAAGGGTGCACTCTTCTTCGGCGCGGCGCAGCAGTTTCAGGATACAATCCGCAGTCTTGAGCAAAAACCGAAGATTCTCATCCTACGGTTGAGGAGTGTACCGTTTATTGACGCGACGGGAATTTATCGCTTGAAGGAAATCATAAGGCACTTCAATCAGCAGAATGTAACGACCATCCTCTCCGGGGTAAACGAGAATATCAGGAACGACCTGGAAAAAGCCGATATCTATTCCGTTATGGCACCGAAAAATCTTCTCAGTCACATCGACTACGCGATGGCCCGTGCGCGGGAGTTACTTGGCAACTCCGAATCAACCCATTAAACAACTCAACCTCCCATCCAATTATCCTGAAGCTTTTTCAGCTTGTCTTCAAGAGATTCCTTGATGTCATCGGCCTTTTCTGCAACCACATCCTTCCATTCTTCGGCTTCCTTCTTCAATTGTTCTGCCTTTTCAGCGCTTGCTTCTCTGAGTTGCGTTGCCTTGGCTGCTACGGATTTGGAGATAGCCCGGGCTTTTGACTTAACTTTGCGCGCTACTTTCCTGGAAGCCGCCCTGGTTTTTTTGGTTACTTTTTTTGCTGTCTTCTTTGCTTTCGCTACAGCTTTTTTCGCGGTCTTACGCGTCTTCCGGGCGCCTTTCTTTGCAGCTCTGGCCACTTTTCGGGCCGTCTTCCTTGCGGCCTTCTTAGCCTTCTTGACTTTTTTTGCCATTGGTATGAGGTTGAGTTTAGTTTAACGGATGGTGGTTATGTTACCTAATTTAACGGAAGCTGATTCGCATTCAAAGTTGAGCAGCATATTTAGTTTTAAAATACTGCTAACTTCACGGGCAAAAAGTTGGAGACATGGGATTGCAGGTAATACTTGGATCGGGTGGTGCCATCGGTGTTGAACTGGCCAAGGTCCTCAAATCGTATACCGATAAGGTCAGGTTGGTCGCGCGCAATCCGAAGAAGGTTATGGGCGACGAGGAGTTGTTTCCGGGCGATCTCCTTGATCCCAATGTTGCGCAAGCGGCTGTTCGGGGGGCGGAGATTGCGTATCTAACCGTGGGCCTGCCTTATAGCACCAAAGTTTGGAAGGAAAAGTGGCCGGCGCTGATGCAAAACGTTATTGCCGCCTGCAAAAGACACGGTACGCGACTCGTGTTTTTCGATAATGTATATCCGATAGACATCGCCCACATCGGACATATGACCGAAGAGTCGCCGATAAATCCTCCATCCCGGAAGGGTAAGGTTCGCACCCAGATCGACCGAATGCTGATGGACGAAATGGGTAAGGGAGCACTTCAGGCAATTATTGCTCGGTCGGCCGACTTTTACGGTCCTGACCCGACCGTAGGAATGAGTGCCCTGCTCGAAATGACGGTAAAGAATATGCTCAAAGGCAAGCCCGCCAATTGGTTCTGCCGTCTGGACAAAAAGCATTCTTTTACCTACACACCCGACGCGGCGCAGGCTACAGCCATCCTGGGAAATGACCCGTCGGCGTACAATCAAATTTGGCATCTGCCGACAGCATCCAATCCGTTGACAGGTGGTGAATGGATCGAGCTCTTTGCCCGTGAGATGCGCGTTCCGGCGCGCAAGATGGTTGCGCCGAAATCCATCATAAAAGTCATGGGGCTCTTCAACCCTCTGATGGGTGAGTTAAGTGAAATGCTGTATCAGTTTGATCGCGATTATGTCTTCGATAGTACGAAGTTCGAAAGGACTTACAAATTCACGCCTACGCCATACCATGAAGGAGCCCGCCAGGTAGTGCATACCTTATTACAGGTATCTGATCTCGATCAGAAAAAGTAAACTGTTACATCAGCGCGCATCAGTGGTACATGCGTGCAAAGTCTCGTCCAGCCAGCTCGCTACCTTGCCTCGTAAACGAATCTGAGGGCAATAGCATATGAAAAAGTTTATAGCTGGCTTTTTTCTTCTGACGGCATTATCGATTTCGTCCGTCGCACAAGTTATTTACGTCAACCACGCCGCAGCTGGAGCGAACAACGGATCGAGTTGGGGAAACGCTTACACGTCTTTATCCGATGCTCTTGCTGTTGCATCACCTGGTACCGAAATCTGGGTAGCTGCGGGAACGTACTACCCCGAGGTTGCGGTAGACGTGAACCAGGACATGATACTGGATTCACGTGAGAAAACATTTCACATCCCGAACGGTGTCATGCTGTTTGGTGGATTTGCTGGTGTGGAGGCATCGAAGGAGGAACGCGACTGGCAGGCTAATGTGACGATTCTCAGCGGTGATCTCGATCACAATGACGTAGCTACAGATGGGATACCGCATGACGCAGATGATCTTGTAGGCTCGAACGCATATCACGTTGTGTACACAGTGAATGCTGACGAGAATACAGGTGTTGACGGATTTGTTATTGTCGGAGGCAGTGCGAGTCCAGAATCGCCAGCGAGCCTGTTCGATCCCAACCTTGATGGCGGCGGATGGTTCAACGATCTGCAGGCTCCCTCGTTTACGAGCAGCCCCACGATCCGCAACACCAGGTTTCAGGCAAACTACGCAGCATCTGAGGGTGGTGGATTTTTTACGAAGTCAGGGCCGACAGGAGCGCAGATGGTCTCTGAGATTAGTCATACACGGTTTATTCGCAATAAGTCGGACGCCACCGGGGGAGGAATTTTTGTAGGGTCCTTTCAGGCAGGAAATTACGCTCCGGAAATTCGGGGATGTGAGTTCGTTGGTAACGAGGCTACTCTAAGAGGCGGTGCCTTGTATTTGTTGGGTGATCACTCAACGATTGATTCTGTGCTCTTCCGTCAGAACAAGGCAACTGCAATTTCCCTGGGTGGAGAGACCCGTCCCGGGGCAGGAGGTGCCGCTATTCTCGTTGGTTCAAACGCGATGTTCTCTACGTGCGTCTTCATTGAAAACTCTGCAACGGGAAATCCTACCGGAGCCTATGAAGGAGGTGGAGGAGGTGCCATTCACATGTCTATTAACGATGTTCAAACTGAAGTTTGGGGTCCGGCATCACCGTCGTTTTTCAATTGTGCGTTCTTTCTCAATCAAGCGGAGGGCAATACGTCGGCATGGGGCGGCGCCGTTGTGCATCTCAACGATGCCGGAAGGCTGCGTCCCAAATATGTCAACTGTGTGTTCGCAAATAACAGGGCGCAAAACTTCGGAGGAGCCATTGCCAACTTTACGCGTGTCATTGGTGGGCCTTCTTTTACTCCAGAACTCAATCCAGGTTTCACGAACTGCACTTTTCATAACAATCTCGCTATGGTGCGAGGTGGGGCACTGTACAACGAAGGGTTCACCTTTATGGGTACCCAGGTGCTGAATCAAACGGTGGTAAACACGATCCTCTTCGCCAACAACGCGCCGGAAGGGTCGGAAGTATTTACGATGGGAAGTGGTAACACGACCTTTTCACATTCCCTTATCCTTTTCTCTGGTGGAAGTGGTGCCGGATGGAATCCCGCGGTTGGTATAGATGGTGGCAATAATATTGACACATCTCCTGGCTTTGTCATGGCTGCTGATCCCGACGGCGCGGATAATATTTTTGGTACTGACGACGACGGGCTGCGGCTCATGCCTATATCACCTGCAATCAGCGCCGGCAATAGTGCGGCACCCGGTCTCATGGGCGTGTCTATCGACTTTCGCGGAGGGCCGAGGATACTGGGTTCTGCTGTCGACATGGGAGCATACGAGCAGCAAGGTCTGATAGTTCCGGATCTTGACATATACTGGCTTGCACCATGGGAGAAAATCAATCCTCCATGCCTGACTTGTCCCTGGGGCGTTCTCCTCGCGGACAAAATACTCAGTCGCTTCGATTGGCGTAAACCAGCACAGTTCATCGATTATGGAGATCATGCGGAGGTACGAGGCGAGATTGTGAGCACGTTGCACAAGGATGTGTCTTTTGAAGTTTATCTGAAGCTGGAGAAGCCACGCGACTGGAAAGCATGGAGCAGGCTCGGTCGCACGTGGATCGTTTACACCCCTGCGGCCCTGAAAGCAGCCTTGCGTGGGCACATCGACTGGACTTACTGGGAATTATCTGACGATAGTTATCTCATTGGAACCGGCGATATAGAAGGCAAGTTGAAGCTTACGCATGCGCCATCGAACTATAGGGTGGGCTTCCAATTTGGTAAAGGCGCAAACGGCTGGGATGGCGACCTCGGATTGGGCGGTACGTTTTCGTATTCAGGAAGGGTGAAGTATCAAGGAAAAACACACACCCTCAAGGGTGTTGGAAGTCTGAACTCCGATGCGGAAAAATGTACGCGGGACTGTGTTCCCGAACTCAGTACACGCGCTGCAACGCCAATTGCTGCCGATGTGGACGTACCCGCGCGAAATTTACCGCTCATTTATCCAAACCCGGCACGCGATCATATTGAGATCAACACGCCGGAACTGGAAGGTGAGTACAGAGTGACGATCTTTGACCGTCAGGGCCAACCCCTGAAGGATCAACGCTCACGCGCCAGGAACGGCAACTTGATCATGTCGGTGAACGACCTCTCACGGGGACTCTATTATGTTAGGGTTGTTTCCGCGGCAGGAGTCACGATGAGTCAAAAGGTTCTGATCGAACCGTAAGTGCGTGGTTGAACTTAATGCATCGGTGGAATGTGAAACCGGATTCAGCAGGATACAATGTTTGTAGAAATTGAATACAACGGCAACTCATTCCTCTATTACAGCGACTTATTTAATACGTAGTGCTCTTATAAACAGGAAAAACTTTAAGCACGAAAGCCTTCGTCGGAGATAATACGACATCCCAATAATTTTCCAGGTCTTTAAGGAATATCATCGCTCACTTTGTGGCGATGATATTTTTTGTTTTTATTGATGTATAGTTTACACTATTCAGTAAATTGTATTTGACCAGACTGTGAAGTTCATCTGCGGTGACTCCACGGCATAAACCTATGAGTAAGTATCGTTCCTATTCGGATGAGATTCTTGCAGATCTCCTTCACCGTGGAGACATGCGGGCCTTTGAGGCTATCTACCGGAAATACTGGCGTGAAATTTTTGTAGCAGCGTTTCAACGCACCGGCTCGCGTGAAGTGTGTGAAGAGATTGTGCAGGATATTTTTGCCGCGCTCTGGAATAACCGCGAACATGTTCGCATTCAATGCCTCAAAGTATACCTGCACGCTGCCGCCAGGTACCGTGTTATCGACCACATTCACCGTGAGATGAATCTCCGTGCCATGATCGCCGACCGGGATGCGACGCTTGTAGACAATGGTACTGAAGAAAGCGTGCTTCTTAACGATCTGTCGGGTGCCCTTCAAAAGGAAATTGAAAAACTTCCTGCGCGCTGCCAGCTCGTTTTCAAGCTTAGCCGCGAGCGCAATCTTTCTATAAAGCAGGTGGCCCGGCAGCTTGGCATTTCAGAAAAGACGGTCGAGAACCAGCTTAGCAAGGCCATGAAGCTGCTTCGCATGAACCTTCGTCATTACTCTTCCTGATCCCTTTCAAAAAAATTTGCCTTCCGCGTAGGGGAAAAACGTTTGCGGACCGACTATATACCTAAAAGCGCCCTCTCTTTTTAGAGTGTGCGGGTCGACCTAACCCTATGCCATGGAGAAAGACATTACCAAAGATCTTCTGAGGCGATACCTTGCGGGGGAATGTACTCGGGAAGAGCAGGAGCGCGTTAACGCATGGTATCAATCGCTTGGAAACGAAGCAGATGTAACCGGCATCCTGGACGTGATCCAGGATGAGGGGGTTGAGGATCGGCTTCTGAGCAACATCAAGGCTCGCATCGCGGTGGGGGAATCTGAGCGGCCGGTGAGGTCGCTCCCGGTACGGAGAACCACCCATTGGGTTCGTTACGCTGCAGTCATTCTCTTACTGATTCTTGCAGGCGCCGGCACTTTCTACTTCTCGTCTTCCGATGAGAATGCGCTTAACGAACAAGTTTTTGTCGAGAATTCCGACCCCACAATCCGTCGCATCCGCCTTCCCGACGGATCAGTCATCTGGCTCTATCCCAACAGTAGCATAGAATACGGCGAGGGCTTCGGCAACGGTGATAGGAACGTATTGCTTAAGGGCGAGGCTTTCTTTGTTGTTGCGAGGGATGAGAACCATCCTTTTTCCATCAAGACCTCCGAAGTGGTCACCACGGTCCTGGGTACAAGTTTCAACATTAAAGCTTACGAACACGAACCCGCGATTGAGGTTGAAGTAATGTCTGGAAAGGTTCGTGTTGGCCTTAGCCACAACACAGGGCAGGAGGTGCTGCTTACTTCGAATCAAAAAGCGACTTATCGAAAAGGGGAGGCGAAAGTAGAAATGAATAGTGAATCTCCGGAAACTGAAAACGAACTCGCGATCTGGAAGCCTACTAACCTGTTCTTTGAGAACGCTTCGGTAGGTACGGTCTTGCAAGCGCTTAACGAGCGATTCAAGGTCCGGATTCACGTATCCAGCGGAAGTATTCTTGACTGCATGATTCGGGCAGATTTCAACGATCAGAATCTGCCTGACATCCTGGAGTTGCTGAGCAAGTCAATCAACGCTACCTACAGATACGAAGACAATGTCTTTTACCTGGATGGCGAAGGATGTACCAATTAGACTAAACCCAAACCCACGGCTATGACGAAATAGAGATAACGACAAAAAAAGAGAGACCAGGAATGTGGCGTCATCCCCGGTCTCAAGAAGGCGCCCCGAATCACGTCCCCTGCAAGGTAGTGACGGGGCCTTTGTCTCATTCCTACAGAACGAAACAACACCAAATGTATGAAACACTTTCTACAAAACCCTAACCTCGGGTCGGTTATGAGAGTAACGTTGAGTCAGGTGGTAGCTATGCTGGTCCTTACAGGGATTTCTCGGGCTGAGGTCAGTTACGCGCAGGATGCCCTAGGGCGGTCCGTCACCCTTAACGTAACCAACGAAAGCCTGGTCACAGCATTGGAAGAAATTGAGGAGGTGGCTTCCGTTCGGTTTGTATACAGCAAGAATTTTGTGCCTCTCGACCGGAAGGTCACGATCAATGTGCACAATCAAAAGCTGTCGACCGTATTGACCAAACTTCTGCATCCCCTCTACATTAACTACGAGGCCGTCAACGATCGGATCGTGCTGAAAAAGCTGAAGGCGCCTCGCGCAGCGGCCTACAACGAAATTGAAGTCAACGACGACACCGAAGTTCAGGCCAGCATGAACGCTTATTCCGTTTCCGGAAGAGTAACCTCGGATGCTGGTGACCCGCTTCCGGGTGTTAACGTGCTCGTTAAGGGCACAGCAAATGGAACCGTGACAGATGTCGACGGGGCGTACCAAATTACGGTCGACGATGGTACAGAAACCCTCGTCTTCTCCTTCATAGGTTATGTCACGCAGGAAGTTGCAATCAACGGACAGTCAACCATCAATGTCACACTGGTGCCGGACGTGCAGGCCCTGCAGGAGGTAGTCGTGGTGGGTTATGGCGAGAAGAGCAAGGCTACCGTGACGGGCTCAGTCACCTCGGTGAAAGGCGATGTGATTACACAAATGCCCGTAACCAACGTTTCGAACGCGCTCGTGGGCCGACTCCCGGGCGTGTTATTCATCAATCGGTCGGGTGAGCCAGGTTACGATGATTCGCAAATAAGGATACGGGGCACAAACACGATCGCAAACTCGTCTGCCCTTATCGTAATTGACGGTATTGCGAATCGTAGCGGCGGCCTTTCACGGCTCAACCCTGCAGACATTGAGAGTATCACTGTCCTGAAGGATGCGTCGGCGGCTATCTATGGCGCGCAGGCGGCCAATGGGGTAATTCTCGTCACCACCAAACGCGGAGCAGTTGGTAAGCCTGAAATCAATCTCAACTACAATCTGGGTTTTAACACGCCTACGCGTCTTCCCAGGGTAGCTGATGCGGCTACTTATGCTACGATGCTTAATGAAATTGACGAATACCGCGGGCTGCCGCCTCGGTTCACCGCGGAAGAAATACAAAAATTCCGCGACGGTTCTGATCCGTGGAAATACCCTAACACGGACTGGTATGATGCCGTAATCAAGGATGTCTCCATGCAGGATAACCTGAACCTATCGATAAATGGTGGCTCGGCTGATGGTGTGCGATACTACGTCTCCCTGGGCAAGATCATGGAAGATGGGTTCTACAAGAATAGCGCGACGAAGTACAATCAGTACAGCTTCCGCTCCAACCTCGACGCCAAAATCACGGATTTCCTCAAGGTGTCGGTTGATCTGACGGGAAGGCAGGAAAACCGAAACTTCCCTACGGTCGGCGCCGACCAGATCTTCCGTATGCTGATCCGCGGTAAACCGAATCTTCCGGCATACTGGCCTAACGGATTGCCGGGACCCGACATCGAGAACGGCGTAAACCCCGCTGTCGTGAGTACAAACGCGACAGGTTACGTGGAAGACAACAACTACGTTTTCCAAAGCAACCTCAGAGGTACGATCGATGTGCCGTGGGTAGAAGGTCTGCAGGTAATTCTTAACGCCGCGTTTGACGAGGGCTTCCGTCCTGTCAAAAGGTTCCGCACACCGTGGTACCTGTATACATGGGATTATGAAACGTATGACTCCAACGGAGAGCCGGTGTTGGTCAAGGGCGCGCGCGGAAGCAGCACGCCAGAGTTGACGGAGTCGTTGCAACGTACTTCCGGTCGCACGACGAACGCCTATGTGAACTACACCCGGAATTTCGGTGCGCATGGCATTGGATTTATGGTTGGTGTTGAAAAGCAACAGTTGTGGGGCAATCACTTCGAGGCGTTCAGAAATGCTTTTATCTCGCCGGCAATCGGACAGTTGTTCGCCGGTACCAAGAACGAGAGTACCGACGCCAGAAATAACCAGAATGAAATATTCGAGACGGCCCGTCTCAACTACTTTGGTCGGATCAACTACAGCTTCTCTGAGAAGTATCTGCTGGAAATGGTATGGCGGTATGATGCCTCCTACATTTTTCCTGAAGATGCACGCTGGGGTTTCTTCCCTGGTTTCTCGGCAGGCTGGGTGTTGTCTGAAGAACCGTTCATGCAAGGCGTCGCATTTGTCGATCGGTTGAAGCTCCGCGGTTCGTGGGGACAATTGGGTAACGACCGAATCTCTGACAATCCAAGAGAAGATGAGTTTCAGTTCCTTTCTTCATTTGGATTCGGCGGTGGCTACATCTTTAACTACAATACACTGGTAACCACCATCACACCGACATCGGTTGCCAATCCTGATATTACATGGGAAGTAGCCAACAACACCAACATTGGATTGGAAGGGGTTCTTTTTGATGGACGCATTTCATTTGAAGTTGACTACTTTAACAACATCCGATCAAAAATGCTGATCGGTCGTACCGGGTCCGTTCCTTTCACCGCCGGGTTTGAGCCCCCGGATGAAAACCTGGGACGACTGCGTAATCGAGGCATTGATTTCATGATCAACTATTATGGCGAAGCTGGTGATTTCAGCTACTCCGTCGGGCTGAATGGGGGATATGCAAAGAACAAGATTCTGTTCTGGGACGAAGCGCCTGGCTTTGACCCGTGGCAGGTATCCACCGGCCGACCTGTTGGCAGCGAGTTGTTCTACAATGCCATAGGTGTCTTTAAAGATCAGGCTGAAGTGGATGCTTATCCGCACTGGCCGGGAGCAAGACCGGGCGACATCATATTTGAAGACGTAAACGACGACGGTGTAATTGACGGCAGGGACCGCGTGCGTCAGGAGTATAACAACATCCCCAGGTTCCAGGGTGGTCTGTCGCTCACCGCCAACTACAAAGGTTTTGATCTTTCCATTCTCTTCCAGGGTGCAGCGGGAGCAAAGCAATACATCCGCACACAGTCAGGTGACTTCGGCAACTTCCTTCTTGATTTTGCTGAGGGCCGGTGGACACCTGAAAATCCGAACTCGGAAAAGCCACGCACCTTTAACAGGGAGGATGAATACTGGATATCACAGGCCAACACGTATTGGTATCGGAGCACTGACTACGTTCGTCTGAAGAACGTGCAATTGGGTTATACGCTGCCTCCCGAACTTGTGAGCAAGGTGAGTTTGGGCTCTGCACGAATCTACGTCAACGCGGTCAACCTGATCACGTGGGACCAGTTTGATGTATTCGATCCTGAAACCGACAATCAGGACGGAACGGTGTACCCTCAGAAGCGTGTATACAATGTTGGTGTAAGTCTGACCTTCTAACTGCACGGATATGAAACATATACGCAAAATATATCTCGCCATCGCATTCTTCACCTTCGGATCGTGCAACACAGAATTTCTCAATGTTGATCCGCCAGGTAACTTGAGTGACGCCGTGGTATGGAACGACCCCGCGCTGGTTGAGGCTTTCGTCAACGAAATGTATAGGGGACTTAACCACGGTATTCGCGAACTCATGGTTGGCTCGCTCGCGGATGAGTCGCACTTCATTCACAACTATGGCTCAGCGCAGGTGGTTCAATCAATCCTGACCCCCGCCGATATCGGCTCGTGGAACAGGGGAGATTTCGAATCGTATCGATGGACCGAGCTCTATCGCCGCATTCGCCAGGTGAACCTCTTTTTTGAGAACATCGATGAGGTTCCGTTCGATGGAAATGAAGGCTGGCGTGAGCGCATGAAGGGAGAAGTGCATTTTCTCAATGCATATTTCTACCACAATCTGGTGCGGCTGCACGGAGGGGTTCCGATCGTCGAAAGAACGTTTGATCTTAGTGACGACTTTCTCGTTGCCCGCAGCTCGCTTGCGGACTGCATTGATTACATAGTAAGCGAATGCGACAAGGCGGCCGCCATTCTGCCACTGCAGCACGACGACCCGAAGCATATCGGAAGGGCTACACGCGGTGCAGCTCTGGCCTTGAAAGCGAGGATACTGCTCTATGCGGCAAGCGATCTTTACAATGATCCTTCGTGGGCCGGAGGGTATGCTCACCCTGAATTAATTTCAGTCTCGGGTGATCGCACGTCCAAATGGCAAGCCGCGAAGGACGCCGCCAAGGCAGTAATTGATCTGGGCATCTATGAAATTCAGGATGCCACGGGCGATCCGGTTCAGGATTATACCGACGTGTTCCTCATGAAGGACAGCAAGGAAGCCATCTTCAGCCGCTACTTTATAAAGAGTCGTGGTTGGGAAGACAATGCGCTTCCTGGGTTGACAAACGGGCCGAATGGTTATCACAACTGGGGTGGCAATACACCCATTCAGGAACTGGTCGATGATTACGAAATGATTGACGGATCGAAATTCGACTGGAACAATCCAACGCATGCCAGTGCCCCGTATGAAAACAGGGATCCGCGGTTCTACGCGTCAATACTGTATGATCATGCGCCGTGGAGGCCCCGACCTGCTGACGCGGCGGACTTCGACCCCGATGGTAAGGTGATTATCCGCTCGGTGGAAACCAGCCCGGGTAACTGGGTGCCGGGCCTTGACACCCGTGACGGTCCGATCGAAGATTGGAATGGGGGATACTCAGGATATTATTTGAGGAAGTTCATCGATCCCACCGTGGAACACGAATATGCAGCAGCTGGTGGCAACCAGGAAGCGCCGTGGCACTTCTTCCGGTTGGGAGAAATTTATCTCAACTATGCAGAAGCCTGCATCGAACTGGGAGAGGACGATGAAGCCAAGAAATACATCAACTTCCTCCGAGCCCGGGCCGGCATGCCTGATATCACGGAAACCGGTGATGCCCTCAGGGAGCGGTACCGGAATGAACGGAGGGTAGAGTTGGCTTTCGAAGAGCATCGATATTTCGATGTGAGAAGGTGGATGATTGCGCCACAGGCTCTCGGTCGCAACGCCAATGGTATTATCATCCGCCAACCGTTCGGACAGCCACTAACCTATGAAGTGGCGAAGGTGCAGGACCGAGCCTGGAACGATAAGATGTACTTCCTGCCAATCCTGCAGGATGAAATGAACCGAAACAGCAACCTTGTCCAGAATCCGTTATACTAAATCCGAATATTGTTCCATCAAGCCACCGGGTTTGCACATGCCACGCCCGGTGGCTTTTCGGTTTTATATTCTCTTCTTCGCCGCGGTCATCGCAACCTGCTCCTGCTCTGATCGACGACAGACGTTGTTCAGGCTCGTGCCACCTTCCGAATCGGGTATCGATTTTGAAAACACAGTATTGGAAAGAGACACGATCAACATCCTCACCGTACAGTATATGTACCACGGTGCAGGTGTGGCAGTGGGCGATTTCAATAACGATGGTCTCACCGACGTCTTTTTCAGCGGCAACATGGTGCCAAACAGACTTTACCTTAATCGCGGCAACCTTCGATTCGAAGATGTAACGGAAGAAGCGGGAATCGCGGGCGATGGCAAGTGGTACTCCGGTGTGGCACTCGCAGACGTAAATCAGGATGGACTTCTCGATATCTATGTCTGCGCCACTATCAGCAACAATCCGCTTGCGAGGGCCAATGCTCTGTTCATCCACAAAGGCATGGATGAGAATGGCGTGCCGAAATTTGTGGATGAGGCAAAAACGTATGGTGTGGCAGACACGGGGTACAGTCAGAATGCCGCCTTCCTGGATTATGATAAGGACGGCGACCTGGACCTCTATGTACTTACTAATCTCGAAAGCGACCTTATCCCCAGCAACTACCGCCCGCGCATCATGGATGGTTCGGCGCTCAACAACGACCGGCTGTACAGGAACAACGGCGATGGTACGTTCAGCGACGTAACGCTGGAAGCTGGGATATTGATCGAAGGCTACGGCCTTGGTATTGCTGTCGCGGACTTTAACCAGGATGGTTGGCCGGATTTGTACATTGGTAACGACTACGTCTCCAACGATGTGCTGTACATCAATAACCGCGATGGCACGTTCACTAACGAGATCGCGTCCCGACTAAAGCACCAGTCGCTGTTCTCCATGGGTGTGGACGCCGCGGACATCAACAACGACAGCTATGTCGATATTGTGACGCTCGACATGCTGCCGGAAGATAATCTCCGTCGAAAAACGATCTCGGGTGCGGGTGCAACTTATTACAATTACATCAACAACATGCAGTACGGGTATGAATTCCAGTACATGCGTAACATGCTTCAGCTCAACAACGGGAACGGAGACTTCAGCGAGATCGGACAACTCGCGGGAATCCACCAGACAGAATGGAGCTGGGCGCCGTTAATCGTTGATATTGACAACGACGGTTACCGCGATTTGCTGGTCACAAACGGATTCCCCAAGGACGTCACGGATCGTGACTACGTTATGTTCAAGCGTGAACTCGGCATTCTCAGCACGCAACGCGCATTGATCGACTCTATTCCGGAACTCAAGATCCCCAATTACGCATTTCGAAATAACGGCGATCTCACTTTTTCAAATGTTTCGCGTGAGTGGGGTATGAGCCATCCTTCTTTTTCGACCGGCGCTGCATTTGCTGATTTCGATAATGATGGTGATCTGGATTTTCTCCTCAACAACATCAACGATATCGCGTTCCTCTACGAAAACACGCTTTATTCCGGCGATAAAGCATCAGTCAGCCACTACTTGCGCGTGAAGCTTGCGGATCGCAACACGAGGAGATCAAACGTTGGTGCTAAAGTTATTCTGACATATGACTCAGGTAAGACTCAGTACCACGATCATTCTACATATCGTGGATATCTTTCAACCGTCGAGGATGTAGTTCACTTCGGGCTGGGCAATTCCACAACCGTAGACACACTGATCGTACAATGGCCGGACGGCAAGGTACAAGTGTTGACGCATGTTCCTGCCGATCAGGTTCTGACGCTCGACTATTCCGATGCAACCTACGCCAACGTTACGATGAGAAGACCGTCACCCGCCACGCTTGTCGACGAAGTATCGCAGAGATTGGGATTAAGATATCGGCATCGTGAGTGGGATAAGGTCGATTTTTTCCGCCAACGTACACTTCCCCATAAATTTTCCCAGGCTGGTCCCTCCATTGCCGTGGGAGACGTGAATGGGGACGGCCTCGAGGATCTTGTTACCGGGAAGTCGGCTCTGTATGATGCTTACCTTTTCAGTCAAAACGCGGATGGAACATTTAGCATCTCGACAATAACAACTACTGATGACCGTGGCTTTGAGGATGCCGGACTGCTGTTGTTTGATGCTGACGGCGATGGTGATCAGGATTTGTACGCGGTAAGCGGTAGCTATGAGTTTGCCGAGGGCGATTTGCGCTTACAGGATCGGCTTTATAAAAATAACGGCCGGGGGGCGTTTCAATGGGATCCCAAAGCCCTTCCGGAAGAAACGTCAAGCGGGTCGTGCGTGCGGGCAGCAGATTTCGACGGAGACGGCGATCTGGACCTGTTTGTCGGCGGACGTGTAGTGCCGGGTGCTTACCCGCTTGCGCCGAGAAGTTGCATTCTGATCAATGAGGGTGGAGTATTCAAAGATGGAACGGAGACAATCTGCGGCGATCTAGCTAACGCCGGCATGATCACCGATGCCCTCTGGACTGATTATGATGGCGACGGCAAGGTCGATCTTCTTGTCGCTGGAGAACTCATGCCGTTAACTATATTCAGAAACACCGACAACCGCTTGCAACGTGTGGAGACAAGCGGGCTCGAAAACTATGTGGGATTGTGGACAAGCATTACGGGTGCAGACTTCGACAAAGATGGAGACATCGATTACGTGGCGGGAAACCTTGGTCGGAACAACTTCTATCGCATAAGCAACGAACATCCACTACGCGTTTACGCCAAGGATTTCGACGGCAATGGAAGCATTGATCCGATTCTGAGCTGCTACTTCAAGACTCCCGAAGGTGCAATGGCAGAATACCCTGTGCACTTCTGGGACGAGTTGTATGGCCAGAGTCCGCTGTTCCGGAATCAGTTCAGCCGATATCGTCAGTATGGTCAGACAACACTGGAAGAACTGCTGAGGCCGTATGACAAGGAAAACATGATGATCTTCACCGTAAATTATTCAAGCTCGAGTTATATCGAAAACAATGGCGACGGCACATTCAGTGTACGACCGTTGCCGCTACCCGCACAACTTGCCCCGCTGAATGGAATTGTTGCTACGGATATTAACGGGGACGGGCACCTCGACATTGTTGCTGTTGGTAATGATTACGGCAATGAAGTTTTCTCGGGACGTTATGATGCGCTTGAGGGGGTTGTGTTGCTTGGCGATGGAAAAGGATCTTTTACGCACATCTCGGCTCGGAATAGCGGCTTTTGGGTACCCGGCGATGCGAAAGCTCTGGCCCGATTGCAGTCGGCGAAGGGAGAATTGTTTGTCGCAACGCAGAATCTCGATAGTTTGCGTGTATTCCGGCGAACGAATACTGCGGATGTAAGCAAAGTCTTTCACGCCGCGCCCGGCGATTGGAGGGTGGATGTTACGTATGAAGACGGAACGGAGGAGCGCATTGAACTTTACTACGGCTCCGGTTACCTTTCGCAATCGACGCGAACGGTAGTCGTTCCGGCTGGCGTAATGCAAATAACGGTACGCGACTACGCCGGACAGACCAGGATGCTGAAGGAGGGGATGCTAACGACAAGGAAGTAATGTGTTTACGTTGGTTCGTTGGAAGGATGATGCTCAGTAGGGTAGTTCTGTGCTGCCTGCTTGCGGGTGTGTCATGCACGGAAAAGCTGCCTACGCAGTTTCAGGAGCTCGTACCTGAAGAGACGGGCGTGACCTTTCGCAACGATATCGTTGAGACGCAGCACAACAATATTCTTACCTATGAATACAGCTACAACGGCGGGGGAGTGGCTGCCGGTGATTTGAACAACGATGGACTGCCCGATTTGTATTTTGTTGGAAACTCGGTACCGAACAAGCTGTACCTTAATCGGGGTGATTGGAAATTTGAGGATGTTACGGAAACGGCCGGTGTTGCGGGGCGCACGGACTGGTGCACAGGTGTATCGTTTGCTGATGTGAACGGCGATGGCTGGCTGGACATCTATGTTTGCTATTCTGGAAATGCCCCGGGTGAGGGATATAATCTGCCTGTAGTACGCGACTACCCGCGACGATCAAACGAATTGTTCATCAATAACGGCGGAGAAAAGGGCGGTATACCAACGTTTACAGAGAGCGCTGTTAAATATGGCCTCGATGCCATCGGAACGTTTTCAACGCAAGGATACTTTTTCGACTATGATCGTGATGGCGACCTCGACATGTTCCTTCTGAATCATGCGAACATGTTTTACGCGGCGTTCTTTAATACGAGTCGCCTCCGAAACCTTCGGCATTCCTACTTCGGCAACAAACTGTACCGCAATGACAACGGCAAGTTTGTGGAAGTCAGCGAAGAAGCAGGTATTCACGGCAGTGGCTTGAACTTCGGCCTGAGCGCCGCCGTGAGCGACCTCAACCACGACGATTGGCCGGATATATACGTCACAAACGACTACGAAGAACAAGACTTTTGCTACATAAATAACGGCGATGGAACATTCAGGGAAGTATCTCACACGCTGTTTGGCCACCTGTCGAAGTTCGGCATGGGGTGTGATATCGCCGACCTGAACAACGATGGATTGCAAGACATTGTCGTGCTTGATATGCTTCCCGAGGAC
>QGUY01000275.1 GCA_003242315.1 Bacteroidota bacterium
GACAACCACGACCAGGTCGGTCAGGAGTTTAAGAAGCGCTTCGGCTTTGATGCCACTGCAGAGCAAATCATTGCGGCTGTCGGTTTCCTCCTCTGCGCACTGGGAACGCCGTGCATCTATTACGGAACCGAACAGGGATTCAGTGGCGGCGGCGAAAGCGATGCGTTCATCCGCGAGTGTATGTTCAGCCTTTCCGATAAGACGACGAATGCGTTAAATCCGAAAAGTCGCATTTATCGCGAGATTGCTACAATTGCCGGTGTCCGAAAGCAGTACGCTGCACTGAGGTTTGGCAGGATGTATATGAGACAGTCCTCTACCGACGGCAAGAGTTTTGAGATGCCCGCGCGGCACGACTGCATGGTGGCATTTTCGCGGATTCTTTTTGATGAGGAAATGCTCGTCGTTTACAACGACTCCACCACGCAGGAGGATGAAGAATACGTTTGCGTGGACCGGATGCTCAACCCTGAAGGCAGTGTATTCCGCTATGTGTATGGCGGAAAAGGGAAACTCCACGTTTTGAAAAATGAAGACGGCTCACACCACTTCGTCAAAATAAGACTCAGACCAATGCAGTTCGTGATTCTTTCTAATAGGTAACTATGTGTCCTATGTGCACCTATGTGATCTATGTGGCTCAAACAAATCCATTGAACCGCATAGATCACATAGATGTACACATAGATCACATAGGGATGGCTCGCATGTTTTACCAGTCGAATATCTGCGTCAGGTTCGGATTGAGAAGCACTTCCTGTTGAGGTATTGGTCGGTAGTAGAACTTATCTTCCACGAACGTCCCACGTTCCGGGTCCGTCACAAGGGTGCCACTCGTACCGTTTGACAGATAAGCAGAGGCATCACTACCCTGTGGACCCACGCGATAGTAGATCAGTTTTACGCCCAACGAATTTGTCTCCCTGTCTTCGTCGGCGGGAATGGACTCTGAGTTCGGTATAAGGTAGATATCTTCCACACCATCACCAGTCATGTCATACTTGCCCGTTCCGGGGAAGTAGATGCCTTCCGGTTCCTTTTCAATCAGCTTGCCTGCCTTCCACCGCATCAGGTCGTCAAACCGGAAGCCTTCCAGGGCAAGTTCAACGCGACGCTCGCGACGTATTTCAAGCAGCACGGTCGCCTGCGCACCTGATACATTAGGGAAGCGCTCAGCGAGCAGAGGATCAGGCGTAGGGTTAAGGTCCAGGGGAGGCATTCCGGCACGAGCGCGGATAAGGTTGATGCTCTCGTCGAGCGCCTGCTGCGTCAGCTCACCCAATTCGGCCAGCGCCTCTGCATAGATAAGTAGAACTTCTGCGTAACGAACGATGGGAAAGTCTGTGCTAGCCTGTACAGTCGCATCCGGATTATTGACAAACGCCTTGATCTGATGATAGCCAGAGAAGTTCTTCGCCAATTGCTGAATGTAAATCCCACCACCCTGGGCATACGTCGAGGTGTTAAGGAGTTCCCATCCCGGGTAAGCGTACGTCTGGGACAGACGAGGATCACGATTTTCAAATTCCTCGACGAACAGTTTCGTCTCGTAGCCAGATTGATTCGTATAAGGCGTACCGTCCGTCATCAGATAAGCCTGAAGCAAGTCGCGCGAAGGATTCACCTCGTAGTTGCCAAAGAGATAAGCCCACCATCCACTGTTGAGCAAATCGTTCTCAAAGAAGCGCCCAAGTATGACTTCAGGATTCGAAGTCAGGTCCGTACTGGTAAACAGTGCACCATAGTCCTGCGTGGGTGAGCCCGTGGAATACAGAGCGAATCCACCCTCGTCCATGATTTGTCGCGCTACGTCACGAGCCAGTTGAAGATAGGTATCAGCGGTGCCCTGTAGTCCTAATTCATCGTGATACTTGCGGAACGTTCCTTCATACAACGCGTGGCGCGCCATATAGGCCAGGACTACAAACTTGCCAACAGCACCTGGTCGTGAATCAGGCATGACATGTTCACGGGCGAAAGCATAATCTTCAAATATGCGGTCAACGACAAACTCGCGGGGATCACGGCCTTTCATCAGGTCGGGGTCGTCAGTAGCGAGCGTTTTGTCATACCACGGCACGTCAGAATACCGCTTCACCTTGTCCATGTAAAACTTTGCCCTGAAGAAGCGGCCCAGGCCTTCATAGTGGTTCAACGTAGCTTCATCAACCTTTGCCTTACTGAAATTTTCCAGGAAGAAATTGACATTTCGCAGCTGTCCCCAGTCCCACCCTCCTGTGATCGTCGACGGTGAAGGATTTCCGATCATCATGTTCTTGATCTCAGTAGATCCGGTGGTGGCGGCATTGTCAGTGGAATGGTCGCCCACGTAAATATCGAAGGAGGGAAAATCGTATAAGCTGAAGATGTACGTTTCAAGGTCCTGCTGGCTGTTAAAGAAATTTTCTTTTGAAATATCCGTTTCAGGAAATCGGTCCAGGAACTCGTCATTGCAAGACTGGGCCGCCAGCATTACGAAAACGGAAAGGATTATATACTTTTTCATATCCAGTTCACTTTGCCAGTTAGAAACTCAATTCAAGTCCGAAAGACAACCTCCTCTGGAAGGGATAAGCGTATCCCCATCCTGAACCCGTATGCAGTGAGGGGTCAACCTTGTCGATGTTGTCAGTGATCGCTTCAGGATCAAAGAAGTCTTTCACCTCTGACCACTCTGTGATATTCTCACCGCTCACGTAGACTCTCAAGCGGTTCACATGGAGGCGTTCGACCAGCCGTTGAGGCAATGAGTATCCGATTGTAACATTCTTGAGTCGCAGATAGGACCCATCCAGCAGGTAACCCGTTTGAGGGATTGCGAGTCCCTGTGCGTAATCGATGCGCTCACCCAGGTTCCGGTCGGCAAGCCAGGCCTGCAGTATAGGATAGCGGGCATCGTGGTTGGCGTCTGCCAGGCCAGCCGCGATGTATGCTTGTGAATGCTGCGCACGCAGAACATCCGGATCGTCTGCAGGGCGATAAAAATCCAGGAGGTGATAATATCCGCCGGCATAGGGTTGCTGGTAGTAACCCCAGTACAGGTAGTGCAGCGGATAGTAGTCCATCTTTCCCACACCCTGGAAGAAGACGCGTACATCAAATCCGTTCCACTCTGCTCCCAGGCTGATCCCGTACCGCAGACGTGGCGTGAGGTTTCCAATTACACTCAGATCCTTGGGGTCGTCTACTGTTAAGCCCTTTTCGATCACACCGTTGCCATCCAGGTCCTGATACTTCGGCCAGCCGGGTACAATGTTGAGCGCTCCCCACGGGATAATCTGAGTTTCGTCCAGCGCGTTGATTTCTTCTTCGCTTTGGAACAACCCATCGCTACGCAGACCCCAAATCTCACCGAGTTCTTTTCCTTCATAATATTGAGTCAAACTCTTATTGGGATTGTCAAAGCGTGTGATATGGGTCCGGTTATCGGAAAGCACAATTCTTCCATTCAGGTGAAGTCTCTTTCCTCCAACATTGACCTCATTGTCGTACCCGATCGCCAACTCCCATCCTTTGGTGCGGAGGTCGGCGGCGTTTTCAGAGGGTTCTTGTGCTCCAAACACACCAGGCAGTTCCTTGCCCTGCGTCAACATGTCCTTGGTATCGCGCCGGTAAACATCAAATGACGCGGTGACCGCTTGTTGGAAGAGTCCTATGTCAACACCAAAGTTCGTCGAGTATACTTTTTCCCACGTGTAATTTGCCGATACCGGTCTGGGTGATGCGATCATTTGCGGCCTTGCGCCATCGATCAGGTAGTTGGCCGGACCATTTGACATTGTCTCGATGTAGCCATATTCCGGCACTTCCGACTGATTGCCAAGCGAGCCGTAGGAGGCTCGAAGCTTGAAAGAGTTGATGACTGGACGGAGAGGATCCCAGAACGCTTCGCCATCCACCTTCCATGCAGCGGACACCGATGGGAAGAAGCCAAAGCGCTTGTCTTTGGGGAATTTTGACGATCCGTCGTAGCGTCCGTTGAATTCGACAATATACTTGTCGTTATACACATAGTTCAGGCGATAGAATGCGCCACGTATTGCCCAGCTTACAATGTCGTCATAGACAATGGGCGTACCAGTCGCCAGATCCACAGAAGGCAGCGACGGGGATATCACACCACTACGCTGCATTCCAGAGGTTTCCAGCCGACTGTACTCCTGGTTGTAACCCAGAATCGCATTGAAGAAATGCTTTTCAGCAAACGTCTTTTCGAATGTAGCATAGGTATTGAGCACATAATACGAGAGAAAGCTCGTTTCCCGATAGGCGACGTTATTTCCTTCTTCGCGCACGTCTTCCGGACCAAACCCGATTGCATATCGTGTTTGGTATTCGTTCAGGTTGACGTTGTCACGTCGCACGGTGAAGTCGGCATTCAGGCGGAGCATGCGTTCGAAAAAGGACAGTTCACCGCTGAACGTACTTTGGAACATGTTGACCTTCTCGGTATGACGACCGCCATCCGTGAGCTGAGCTGACACGCGCCCTACATCCGTGTTAGCCCACGTGCCGTCAGGATTCTTGTCCCAGCTTGTTGGAAACAGATCGTACAGGGAGTAGATCGACAGGTAATAGGGTCTCAGCCGTTCAGTAATGGCAACCGATGTGTTGTTGGAAATTGAGAGCCATTTGTATGGCTGAAAGCCGATTCGGCCGCGGAAGGAATACCGGTCGAATTTATCCTCCGCAATCTTAAGCGCGCCATTCTGAAGATCGTATGCTCCGGACAGATAGTAGGTTGTTGTACCGGATTTACCTGACAGTGAAAGATTGTGACGCTGCGACAGCGTGGGATTATCGAGAAAGTGCTTCGTCCAGTCGCGGTTTCCCATATAATCCCACAGTGAGTTGTCCACCGGGTTGACGCGTACCGGGTCGGAGGACGCCGGATTGTCTGAACGTTGCTTAGCCCAGGCATACTGTTCTGCCGTATAGTTTACGTAGTCCCACGGCGTGTTATCGGTAGACAATTCGAGTGTTCGCATGAATATGTAGGGATCGGTGACCTTATTGGGAAGAACCGTTGGTCGTCCCCAGGAAAAGTTGTTGCTATAGTCGATGTGAACGCCGTCACGCACCCCGTTCTTTGTCGTGATAAGGATAACACCGTAGGCACCGCGCGCACCGTAAATGGCGGCAGATGAAGCATCCTTGAGAACGGAGATCGACTTGATGTCCGAAGGTGCAATGAAATTGA
>QGUY01000276.1 GCA_003242315.1 Bacteroidota bacterium
AAAAAGCCGGAATCGGAATTTCTGGCTTGCTCGGTGGGTCGGAGAATGGGATAAAAGGTGACGCTGGGGCCGAAGGGTGGTTACTTCGTCAATTCGCTGACTGCGGAAGACATCGTTCAGATCAGGGAGCTCCGGGAAATTCTTGAAATCGGAGCGCTACGCCTTGCATGTGAGAAGATCACCAAGGAACAGATTGCGCGTCTGGAAAAAATCTGCAAGGACTTCAGCACTATGGTCGAGCAGGGATATTATGCCGGCGCGTGCGAAGCTGACCTGCGATTTCATGAAACGTTGATAGAATGTACGGGGAACGAAAAGCTCCTGCGTACTTACACGAATAGTCACATCCCGTTATTTCATCGCCAGCTTACGAAGAGCAGCAGTTCGGAAGGCGATTACGAACTCACCGACAAGGAACACCGCGCAATCGTGAAGGCACTTGCTGAGAGAAATTTTGCGCAGGCGGAGGAGGTTATGCGGAAGCACTTTGCCCGTGGTGCCAACATGATCGAAATCGATTGACACTAAATTCATCCTCGTTGCCTTAGAAGGTAGTTTGAATTCTATTTCATTACCTGTAATTTACCGGTTCTGGTCAGTCTGTGGGCTGACATGCATACAGGAACTTCAACCGAGGGAATTTAGAGTTCGATAAGTTGACGGTATGGGACATTTGCCTGCATTGATTCAGGACCTGGCGCTGATACTGATAGCTGGTGCGATCGTGACACTTCTTTTCAGGAAGATCCGGCAACCACTGGTTCTGGGTTACATCATTGCGGGCTTTCTTGTAGGGCCGCATTTCAAGTTCCTCCCAAGCGTAGCAGACAATGACAATATAGAAACCCTTGCCGAGATCGGTGTCATCTTCCTGCTCTTCAGCCTGGGTCTCGAGTTCAGCTTCAAGAAGCTGATGCGGGTAGGCGGCGCTGCGTCTATCACGGCACTTGTTGAGATCATCGCCATTACGGCACTGGGATACTATGCTGGAAAGTTCCTGGGCTGGTCTACCATGGACAGCCTGTTCCTCGGAGGGATGTTGGCGAGTTCTTCAACCACCATCATCATCAGGGCATTCGATGAGTTAGGTGTGAAGACCAGGCAGTATGCACGCATTGTCTTCGGTGTTTTGGTCGTTGAGGACATCGTCGTCATTCTCCTCATGGTGTTGCTTTCCACCATTGCAGTTGCCCAGGAATTCGAAGGCATGGAGATCGTATATACGATCGTCAAACTCGTGTTCTTCCTGGCGTTCTGGTTCCTGAGCGGCATTTTCCTGTTGCCATCTCTCTTGAAAGGGGCGCGATCGCTGTTCGACGGGGAGACGTTGCTTATCTTCGTTATAGGACTGTGTCTTGGTATGGTCGTGCTCGCAACTCAGGCTGGGTTTTCGGCCGAGCTCGGCGCATTCATTATGGGCTCTATTATTGCCGAGACAACTAAAGCCGAAACCGTCGAGCATCTCATTAAACCCGTTAAGGACTTGTTCGGCGCGGTCTTTTTTGTCTCAGTGGGAATGATGATCGATCCGCAGGCCATTGTTGAGTATGGATGGCCGGTGGTTGTCGTCACCCTCATCACGTTGGTGGGTAAGCTTGTAGCCACTACCATCGGCGCAATCCTTTCCGGACAGCCGCTGAAGCAGTCGGTGCAGGTGGGAATGAGCATGGCTCAGATCGGTGAATTTGCATTTATCGTTGCAACACTAGGTCTTTCGCTGGGTGTTATCTCGAACTTCCTTTTTCCTGTCGCGGTCGGCGCTTCGGCGATTACAACATTCACCACGCCGTACCTTATTAAATATTCAGAGCCGTTCTATAATTTTCTCGAACGCATCCTGCCCAGAAAGTGGATCGACGCCCTCAATACTTATTCCACCGGTACGGCCAATATCCAGGCTGAAAGTACATGGAAGGTCGTGCTTAAGTCATACGCCACTATCGCGGCAACCAACGGCATTCTGGTCGTGGCGATTATTGTCTTCTCTTTGAATTTTCTCATGCCTTTCCTTGGGCACAATATCGAAAATCCCACACTCCGAAATTTTGCCGGGCTGATCATCACACTCGGGGTTGCCGCACCATTCCTGTGGGCGTTCATGGCGAAGCGTCCGAACAACCTCGCCTACAGAGAACTTTGGATGGAGAAGCGATATAACCGCGGACCACTGCTGGTGATCGAAATCGCGAGGGTGGTTGTAGGTGTTCTCATTATCGGTTTCTTCGTATTCAGAGTGTTCTCGACACAAATGGCCATTCTCGTCGTGGTGCCCGTGGCCGTTCTCGTTCTCTTCATCCTTGCGCGTCGCATTCAGAATTTTTATCAGCGTATTGAAGTTCGTTTTCTCGCCAATCTCAATGAGCGCGAAAGCCAGGCAGAGCGTGCCGAGGAGGCTCTACGCGCGAAACGTCCTGAGCGTGACCGCTTCAAGAGTGAACTCCAGCCGTGGGATGCTCACATCGTAGAACTGGAAGTAGCGCCTGAAGCTGAGTACGTGGGCAAGACACTTATGGAGTTACAGTGGCGGGAGCAGTATGGCATAAATATCGTATTCATTCGTAGAGGGGAGAAACTCATTCACGCACCGGGCCGCTATAACAAGTTGCTGCCGCATGACCTGGTTGGCATCATTGCGACCGACGAACAGATTCAGAAATTCAAGCCGGTGTTCGATGCCAAAGAAGAAACCGCACCCGTCGTGGACGTGGAAGACATTGCCCTGCAGAAAATCGTCGTTAACGAGCATACCAAGCTGAAAGGAAAGGATATCCGCAGTTCGGGATTGCGCGAACGCACCAACGGTCTCGTCATCGGAATCGAACGCGGCGGCCAACGCATCCTCAATCCCGAATCTACCACGGTCTTCGAATGGGACGACATTGTATGGATCGTAGGCGACCGGAAGAAGATCAATGAATTGGCAAGGCCTGGAGGGAAGACGGAGGAAAAGGCAGTCGCTGGGGATGGGAAGGATGGTAAGAAGTCAGAAGTGATCGATAATCGGTAATCGGTGTAGATGGGATCACTTTGCAGAGATGCACGTCTGTTCGTCTCCTGGAACCTACCCCTACGAATCCCCCTATGTGCCTATGTATACCCCTATGTGATCTATATGATTCAACATAAGTAACTCGTTCTGATTTTTGAACCCATAGGGCACATGGAATACATATAGGACACATAGAGGCCTGCCAACGTAAACACGTACGCACCTAAACACCTGAACACGATTATGGATTCCAGTTTGATTCTGAAGAACGTCGCCCGGTATATTGAGCTAACACCGGAGGAGAGCGACTTCTTCTTATCGTTACTGGAACCCAAGCTTCTGGAGCGAAAGAAAATCTATCTTAGAGCAGGAGAAATCTGTAACAACAGTGCGTACGTCTTGAATGGAGCATTGAAAAGCTATACGGTGGATGCCCAGGGCAAAGAACATATTTTGAGTTTTGCTACGCGCGACTGGTGGATAGCGGACCTGTATAGTTTGCTCTCCCGTAAACCCGCCATCCTCAACATAGAAGCCATCGACAATACTGAAGTACTTCTATTGTCGCGACGCAATCAGCAAATTTTGTATGAGAAGGTGCCCAAGTTCGAAAGGTTCTTCAGGATACTCGTCGAGAATGCACTGGTCGCCAGTCAGCAAAGGCTCATTGACAATATGAGCATTGCTGCCGAAGAACGCTATCTCAACTTTATTAAGAAGTATCCCGACATACCAGCGTGTGTTCCTCAGCGAAGCATCGCGTCCTACCTTGGAATCACACCGGAATTTCTCAGCAAGATCAGGGCACGCCTGGCCAAAAAACAAAAAGTAGGCTAGCGGTTGCGGAAGTTTGGAAGAGCAAGTCGGTACTTCACTGCCAGGATCCGGATCAGGAAGATCAGAATTATCGAAGCCGTCATGTTAATGTTTCGTTCGACACCCGCGCGAAAGAGGATGAGATAAAGAATCGCGCCTGCAAGGCATGCAGTTGCATAGATTTCTTTTCTGAAGAGAACCGGCGTCTCATTTGTCAGCACATCCCGCAGAACACCACCCATAATCGCTGTAAACATGCCCATGATAGCCGCGATCTCCGGCCTTACGCCGAGCGCCAGTGCCTTTTCTACGCCCAGGATCGTGAAGAAGGATATACCAAGTGCGTCGAACACCAAAAACGTGCGCTTGAGGCGTTCGAGTGACTTGACAAATATGAACGCCACAATGATGCCTGCGAAGATTGCATACAAATACCCGATGTCGCCAATCCATACCAAGGGATAGCTGCCCAGCATGATGTCGCGGAGCGTACCACCTCCGATAGCGGTAACAAATCCTGTGAAGCCCGCTCCGAAAAGATCGTCATGCTGATCCTGCACGGCTAGCGCACCCGAGATGGCAAAGAAGAATGTACCGAGCATTTCGAGAGCGTACTGGAATCCCATCATGATTTGAGAAAGTGTGAATGCGCAAAAGTATGGTGAAATCGCGGTATATTGTAGGGCAGGTACAGTCAGGTTCGGAAAATGAGCGTGTTCGCTCTTTCAATTTCTTTATCGCTGATCGTGTGACCTAAACCAGGAAATATTTCCTGCGTCACATCTGCACCCATTTTCCTGAGCAGGTGGGCTGTTTCATAAACTCTCGATACCGGTACATGCGGATCGGGATCACTTGTACCAATATATATTGGAGTAGACGCAAAGTGCCCCTTGTATCGTTCCTGGTAAATCCTGTCTCCAATTAAACCTCCGGTAAATGCAGCGATGCCACCCCAATGGCGTGCATTGCGGGCGACAAATTCCAGTGTAAGGCAGGCACCTTGTGAAAAGCCCGCGAAGTAGATTTGATTGCTTTCCAGTCCGGCAGCGTTTAAGTCGCCAACCAGTTCAGCAATCAGATCTAATGCGGATGTAAGCCAGGGTTCGTTTTGTTCCGGTAGCGCAAGAAAGGAATAGGGATACCATGTGTGATTGGTCGCTTCGGGTGCCCAGAGGGTGTAACCCTCAACGTCCAGGTAATTACCCAGAGTGAGAATGTCCCGCGCGCTGGCACCTCGTCCATGCAAGAGGATGATCGCCTTTCCCGCCGCTGCGGGTTCTGGTCCACGCGCTATGACTTCCTTCTTATGCACGTCCTGGTTTCCAAATATCGGCATAGGCTTCGGGATCCTTTTTGAATCGCGAGTGCACATAAGGACAAGGCCG
>QGUY01000020.1 GCA_003242315.1 Bacteroidota bacterium
GGAGGATTCCGTCGCAGATTTTACGGTCGACTATGTCGCGGGTTCATATAACATAACGCGCAACGATGACCTCGGCAGGTTAGGAGGAACACCCGCTGATAATCCTGCCATGATGGACCAGTCGCGCTACTGGACGCAATCATATACCGAAGGCCTTGTCGTGCTTCAGATTTACAGGGGAAAATCTAAACGAGTGATTTGGGAAGCGGAGGGAACTACAAACCTGCATCCGGGTCAGGTGCAACGGGCGCTTGCCGGGTTGATTTCAAAAGCCTTAAGGAAGTTTCCTAAAAGCAGTACCGAACAGGCAGGAAGGCTAAATAAAAATGGGTAGAGGGAAACATCCGTCTACCCATTTTTTTACGAAGTCAGTTTATGGAAGGATAAATTTCACGCCAGCAAAAATACATAGCTGGTCGAAGTCGCTGATCGTATACTTTAACTCGGCAAAAGGCAGTATGTTATCATTGCTAACAGGGAAATTCGCACCAAGACCGAGATTAAGGCCTATTTCAGTATCGGACGCACTAGCAGAAAATCCCGGTATTGAAGGCCCGTCATACTTAACTTTTACGCTTGCGATGTTAAGCCCCAAAATACCGTACAAGTCGACGTTTTCTTGCAGGAAGTAGTAGTTAAAGTTACCATTGATTTCCCACATGGATGTCTTAACGTCTCCTTCTTTCTTGCCGAAGAAGAACACAAGCTGCGGGGAGATACCCATATTGTCTTTGATCATGAACTCTCCGACTGCGCCGAGGGCAAGACTTTCGATCTCGGACCCAAAACCCAGCAGACCGCCAATGCGTGTTTGGGCGGATGCGGTCAGCGAAACCACCGTTGCGAGCAATGCTGTAAATAGTACCTTTTTCATTGTATGTGTTTTTAAAATTCCTGCAATTGTACGACAAATTTCAAGAATTATTCAACCCTTCCTGAGAGATTGTATCTTTGGGTCCGCATGTACAAACTTATCCGTCCGCTGCTGTTTCTCCTGGATGCGGAGAAGATACATCACCTGACGTTCCGCATCCTACAATTTACGGGTAAAGTCCCGGGTTTTGGCAGTCTGATTCGATATTTATTTGATGTAAACGACAAGCGTCTGGAACGCACCTTTGCCGGACTGACATTCAGGAACCCCGTAGGGCTGGCGGCTGGATTCGATAAGGATGCAAAGGCTGTGGATCAATTGTCCGCATTGGGTTTTGGTTTCATTGAAATTGGTACTGTAACACCAAAACCACAGCCCGGCAATGAAAAGCCGCGCCTTTTTCGCCTTCCGGCAGATAGGGCATTGATCAATCGAATGGGCTTCAACAATGAAGGCGCTGCTGCAGCGGCCCGGCGCCTGGCAAGACGTAAATCGCGGATACTCGTAGGCGGCAACATCGGTAGAAATAAGTCCACAGCAAACGAAGATGCACTCAACGACTATGTGCAATGTTTTGACACACTGTATCCCTATGTGGATTACTTTGTTGTCAATGTGAGTTCACCCAACACACCGGGACTGCGAGAGCTTCAGGAACGCGAACCACTTAGCCGGCTGCTTGGTGAGATCAAGCGTTTAAGTCAGGCCCGCGAAGTACCGCGACCTGTATTGCTTAAGATCGCACCGGATCTTACGAACGAACAGCTTGATGATGTTGTCACCATTCTCAGGGAGACCGGTGCCGATGGTGTAATCGCCACGAACACGACGATCTCACGCGATGGACTCAAGACGCCTGCGGCGGAAGTGCAACGGATCGGCAACGGAGGATTAAGTGGCGCTCCTCTTCGACAGCGCGCCAATGAAATTGTACGCTACCTGCGCAGCCAACTGGGACCTGATTTCCTGATCATAGGATGCGGTGGAATACTGTCACCCGACGATGCCCTGGAGCGGCTGCGAGCAGGCGCAAATCTCATCCAGGTGTACACCGGCTTCATCTATGAAGGCCCGGGCTTCGCACGCCGCATCAATCGAAGACTGCTCGTGGAAACGGGCAGCTAGGCTTCCTATTCAACGCGCGTGAAGGTCAGTGTAAATTCTACTTTACCCTCTATCTCACCCGCATCCGGTAGGTCTACCATTCCTTCGTAGACGAACGACAGAACCATAGTGGTTTTGGTAAGGGTCACGATGTTAAAGGCATCGGTGTCGAAAAATTCGAGCTTCATGTCCCCACCAGGGATGATCTGCTTCTTGTCAGCGGAATACTCCCAAGTGCCGTTAATGACATCGCCATCTGTCTCGACAGTAGCCGTACCATCGGCCCGCAACTCCAGGAGAATATCAAAGTCATCCTCAGTTTGCTCGTATACCGCGACTGGCGAACCCTTAGGATAGAACTTTCCCTTGAGGGATTCGCCCTGCCATACACCTTCAATAGGTGCCGGATCTTCATCATCAGAACATGAGAGAAAACAACTGGCGACCAGAAGGGCGCCGGCGAGGTAAAACAATTTCAGCTTCATGTTGATTGGTTTGGTCAAAAAATCAGAACGTGGTCGTTTCCTTCAAAAAATGGGTTTTGGCTCACCAAATTAGGGATATAGGTCGGAAAAAGATGCCAATACAAGGGTGAAACCAGCCAAAAAATCGCCAAAAAGCAGGATTTCAGGGTAGGGAAAAGAGGAATTCGGGCAGGCCGATTTGTTAAGATTAAAACCTAATGATTATCCCTAATGATTAAGTCTCTATTTCCTTAAAACCTTGTAGCTAAAATAGAAACACAAACCAGTACCCTCCCCGAATCCTCACGCCAAAGGTCGTAACTTTCTTTAAATCATCCATATAACAACTGTAACAACGATTAGCACCAACGTAACATCAGAGGCATCTGCCTCTTCATCGTGCGGCTCCCTTTTCAGCGTAGGCCGAGGGGATGACGCCGAATTGCTCCTTGAAGCACTTGGTAAAGTATGAGAGACTGTTAAAACCTACCTGATACGCTACTTGTGACACGTTATCCTGGCCTGCCTGAAGCTTTTCGGCAGCGATTTTGAGCCGTATGGTTCGGATAAACTCCGTGGCCGATTTGTCGGTAAGCGCTTTTAGCTTTCTGTGAAGCTGCATACGACTGATTCCTAGCTCTTTCTGAAGATGTTCAACAGAGAAATCCGTATCTGAAAGGTGCTCTTCCACCAATGATACCAACTTCTGAAGGAAGCGCTCGTCCGCGTTAAGATTATCCCATTGCTGCGATTTCAGCATAATCTTCCGGCCGAAGTGCTCGCGTAACCGCCGGCGTTGGGTGATCAGGTTGTTCGAGGCGGTCAGCAGCTCCCGGGGTTCAAATGGCTTAGCCAGGTAGTAGTCGGCTCCGGTCTGCAGGCCTTCCAACCGGCTATCCATGTCGGCAAGGGCCGTTAGCATCAACACGGGCACATGGCTCGTCACCTGCGATTCCCGTAGTCGGCGGCACAACTCCAGCCCATCCATTTCCGGCATCATGATGTCTGTTATGACAAGGTCAGGCACAAGTTCGGTACACTTGCTGAGGCCTTCCATACCATTTGTAGCTTCGCTCAACTCAAATTCGTCTTCCAGTATCCGGCGAAGGAACATCCGAAGCTGCTCGCTATCCTCCACGATGAGCACTACCGGGCGCTTGCTTTCCGTGTATGGCTCCATGTCTATATCATAAGGAGCGGAGGCCGGTTGTTCTGTGGCCGGTTGTGGCGCGCTGACACCCGGTGCGTGAAGTGCTGCCGGTAATGACAAGGTGAACCGCGTCCCGTCCTGATCGGATGTAACGTGGATAGCCCCGCCATGGATTACGGCAAGCTCTTTCGAAAGCGCCAGGCCAATGCCATGGTGTGCCCCTGATCCATTGCTTTCTCCCGGCGAAGATTTCCGTTCGAATATGGTTTCCAGTTGTCCTGCCGGTATGTGGATGGAGCGGTTGGTTAGAGTGACGGTGAAGTACCCCGATGACATTCCGGTTCGCACTTCAATGGTGCCGGAGGGTGGACTGAACTTGATGATGTTCGATATCAGGTTGATCAGAATGGTTTCTACTTTGGCGGCGTCGAAAGCCATCATGAAAGGTTCAACCCCAATGTCAAGATCAATTTCAAGTTGCTTTTGCCCGGCGAGAGAATGAAAGCTCGTAGCGGTCGTTCGAACGAGTGAGGTTATATCACCCCTTGAAAGTTCAAGATTCAGGATACCATCGTTAAGACGCGACAACTCCAGCAGGTCATTGATCAATTGCAGCAGCCGCTGTCCGTTGGAACGCATCATCTTTAGCTGCTCGAGTTCGTCAGGCGATTTGGACTTGCGGATCATTTCCTCGAGCGGACCAAGGATGAGTGTAAGGGGAGTTCTGAACTCGTGTGAAAGGTGCGCGTAGAATTGCGACTTCAACCGATCTACTTCCCGGATTTTTTCTGCTTCAAGGCGCGTAATTGTTGCCTGAACGAGTTCTTCCTCCGCTCTTGCCTTGACAATCTTGTTCGAACACAAAGCGGCGATGATCTTGAGTATGCGAAGGTGAGTATCGGTAAAGAAATTCTTTTGAGGGTGTTCAGAGTCTATTACACCGATGACCTTGTTTTCATAGATGATTGGTACGGTGATTTCCGAGAAGCGTCGTTCATCGTCAACGATATACCGTGGATCTTTTGAGGTGTCGTTGACGACTTCGGCGACTCCGGTTTTTGCTACCGTCCCGACAATGCCTTTTCCGATCGGTATTGTGATTACGTTAGCGATCTCGAAGGCCGAAGGATTCTTCGGGCCGTACGCGGCTTTTTGCTCCAGCAGATTTTTCTCTTCGTTGACGAGGTAGATAACACAGTCTGCAAATCCAAGTTGGGAGATGCAGTTCTTTGCGACGTCCCACAGGATTTCTTCCACCGTGTTTTTCCCGTAGAGGCTCGTCGCAAAATAGGCAATGATCCTTTCCGACTCTCGTGACGTATGGATTACCTTCTCGTTTCGAATATTCTGACGTGCATACAGCAGGAAATAGAACAGCGCCGCGATTACCGAAAGAATGAACGTGAGCGCCATATTGGCGTAATAGTATCCGAGCTGATCCTCAGGCGTGAGCGTCGCCTCGAGCAAGCTGTAGTCGGTAAGTTCAAGAGTGATAAAGCAGAGAAGCGAAAAGGCAATGGAAAAGATAAGGCTTCGTTTTTCAGTAAAATCGAAGACCAGTACCGCACTGAAGATTATGGGGAGAAAGAGCAGTTGCTCACCAGTGGCACGGCCGAAAGCTGAAGCTGTGATGAACACATAGATGTTTGCCGCAAGGAACAACAGATACTTGGCGATGACGAATTTGCCTTTGCTGTTGAGCCAGTATGTCGCAACACAGATGAGAAAGAAGATGCCTGTTGATATCCTGAGAATGGGCGGCTCTGGGGGGAAGATGAACAGGTGAGGGAAAGAACTGATCGCGGCCAGAACTGCGAATAGAGCGATGAGATCCTTTCTCCTTGACAGCTCAAAGGACATGGGGGCAGGGATTGACAATAGTAAATGGTAAGTTAGTGAAAATGTGAGTTGAAGCCGCGCAACGGGCTATTTTAAATGTTTTTCCGTAGTTTTGCGAATTCAATACGATGGCGAAAAACACAGCTAAGTCAAATACCTTCAGGACCTCAAAAGAGAAAAAGGACAAGGCGAAGAAAGCGAAATTCAGTTTCGGATTTTTTAAGGACCCGAGGTTAAAGCTTGCTTTTGGATTTTTCCTGCTCCTGGCCTCTGTGTTCCTCCTTACCGCCTTCATCTCCTACCTGTTCACCGGGAAGGCTGATCAAAGCATCGTCACGGCGGGAGGCGAAATGGAGCTGATTGAGTCGGGAAAAGAAGCAAGAAACTGGCTCGGCCTTTACGGTGCCATTGTATCGCATGCCTTTATATTCCGGTGGTTCGGAGTATCTGCATTTTTCATCCCACCACTCTTGTTTGCGTGGTCTTTTAAGATACTCTTCCGCCGCTCCATCGTGCGTCTCGGCTCTGTATTCACCTTTTGCCTCTTTGCTACGCTGTGGCTGAGCCTGTTGCTCGGCTATATGACGCGGCTCAACGATGCGCCCGGTGAGTGGGCGTTCCTGGGTGGAGGACTTGGCGATGCGATGGCCGAAGTTTTCCAGAGCATGTTTGGCTGGGGAACGTTTCTTATTCTCATCCTGTCGCTGTTCATCTTTGTCATTTACTTCTTCAACGTCACTGCCCTCAATGTTCTTCAGCCCAGCAATCCCAAGCCGATGGGCAACGATGCTATCGTAGAAGAAGAGACGAAGTCGTCAGGCTATACCGATGAGGGCGACAATTGGCCGGAGATCGTAGCGAAGAGGGCGGAAGCCGAACGCACCGTTCCGCAAGCTGAACCGGAAGCAGAACCGGAGCCTGAACCCGAACCAGAACCTAAGGTTCAGCCAACAGCGGAAGAGCCTTCGCGGGTTGAGCAAACTCGGGTTGAGCAAACTATAGATCTCGAGGTAGATAAAACAGTGGCACCTAAGAAGCAGCCTGCTGCCGACCCCGTGTTCACTGTCGAAGAAAGAACAGAACCAGAAAAGCTTGCTGAACAGCTTGTAGAAGAACAGGGGCTGTATGATCCCACGTTGGAACTCAGCAGCTATAAGTTTCCGCCGCTGGAGTTGCTGCGCGAATATGAACCCAGCAAGGTTCAGGTAACGCAAGAAGAGCTAAACCAGAACAAGGATCGGATCGTCGCAACGCTCATCAACTTCAAGATCGGAATCCAGAGCATCAAGGCGACCATCGGGCCAACTGTCACGCTATACGAGATTGTGCCTGATGCGGGGATCAAGATTTCCCGAATCAAAAACCTGGAAGACGATATCGCGCTGAGCCTGGCCGCGCTGGGCATCCGCATCATAGCGCCCATTCCCGGAAGGGGGACCATCGGTATTGAGGTCCCGAATAAGAACCGCGAGATGGTTAGCATCCGCTCGGTGCTGAGCACCGAGAAATTTCAGAAGAGCGACATGGAATTGCCCGTGGTATTGGGTAAGACCATCTCGAACGAGGTGTTCATCGTTGACCTCACACGCATGCCTCACCTGCTGGTTGCCGGCGCGACGGGTCAGGGTAAATCGGTCGGTCTGAACGTACTGCTCACTTCATTACTATATAAGCGTCACCCTTCGCAACTCAAGTTTGTGCTGGTTGATCCGAAGAAGGTTGAGATGTCGCTGTTCGCCAAGATCGAGCGGCATTACCTCGCCAAGCTTCCCAACAGCGAAGAGGCCATCATCACCGACACGCGCAAGGTGGTGCACACGCTCAACTCGCTCTGTATTGAAATGGAGAACCGGTACGAAATGCTTAAGGATGCCGGTGCCAAGAACCTCAAAGAATACAATGCGAAGTTCGTCTCCCGAAAGCTCAACCCGAAGGAAGGGCACAGGTTCCTTCCGTACATCGTGTTGGTGATCGACGAACTCGCTGACCTCATGATGACCGCCGGTAAGGAGGTCGAGACGCCCATTGCACGTCTCGCCCAGCTGGCCCGTGCGATCGGCATTCACCTGGTGGTGGCCACCCAGCGCCCGTCGGTTAATGTGATCACGGGGGTCATCAAGGCCAATTTCCCGGCGCGTCTTTCCTTCCGTGTGATTTCCAAGGTCGATTCACGGACAATCCTCGACACGGGCGGGGCCGATCAACTCGTTGGAATGGGGGATATGCTCCTGTCGAACGGTTCCGATATCATGCGCCTCCAGTGCCCGTTCATCGATACCCCGGAAATTGAGCGGGTCGTGGACTATATCAGTTCCCAGCGGGGTTACGATTCGGCCTATCTTTTGCCGGAATTCGAGGGCGACGACGAAGGAGGCGCTGCCAGCGTGGACCTCGCAGAACGGGATGCTCTGTTCGAGGAAGCCGCGCGCCTCATCGTACAACACCAGCAGGGCAGCACGTCCCTGATCCAGCGGAAGCTTAAACTGGGCTATAACCGGGCTGGCCGCCTTATTGACCAACTGGAGGCCGCTGGGATCGTTGGCCCGTTTGAAGGCAGTAAGGCCCGCGAGGTACTGATCCGGGATGAGGTCAGTCTGGAACAATTATTGAATGAACTGAAGGAAAAACACGGACAATTATAACTTTGCACCTTACTATTAAGCACTAACTGAGTCATGAAGCACCTTATTATCAGTATTTTTCTGGTATTCGTAGCGGGGAAAACTTTTTCGCAATATGACCCCAAGGCCCTGGAGACCCTGGAAGCGATGAGCGCTAAACTCAAGGCAATGGGAGCGTTCGAGGCCAATTTCACCTACCGCCTGACAAATGATGTCGATAATATTAATGAGGAGTTTAAGGGCAAGATGACCGTCAAAGGAGATATGTACAGGCTCACCCTTCCTGAGCAGGAAGTCATCAACAATGGAACAACCCTCTGGACGTACCTCCCCGATGCCAATGAAGTGAACATCGACAACTACGACCCGAACTCGGAAGACGTCAATCCCTCCAAGATTTTTGAAATCTATAAGAAGGACTTCAAATACCTCTATCTTAAAGATGAAACGGTCGGGGGAGTACTGTGCGAAGTTATCGACCTTGTTCCCGAAAAGACGGATGCGCAGTTCTTCAAAATCCGCATGAACATTTCGAAGAAGGACAAGCAAGTCAAGAGCTTCACCATGTTTGACAAGGGCGGCAACCGGTATACCTATTCGATTACCGAGTTCAAGCCGAACATCAACGTCGATGACTCATACTTTGCTTTCGATCCGAAAAAGCATCCTGGCGTTGACATCATCGACCTGCGTTAAGAACATACGGCGGGCCTGCTGGCGATTTTTCCTTATTTTGCGGCATGGACCGTCAGCAGCTCTTTGACAGGATCCGGCAGAAGGGTTCGTACCTGTGCGTTGGCCTGGACACCGACATCCGGAAGATTCCATCCCACCTGCGCAACAGCGATGATCCGCTGTTCGAATTCAACCGCCAGATCATCGACGCGACGCATGAATACGCTGTAGCGTACAAACCCAACGTCGCTTTTTATGAGTCACTAGGCCCCGCAGGTTGGCAAAGTCTCGAGCGAACGCTCAAGTACATCCCTGAAGGCATTTTCACGATCGCCGACGCCAAACGCGGAGACATTGGCAACACTTCGTCCCTGTATGCAAGAGCATTCTTCGAACAAATGCAGTTCGACGCCGTAACCGTCGCACCCTACATGGGCGCCGACTCCGTCGCCCCGTTTCTTGCCTTCAAGAACAAATGGACAATTCTTCTCGCTTGCACTTCAAACCCCGGCAGCAATGACTTCCAGACGATTGAGTCGAGGACCACAGGGAGACCGCTTTACGAAGAGGTAATTGTAAAGGCATGCGAATGGGCAGGTCCTGACCAGCTGATGTTCGTAGCGGGCGCAACCGCTCCCGAACGCATCAAAAGAGTACGTAGTCTTGCCCCTGATCATTTCCTGCTGGTTCCGGGTATCGGCGCCCAGGGCGGAAGTCTGTCTGCAGTATCAGAAGCGGGGATGAACAAGATGTGCGGGCTGCTTGTGAATGCTACACGATCGATATTGTACGCATCCGATGGGAAGGATTTCGCGGAAGAAGCGGCGAAAGAGGCAAGACTTTTACGCGATGAAATGAGCTCTTACCTGGATCGATTCCTTTAAAAAGTTCGTACTCGTCAATTCCACTGTATACTATTCAGGAGGTCCTTCACCCTTCGAACTCCGAAAGTGCTTATTAAATCAGGTCACCCAACACGGCCAACTGTAACATTGCGTACTACTGCCCACTGCCCACTAATACCCCGCTACTCCTCCATCCGGCGACCTGCTATCCGCATGTCCGCTCAACACGCCTTTTGATACATCCACCACTATGCCCATGGCTGCACCTTGCTGAGTGATCCGGCGCATGTTGTGTCCCAGCTCCGTTAGAAGGGCGCGGGTGTCGTTGGACAGGCTGTATTTTTCATGGATGATCACATTGGGCAGCCATTGATGGTAGAAGCGTCCCGCCTCAATGGCCGTGGCGATATCCATCTCGTGATCAACGACGTTTAGAATAACCTGAAGAACAGTGCCTATGATGGATCTCCCGCCGGGGCTTCCTATCAGCATGAACAATTTTCCGTCCTTAACAAGGATCGTTGGCGTCATGCTTGATAGCATGCGTTTGCCGGGTGCGATGAGGTTTGGGGCAGTACCAATCAGCCCGTCTTCGTTTGTCACGCCAGGTACGGGATTGAAATCGCCCATCTCATTGTTGAGAAAAAATCCCAAACCATCTGCTACCATCTGTGATCCGTATGCGTATTCCAACGTGTATGTGAGAGATACAGCGTTTCCTTCCTTATCTACGACAGAAAGGTGTGTCGTACTGGGGCTCTCGTAAGGTTGAGTGAATGCGGCAGGGTCGCTGACCGACACAGTGTCCAACTTAATCGTGCTTCGCAGCTCTTCCGCATACGACTTAGAGATAAGCTTGTCGACAGGTATATCCGGATTGAAGTCGGGATCACCCAGGTGAAGCGCGCGGTTGGCATATCCTCTCCGCATGGCTTCGCTCACAACATGAACATAAGTGGCGGAGTTGTGACCGTAAGTCTTCAGATCAAATCCCTCAAGTATGTTGAGCATTTGAATCAATGTGATGCCTCCTGAACTGGGAGGCGGCATCGAGTAAATCTCATAGCCGCGATATGTTCCTGTAACAGGCTTGCGCTCACGGGCTTCGTAGTCTGCCAGGTCCTTAAGCGTAATAATCCCACCCTGCGATTGAATGAACAAGACCAGTTTTTCTGCGGTCTTGCCGCTGTAAAAACCAGCCTTTCCCTGTCGCTTGATGCGGGCGAGTGTTCGCGCCAGATCGGGTTGGCGCCACTTTTCTCCGGGTTGATACAGGGTTGTCCCATCCCTGAACATTACTGCCGCGGTCGATGGCAGCTTTTTCCAGGTCTGTTCGTGCGCGATCGCATCGTGGTAAAGACCGTAGGTGTAGGCAAAACCCCTTCGCGCAAGGCGTACCGCAGGCCGCACAACCCTCGACCAGGGCAATTTACCGTACAGCCGGTGAGCATCGTAAAGACCGGCAACGGTGCCGGGAACGCCCACGGCAAGTGCACTCAGGTGATTGAGGTCTTTAATCAGATTTCCATGTTCATCAAGGTACATGGTGGGTGTTGCCGCGGCGGGTGCCTTTTCCCGGAAATCAAACGTTGTAACTTCCCCGGTATGCTTACGGTACACAATAAAGCCGCCGCCACCGATGTTGCCAGCGGATGGCCACGTAACGGCCAGCGCAAACGCTGTAGCTACCGCGGCGTCGACCGCATTGCCCCCATCTTTCAAAATCTCAACACCAACATCGGATGCAAGTTGTGACGCCGATACAACCATCCCGTTGCGGGCGTACTCCTGTGCGGCCGCTGTAAAGGCCAACACCAAAAGAAACACTGACAGGTACGTTCGCATGCCTTGACCTTGAGCGTTCAAAGTAGGTATTTTTGAAATCATTCGGAATCGTCCGATTCCTTCGTTGGCAATCATTTAACACAACAATCAAAAAGACCCTCCATGACAGAAGCATTCGTTCAATACGTATGGCAGTTCCAGTATTTCGACAAAAAGGAACTGCGCACTACCACCGGCGATATCGTCGAAGTTTTTAGTCCGGGAACCCCCAACCACGATGGCGGTCCTGACTTTCTCAATGCGAGAATAAAAATCGGCGATATCGAATGGATCGGAAACGTTGAAGCACACGACAACGCCTCGGGATGGCGCGATCATCATCACGATGAGGACCCCGCATACGATAACGTAATCCTGCACGTCGTCTGGTCTTTCAATCATGCGGCCGTGCGACAGGACGGTTCAGCGCTGCCTACAGTGGTCCTGGGCAATCGCGTTGATCGTGGTATGATCCTCAGGTACACAAAACTTCTTTCGACGCGTTCGACAATTCCGTGCGCCGCCCACTATCCGATTGTTGATGTTACAACAAAGCGCGCCATGATGGATCGCGCAGCAATGCTACGCCTGGAAGAGAAGGCTGCAGTGTGCTGTGCGATGTGGGAACATAATAACAACGATTGGGAAGAAACTTTGTACCAGTTGCTGTGTCGCAGTTTCGGATTCAAAGTGAATGCAGAGCCGATGGAGCAATTGGCTCGCGCAGTGCCGTTCCGTCTGATACTTAAACACAGCAACAACCTTTTACTGGTTGAAGCGTTGCTCTTCGGGACCGCCGGATTCCTGGATATGGGCTATCGCGACACCTACTTCCTTCGACTCAGGCAGGAATACCGATGGCTCGAGAAAAAGTATGGACTTATTACAAGCAAACTCAAGCCATCGCAATGGCGATTTCTTCGCATGCGCCCAGCGAATTTTCCGACCCTGCGGCTCGCGCAGCTGGCAGCCGTACTTCACTATCACCCGCGAATCTTCTCCATTGTGCGCGACGCCCAACATCTTAGGACACTTCGTTCTATATTTGTCGCACGACAGTCCGACTTCTGGTTACGACATTACCGGTTCGGCCTTCGTCAAAGCAAAACGATCGCGCCGATGGGCAATGCCAGTATCGACAACATCATCGTCAACGCCGTTGTACCTCTTCTCGCCGCTTACGGTACAACCATGGACGAACCCTTCCAGGTTGACAAAGCCGTTTCCTTCCTTAAGGCTATTCCCCCAGAGCACAACGCTATCACTCGCAAGTGGAGTGCGCTGGGAGACCCGCCCGGATCAGCTTTTGATTCACAGGCCCAGTTAGGCTTGTATCAGATCTTCTGCAGGGCGCGACGTTGTCTCGACTGCAGTATAGGATCGCTCATTGTAAAGTCCTCTCAATGATGGTGGCCGGTCACATTTTTGCACTGATTGTGCTCTTCGTCCTTGTCGGGCTTCACTACCGATTCAATCGCGACATATTGACGCGCTGGTATTGGCCGGCGCTTGTGTTCAAGATACTCGCAGGACTCGCGGTGGGATACATGTATGTAATTTATTATGGTACCGGCGATCCGATCAACTTCTCAAAAGACGCAACCTACCTGGCATCCATCGCCCGGCAGGACGCATCTCGATACATACAATTCCTTTGGAGCGGGTACCTGCTGGAAGGTTTGGCGAACGATCAGCCGCGGTCTGTTTTCATGGTGAAAGCGCTTAGCCTAATCTATCTCATCACCTGGGATAACTTCTGGATCGCGTCCATGCTTATCTCCTTCTTTTCTTTTGTGGGTGCCTTGTTTCTGGTGCGCGTGCTCATTGTTCGCTGGCAGGTTTCGGCTGCGGCAGTTATCGCGTTTTTGTTTTGGCCCAGTATTGTTATCTGGACTTCGGGCATACTGAAGGAGGCTATCGCTACACCTTGTCTTTATATCATGGTAGGCTGCATGCTCATCATCAGGGACAATCCGCGCAGTGTTTATGCCTGGCTCGGAGTCTTGTTTGCCACGTGGCTGGGATGGAGACTGAAGTATTACAATGTAGGAGTATTCCTGTCTGCGGGACTTACGACCCTGATCGTTTATTACATGATCAATGTCCTTCAGATTGCTAATCGATACGGACAGGCATTATTGTGGCTGGTGGTGTTCGGCGCGCTTACCGGAGGGGTCACGTTTCTTCATCCGAACTTCAATCTCCAGATGCTGCCTGAGGTTATCGCTTACAACTATCAATTGTCCACGGAAATGTCAGGAGGTGTGGGGGTAATGAAGTTTCCCGGACTGGAAGCTTCGTGGACCAGCATTGCCTCGCACGGTCCCAATGCGCTCTTTTCAGGATTGTTCAGGCCGTTTTTATGGGAAGCCAGTTCGCTGCTTGCGATGGCCGGAGCAGTTGAAAATCTTTTTCTTTTTGTCTTGTTTATCTGGGCTGTCGTGCATTTCGTGCGTAATCCGGGTTGCAGCGAGCCCCTCCTGTTCATGGCTGCCGCGGTTGTAGTGTTGATTCTGGGTGTCATCCTCCCGCTTTCAACACCGAACTTTGGCACCCTGTCACGGTATCGTGTCGGGTATCTGTCGGTTTTCGTGTTCTTTACCCTTCGAGGCATCCCGTTGCTGGAAAAGAAGCTGAAGGCATTGTTTTAGTTAACTTTGCGCGAATCATTCTTCACTGAAGCGTATGGATAACCCTGTGATAATATTTGGTGCAACGGCGCTGGGACGGCAGGCGCGCATGATCTTCGAGGAGAACGGAAATACAGTGTATGGATTTCTCGATGATGACAAGACCCGGCATGGCGGCGACATTGACGGCGTCTCAATACTGGGTGCAACGGATGATGACGGCTTCCTGAAGTTTATTGGACGCAAATGCGAAGCGTTCGTTGCCTTCGACGACAACCCGTTGAGAAAAAGTCTTGTCAAAATGCTCCATGAGAAACGCCATGTTCAGCCGGTAAACTGCGTTCATAAGACCGCCATCATTCCCGATGTTGCGTCTATTGGCCATGGTAACTTTATCGACATGGGGGTGATGATGGGAGCCGGTGCATCCTTGGGTAGCCATTGTCTCGTTCACGCAGGTGCTGTAATCAGTTCTGAAGCTGTACTCGGCGATTTCGTCCAGGTGGGAGCCGGCGCGCGAATCAATTCCAACGTGACAATTGCGGACGAAGTGTTTATCGGATCCGGAGTGGTTATTGTCTCCGGCATCACCATTGGCAAAGGCGCGAGGATAGGAGCGGGGTCGGTCGTGATACAGCCAGTTGAAGCAGGTCAAACGGTTTTTGGCAATCCCGCGCAGGTCGTAAAAGCATAACATGGGAAGTATCCCTGCATCCAGCCTGCTTCTGAATCCTGACGGGAGCATTTATCACCTGGGATTGCTGCCGCAGCATGTTAGCGATGTCGTCATTACCGTAGGCGATCCTGATCGCGTTGACCAGGTTGTACGTCATTTCAGTCGAATAGAATTTGAAACCAGGAATCGCGAGTTCGTTACGAAAACCGGCATCTATGGCAGTCGACGCATTACCGTGCTAAGTACAGGCATCGGAACGGACAACATTGAGCTGGTAATGACAGAACTCGACGCACTGGTTAATGTTGACCTTCGGAAACGCGTACCCCTGCAGCAAAAACGACGACTTCAGATTATCCGCATAGGTACGTCGGGTTCGCTGCAGCCCGACATCCCCGTGGGTTCGCACCTGTATTCCGATTATGCGGTGGGGCTTGACGCGATGATGGCCTATTACAACCTCAAAATGACTGAGCCGGAGCAGGCATTGGCGCGAGACCTGTACGAAAAACTACAGCTTCCTCTGAGGCCTTACGTTGTGCAGTGTTCTCCGTCGCTCAGAGATCGTATCGGAATTGCTATGATACCAGGCAACACCGTTACTGCGCCAGGATTTTTTGCGCCCCAGGGCCGAACCGTGCGCATTCCGATACGTTACAACAACCTGCTTGGAGATATGAGCGCGTATCGTGGCAGGATTGGGGAAGAAATATTTCGCCTTACAAATTTCGAAATGGAAACAGCGGGCTATTACGCCATGGCAAGGCTTCTCGATCACGATGCGCTTAGTGTGAACGCCATTATTGTTAGTCGCGTCGAAGGTGCGGTTGCTCCCGATCCGCAACGTGTGGTAGACGAGTTGATTGAAGAGGTTCTGGCAAGGCTGTAAACACGCCAAAAATTCCCACGCTGGACCATTGTGGGCCTACATTTTTCCGTATCGGGAAATTTTTCCGGAGTTGACGAAGAATCCAGTTTCGGGCGAAAGAATTTTTTGCGCCTTCCGGCGTATTATCCGTTGCCATATGTCCGATCCGGGCAGAGGCCGCTTGTTGGGCATCACAATTGTATTATTTTGGGTATTCCGGACTTGGGCGGACTGTGTGTATGCAAGGGGATTAACCCAATGATGATGCCCATGATCTCAATTTCCCGGAAATGGCTGGCTTTAATCATAGCGTTGTCGTCAACGGGCTGCTCAGACTCGATGCAGCACCTGGCGAAAACTTCCCCGTCATCACCTCTGGAGCGTGCGCTTGTTGAACTGCTCCGCGATTCGACCGTAGTCGGGCCCGAGTCGCTGCATTCGTGGTGTCAGGTAGACGACTTTTACTCTCTCAGGAATCACCGATTATTGTGGTACAAGGATAGCAAGGTCAGCATCCTCGCCGATTCCATGATTGCTATCCTCGCGAGCATCGAATATTCGGGGCTAAACCCTGAAGATTACCACTACGACGCGATCAGCATGCTGGCTTTTCGTCTGCATAACAGCAAGGCTGATGTTTATTCTATCGCTCATCTTGATCTCCTGCTCACTGACGCGTTGTTTTCAGTCGCCAGCCACCTTCGATACGGTAGGGTTGAACCCGATAGCGTCGGCTGGCGCAAGCGGGTTGTTGAATCCGATTCGGTGATACTAAACACCATTACGCAAGGGATAAGCCGCAATCGTCTCTCCAGCGCCCTTGCCAGTCTTGAACCGTCATCCCGGACATACAAAACGCTTAAGCGTGCCTTAAGAGAGAGACTGGATTCACTAAAATCCCAGGGCTTATCGATCTATCGTGAAGCGCTCGAACGCGAAGTGGTCGACCTTAGTCTCAGTCTTGAACAGTGGCGTTGGGAGAGTAACGCACCATCGGGGCGCTACCTTTTGGTGAATATTCCCGCGTACAGACTTACATTGATGAACAACGACTCTGTTGAATTCGAGTCGCGGGTCATCGTAGGCGCACCTTATTTTCAAACGCCGGTACTCGACGGAACGATCACCAACTTCATAACCTACCCGGCCTGGAATGTGCCGCGCCGTATCGCCACGCGTGAGTTGCTGCCGCAGATACGGTCCGATTCGTCATACCTTGCCGAACACCGATACCGCGTTTTCGATGTCTACGGCAACGAGGTACATCCCGATTCTATCAACTGGTGGGACCTTGGCGAGAATTACTTTCCCTATCTCGTACAACAGGTTCCCGGTCCGTACAATGCTTTGGGACTGGTTAAGTTCAACTTTACAAACCCTTACAACATATACCTGCACGACACCAATGCACGTGGTCTTTTTGTAGCAAAGTACCGTGCATTAAGTCATGGTTGCATCCGAGTCGAGCGTGCCCTGGATTTGGCACGACATCTTGTGTCGGTAGAGAATCCCTGGTGTTCGGTGCGCGACTTCGACAGATTCATGCGGGAGGAGTTGAGCCAACAGGTTAGTGTGGTGCCGGTACCATTGCGTATTCGATATATCACATGCGAAGCTCTGACTGACGGCTCGGTCGTGTGTCATCGCGATGTCTATGGCCTCAACGCCCGGCTTGCGGAAGCAATCAACTGCCGCAATGCGCCGCCAGCCTTAGCCGTAGATCGAATTGAGTATCCCGGCGAGACGGATGCCTGCCTGTAAGAGTCGCTGCCTGACCATGGGCATATGCTCATACGCATACCGGTAGCTCAGCTGCCCGTCTCCAATCTTGTAGACCTCGTCTCGGTATGCCTTGCTCTCTTCGGCCCATACGAGAATACCCGACTGTTGCCATTCTTTGATTTGTTGTTGTGTCGGACGTTTAAGGGAAGCGGCAAATTCAGTATAGCTCAATCTGGTTTCATCAATCATGCTGGCATCCCAAACGGTGTGCAGGTTGGTGGATTTTCTAAACCAGGATACGCGAACGTCATTGCCTCCGCGATCATTGCCATTGCCGACGTGCAGAGGCATATGAAGGTCCCCAACCAGGTGAATCAGGATAAAGACGCGCTCGCGTTCTTCGGAAGGCGTGAGTGATCCGCCACGCAGTTCATCAATTACGCGGTTGAGTGTCGAGATGATGTCGCCTGACGGATTCTTCTCCGTCTCGGCATAACTCATGCCGTCGGGTATGGTTACCCAATGCCAGTCGGCCATATGAAAGTAAGCTGAATCCGATCTTACTTCATCCATCCAGGTTGCGGCCATTGCAATCGATTGGCCGTCGAGTACCTGGGCGAGGCGTGCACGGGCCTTACGGGTGAGGTATTGTTCAGCGACCGCACCTACCACGCGATGGCCGGTAGGCCCCCACGAAAGCGCAGGTCCGGCAGCCGAAAGAAGAAATATGACGGCGGCAATAACTGTCTTCATGTTGGTTGGATTTGCGGATACAACCTAATGAATTCTGCCCATACTTAAATCTGCAGACTTTTACTTTACCTTTGTGGAGCGCAACCGCAAGCTATGGGAAAGGAAATTACGCTGACTGCGTTTCATGTGGCCAAGCAACTCGACCTCAAAGGGATACGAACCGTTTTGGACAAGCCTGCGGCGGAAGCGTCCTCAGAACTGTTCTACTCGTTTCCCGGTAACAAATATCAGTACTACTTCAATTACGGTATCATTGTTTTTTGCGGGTATACGGACGAGGAGATGGAAACAGCCACGACGGCTGTTAGTCCTTTCTTTCGGTATGCCGTTTCCCATGTCACCCGGGATGAGTTTGGCGTCCTTTATGAAGAAGGCGTGGGCATGCGCTTTGAGTTCCACCGCGTCATCCTGGGCACCCTGACTGATGAAGTGTTTCGCATCGTAATGTTCAACCTGGCGCAGTCGGTGGCCCTGGACTACTATGCGAACACGGCGGAAAACCTCCTGATGGAAATCAAGGGGTTCACGAACCAGATGGAGCGCAGAGGGACGTTAAGCATCCGAAGGAAGAATATGATGCGATTCCTCGGACGGGCGCTCAACACCCAGAATGACATTGTTGAAAACATATATATTTTCGACGTTCCCGACCTGGTGTGGGAAAATGAATACCTTGACAAGCTTCATCAGGGGCTCATTCAACACTTCGACCTCAGGACTCGCTTCCGGGGCGTAGAGTACATGATGCGGATGATCGATGCTAACCTCGAGGTCTTTTCTGAAATCCTAAACCAAAGAGAGAGCAGTCTCCTTGAAATCATTATTATCCTCCTGATCCTGGTTGAAGTAATCGACTTTTTTATCAACAAATTCCTTTGACTCTTTATGCAAGGACCTCGTGCTTCAATTTGATATCGACAGAATTTTTACATAGTAGTGTCGCCTTCTTCAAGCTCGCGAAGCAAGGCACGCAGCTTCTGCAAATGCGTACCATATAGTTTCCCCAGGTACCACTTGCCAATCCAGAAGGCGAGCGCGACAGAAAACGTTACGAGGAAGAGCAGGTAGAGTATCGTCCGCCATTCCTGCAATGAGTCGAGAAACTGTTCAAGTCCCAATTCGGCAATGGCAAGGATGAGCGTCAGCATCAGGAAAGAGGGGAAGAGAATGGTGTAGCTCCGGTAATAAAACCGCAGGAAAGCCTCAAGATCATTGATCAACCGTTCCAGGTTGGCTCGCACGTTGCCCTGACTGCCCTCGAACCGCTTAAGAAGTCTGATCTTCTTAACGTAGTAGATAATGTAGAGGATAAACGACAGCAACACGAGAACGAACGCTACCCGGAAGGAAGAGGTGGGGATGTAGAATACATAGTACAGCAGGACGATTCCGCCGGTGATGGTGAAGACGAGTTCAAACCAGACATTCCTCTTCAGCCGGGCAATGATCGATTTGCTTCGCCCTTTAAGCATGTCGCTGATCTCTTCCTCACGCCTGGGCTTGTAGAGGTCGCTGTTTTGCCAGATATTTTTTAGGTCCTCAAGTTCCATAGATCAGGCTTTCATTAGTTTGCGCAGGCGTTCCCGTATCCGGTTCATCCTTACGCGTACGTTGTTTTGTGTAATGCCCATGGTTTCGGCTATTTCTTCATAGGGTACTTCTTCGAGCGCCATCAGAATCATTGCGCGGTCGATTTCAGAGAGTTGACGGATGGCCCATTGGAGACGCTGAAGGTTTTCCTCATGGTCTGTGTCGTGTACCTCTGAAATATTCAGATGGCCGTCGTGAATGTCTTCGGTAGGAGGTTTACGATTTTTCTTGCGCAGTCCTGAGATGGCGGTGTTGAGAGCGATCCGGTACATCCAGGTAGTAATCTTGGATTCGCCGCGAAACGTGGGAAATGCTTTCCAGAGTTGAAGTACAATTTCCTGGAAAAGATCGTTCCGTGCCTCCGGATCGGCTTCGTACATCAGGGCCACTTTATGAATGAGACCCTGGTGCTGGTTAACGAGCTGGACGAATTTTTTCTCTTCCGGCGTCAATGAAAGGGTCAGCGTTAGGGTTTTTTCTCCCTCACCCTTTCCAGATTGAACAGATCGTGAAGCAATTCAGAAATGGACTCAGAATCTCCGCGCCTGCAGGCTGCCTTGAGATGAAGCACGGGATACTTCAGTATCTTCTGCATGAACGACCGGCTCATTTCGTCAAGACGCGCCGCTTCTGCGGGAGTTGCATTCTTCAGGTAACGCGCCAGTTCTTCCCGACGGATCTGTTCAAGCGTATTCTTAAGCTTTTGAATGGTGGGGCTAACAATCATTTCACGGGCCCAATCCTCAAATTCCTCCAACGCCTCCTGGATAATCTCCTGCACTCTCGGAATGGCTGCCCTACGCCGGTTAACGGCCTCCTGTGTCTTCTCCGTTATCTCGTCCAGGTTGTAGAGAACTACACCGGGGATGTTTTCAAGCGCGGGATCGACACTCCGCGGAACTGAAAGATCGATAAAGAACTTGTGGGACAACAGTGAACCTCCCAGCAGGTCGGCCGTGATAAGAGGACTGGTTCCCGATACGGAACTCACTACGATATCCGCCTGGCGCACCTCCTCAGCCAGCTTGTCGAGACCACCATACCTGAATCCGCCCTGCTCAGCGAGCTTGCGGGCTTTGTCAGGTGTGCGGTTGAGGACTACCACCTGCTGGGGATCAAAATCCTGATCGATGAGGTTGCGTACAACGTCCTGGCCGATTTCGCCGACACCCAACACAAGTATCTTTGCGCGACGGTTACCACCAGCCAGCTCCTGTATCATTTCTGTCGTGGCATAGGAAAGCGATGCGGCACCATCGCGGAAGGTCGTTTCCTGAACCACACGCTTGTTCGTGAAAAAGATGGTGTGCATCAGCCGGTGGAGGAAAGGTCCGGCCATGTTCATGTCGGCGCTCCATTGATAGGCGCTCTTCACTTGACCACTCACCTGGAGGTCACCAATAATCTGGGCATCCAGACCAATGGCTACTTCGAACAGGTGCCGAATTGCGGCTTCACCCTTCAAATCGACAAAATATCCATCCGCTTCCTCGACGGGAATGCCTTTGATCAACTTCAAACCATTGAGGAACTCGGCGCGGTGGTCCTTTTCCGATTGATAATAGATCTCCGTCCTGTTGCAGGTCGACACCACCAGCACATCCGACGCTGACGTATACGACTGTGCGAACGTCAGCAGTTTTTTGACACCCTCCTCGTTGAGCGACACCTGCTCCCTCACCTCGACCGGTGCCATCTTGTACGTTAGGATGAGGGCTCTGAAATTCTCTTGCATACTCTTAACCTGCAAAACTACAGCTCGATTGAGATTAATGGATGACTAATATCAGGCTAATTCTAATTTAGAATCGTTTTAAATAACACTCCTGTATTGCCCCACGACGTATACGGAAATGGGCCTCACCGGAGGATACGCGATATCACTTTTTTTGACCGTTAAGCCACCGCGACAGGCCGATAACGGTTTGCCGGGGTGGCAAGTTTTCAGGATATTATGGACCCAATCAACCCAAAACCCTCTCAAGAATGCACTCGATCCGGAAATGGATCCGGTTTCTTTTTGGATTTTCCCGGCGAGAAACCAATGGATTCTTAATCCTTTTGCCACTTATGGTAGTCGCAGTTTTTTCGCAGCCCGTTGCCCGTCTCCTTTTTCGGCCGGCAGCCCCGGATTTCTCGCGCGAGACGGCTATCCTGGACAGCCTCGAGCAATTGTTTCAGCCCGCGGGCATATCGGCTTTGCAACACAAGAAACCCACTTCCGGTTCGGCGGCGCCCGCTGACCTTGCGTCGCGGAGCAGCGCCCCATACCGCGAAAACGCGGAAATCCGCAAAAAGTCAGTAGCGGTTCGTAAAACCCTCCGATTTGACCTGAATACGGCGGATACCTCGCAACTGATTTCGGTACGCGGGATCGGTTCCACGCTGGCATCGAGAATCGTGCGGTACCGCGAAAGATTGGGCGGCTTTGTAAGTATGGATCAACTGTATGAGGTATTCCGGCTGGATTCCGCCGCGGTAAACGCGTTGCGCAGGGTCGCCTATATCAGCGATGATTATGCTCCGGTACGCATAAATGTTAATGTGACGGACGAATACCACCTGTCGCGTCACCCCTATGTGGGCCGAAACCTCGCAAGGCTCATCGTAACGTATCGCTTTCAGCATGGACCGTTCAGTTCCCTGGAGGACCTGCGAAAGATTCATCAGGTGAACGACTCTGTGTATCGGCGGATCACTCCCTATCTGGCGATCGATTAGGATATATTTGCTTTTCAGCTGTGGCCAGAGTTAAGACCCGAAATATTTTTCAGACGTACCTGAACCGTCTCACGAACCTGACGGCTAACAACCGCTCTATTCTTTTGCTCCGGCTGCCGAAAGAGCAATTTATCGACGTCCATAAGTTCAACCTGCTTGACCACAAGCCGTCATTCCATGTGATCTCTTCTCTGATTGCCGGAAAGGCAGCAAAGGTTTGCCAGGTACTTGACAGTCGCGTGGAAGCGAACAACGAAGTAAGCGAACGACTTAAACGACTGCAACGACTCGACCGCTTCATCTTTGAAGAACGCGGCTCAAACGATCTCCACATAGGGTGGCCGTTTGTCCGGGGAAAATTAATGGACGGCACACTCGTTCGCGCGCCGCTGCTGTTCTTCCCCGTCAGCCTGAAACAAACACGCAACGATTGGATGATAGAGCCACGCCGCGACGCGGGCGTTGTAATCAACAAATCGTTCGCGCTTGCCTATGCATACTACAACAAGGTCGATCTTCCTGACGATCTCCTGGAAACCAATTTCGAAGACTTCGACAAGGACAGCACCGTTTGGAGAACGCAGTTGTACCAACTGCTCCAGGATAAGATCGAACTGAACTTCAACCGTGACAACTTCCGCGATGAGCTCACACCTTTCTTGGAGTTCCGAAAGGCAGACTTTGATGCGTCACACCATCCTGGCGAGCTAACATTGTTCCCGGAAGCCGTACTCGGAATCTTCCCTCAGGCCGGCTCTCAATTGGTGGCCGACTACAAATACCTCATGGAGGCTGAGAACTTCACCGACATCGACGCCTTCTTCCTTCGCAATGTACCGGCAACCGATGAAGGAAAAGTTCCGGAAGGGGAGACCATCCGTGAAGAACGCTTGTACATCCCCTTCGAAACCGATGCATGGCAGGAGAATGCCATAAAGAAAGCGAAGACCGGGAAGTCCATCGTCGTACAAGGTCCACCCGGAACCGGAAAGTCTCAATTGATCTGCAATCTCGTCGCCGATGCCGTTGCGTCAGGAAGAAAGGTGCTCGTTGTGTGTCAGAAGCGCGCCGCGCTCGATGTGGTGTACCGAAGGCTCCAGGAAATCGATATGGACGATTTTCTGGGATTGGTGCACGACTTCCGCAACGACCGAAGAGAAATCTTCGCGAAGATTGCACGCCAGATCGGTCGTATCGACGACTTTCGCGCACGCAACCGCAGTGTTGACATAATTCACATGGAGCGGAGATTCGTCCAGCTCTGCCGCCGCATTGATGCCATCGTTGAAGAATTGGAGGAATTCCGCCGCGTGCTGTACGACGATTCCGAATGCGGACTGTCCGTAAAGCAACTGTATCTTATTTCTAATCCCGCGGACGCTGCGGTAATTCTCAACCAGGAATATCAGTACTTCATGTTTAACGAGCTTGACGATTTCCTTCTGAAGCTGAAGAGCTATGCGGGATACGCG
>QGUY01000277.1 GCA_003242315.1 Bacteroidota bacterium
AATTTTTTTTTTAAAAAAAACCATCACACCGCGGTCGGAGTGCGCCTCGGAAGCCCGTTACCGCACCTCCACCAAAGCCTCCCCCACCGCCTGCGCCGGGCATGTCGGTCACATCACTACCCAGGTCACTGAGAAAACGAACTGCGAGTTGTCGCAAACCCGCATCCAGATGCTCAACCTGCCGTGGCGTTGCACCTTTTTGGGGACCGTAAACAAACGCCGCACCATTGGGACCGTAGAACGGATTGTCCACATCGCAAAGCGCGATGAACTCGGTTTCACGTAAGGCAGGATGCACCTGGGTACTGTCGATCCTTGCCACAGATACGAGGTCTCCGCCAACAGGAAGGAAAGGTTCACCTTCAGCATTGTAAAAACGATATCCCAGCGCGTATGCCGCACCAGCGGCCCCATCGTTAGTGGCACTCCCTCCTATTCCCAGCAGGACCTTACGCACACCGCTTTCTATGGCATGAAGAATGAGGTCTCCGGTGCCTACGCTGGTGGTCTTCATGACATCGCGTTCGTGTTGTGAAAGCCGATGAAGTCCTGAAGCCTCCGCCATCTCGATGAAAGCCGTTGCCCCATCGGATGAGACTCCGTATGCAGCCTCAATGCGACGCCCCAGCGGATCACGCGCGTAAACTTTCACGCGATGACCACTTGCATGATACGTGAGGATTTCCGACATGCCTTCTCCGCCGTCGGCCAAAGGGAAGGAAATAAATTCGGCGTTAGGGATTTTGGAGCGTATTCCAGCAGCGAGTGATTCGCATACCTCCAGCGCCGACATTGAACCTCTGAACTTATCCGGGGCGAGGAGGATGCGCATGGCATCAAAGTATTAGATGGATATCATCAGACACCGGAAAAGATACTGAATCCGCCGTCGACAGGGACGACAACACCGGTAACGAACTTTGATGCATCGGAACACAGCCACACCAGCGTACCCAGAAGTTCCTGCGGTTCTCCAAAACGTCCAAAAGGCGTCTGCCGAATGACAGCGTTCCCGCGTTCCGTGTACGAGCCATCAGGATTCGTAAGCAAGCTGCGGTTTTGTTCTGTAATGAAGAAACCGGGCGCGATGGCATTAACCCTAATGCCTTCGCCAAACTTGCGGGCCATTTCGACCGCCATCCACTTTGTAAAATTATCGATCGCTGCCTTGGCCGCGGAGTACCCCACGACACGGGTAATCGTTGTGATCGCAGCCATAGAGGAAATATTCACGATGACACCCTGCTTTTTCTCGGCCATCACATCCGTGAATATTCGCGTAGGCAACACAGATCCCAAAAGGTTGAGATCGACAACCTTTCGGAAATCATTAATATCGAGGTCGAAGAAATTCTTGTCGGGAGGAATTGTGGCACCGGGCATGTTTCCACCCGCGGCATTCACCAGAATGTCGAGCGTACCGAACGCCTCAAGCAGTTCTTCCTTGGCACGGACAAGCTGTTGCGCATCAAGCACGTCGGCAGAAAGGCTGATGGCGCGAAAGCCCTTAACCTTTAATTGTTCGACGAGCGCATCGCCTGCTTCTTTACGGCGTCCCAGAATCGCAACATAAGCACCCGCTTCTGCCAGGCCGCGGGCCATCTCGGAACCAAGTACTCCCGTACCTCCAGTGATGAGGGCAACTTTTCCTTTTAGGTCAAATTCATCTGTTATCATCAGCAATGGGGTTCATGAAGTCGCCCGTCTTAACGTACGGAGAACGCGTACACGGTCCGACTCCGGTATTCCTCTCCGGGACGCAATACGGTCGAAGGGAAAGAGGGCTGATTGGGAGAATCGGGGAAGTGCTCTGTTTCGAGACAGAAGCCATCCCGCTTATTGTACATTTTTCCGCCTTTTCCTCGAGTGGTTCCATTCAGGAAGTTGCCGGAATAGAATTGAACGCCGGGTTCCGTTGTGTACAACTCCATAACGCGGCCCGACTGCGGTTCGTAAACCGTCGCGCCCAGACGCAATTCTCCCGCATTCCCTGAAATCACCCAACAATGGTCGTAGCCCAGCCCGTTGACTATCTGCGGGTGGTTGTCGTCAATACGCTCGCCTATCTTGCGAGCTTCCCGGAAGTCAAGTGGCGTACCAGCAACATCTTCCAATTTTCCAACCGGTATCAGCTCTTTGTTTACCGGAACATACTGCGTTGCATGCAGGATCAGTTCATGATCAAGTATGTCGCGCTTGGCATCACCGGTGAGGTTGAAGTATGTGTGATTGGTCAAGTTGACAACTGTTGGCTTGTCAGTTGTCGCGCGGTAATCGATGCTGAGCTTATTGTCATTGGTCAGCGTATAGACCACCTCCACAGACAGATTACCGGGATATCCCTCTTCCATATCAGGACTGAGATAAGTGAGGCGAATTGCCTGACCCTCTTCCGAAGGTATGGGTTCGATATTCCAGTAGACTTTGTCAAAGCCTTTCAATCCACCGTGCAGGTGGTTGCCGTTATTGTTCTTGGCCAGTTCATACCGTGTACCGTCGAGTTCGAATGAACCCTTCGCGATACGGTTGCCGTAACGGCCAACAAGACACCCGAAGAATGGGGTTCCCTTGAGGTAGTCCTGAAGGGAATCACAACCCAGAGTTACCTCTTCAATGTTTCCTTGCCGGTCCGGTACCTTCAGCGATGTGATTGTTCCTCCCAGGTTGATCACCTGCAGCTGCAGGCCATTCGGGTTTACAAGGGTGTACTGGTTGATCACCTCGCCAGTAGGCATAACGCCCAGCGAGTCCACCCGGATGGATCCATTCATACTCGTTGTTGATTCAGGTACGGCCGGGATTTCGTTCGTCTTCTTACCACATGATATCAGCAGTAGGACGACAAGGGGGCAAGCATAACGTTTGATCATCATTACCGGCTATGTGTTAGCGCAATATAGAATTTTTGAGTTTGTTCTGCCAAGGGGTATTTCACGACTTGGTGCGTTGACCGTTGACCAACCGCCAGATGGAAAGCGGGTTTCCATCTTTGAGTTCGTCTGGCAACAGGCTTTGAGGGAATCCCTGGTAACACACAGCCCGCGCAAAGCGGAGGATAGCGGCCGTGCCGACGGATGTAGACCGCGAATCCGTGGTTGCAGGGAACGGTCCTCCGTGTACCATCGCATGACATACTTCTACACCAGTAGGGAGTCCGTTAACAATCAAACGGCCTACCTTTCTTTCCAGCACATTGACGAGGTCGGCATAGTTAGGCAATTCTTCCGGCGTTCCGATCAGCGTCGCGGTTAGCTGACCATCCATGGCCTTCGCTACCTCCAACAGGTCTTCGCGAGTTTCTGATGCCACAATGAGGGTCGAGGGTCCGAATACCTCCTTGCCCAATTCGTGGTTCGAGAGAAAATTCTTGACGCTCGTACGCAGCACATGCGGAACGCCTGCTGTATTTACACCGTCGGCCTTGCCTTGTGAGAGCAACTCAACATCAGGCTGACGCTTGAGGTTGTCTAATCCAGACTCATAGTTCTTCTTGATGCCCGGCGACAGCATCGGCCCTGCGGGGCAGGCTTCGATTTTCTTTGCGAGCAGTTTTTCAAACTCGCTGACAGTCCTGCCCGACTGCGTCACCAGAATGCCCGGATTCGTGCAGAACTGACCAACACCCAGTGTTACGGAAGCACTTACCATGTTGCTAAGCTCCTCCGCCTTGCTGTTCTGGGCGTCGGGAAGAATAAAGACAGGATTGATGCTTCCCATCTCAGCATATACTGGAATAGGTACCGGACGCTTTGCCGCTTCATCGAACAGCGCCTTGCCGCCGCCAAACGATCCGGTAAATCCTATCGCCTGGATGAGGGGGTGACGCACGATTGCCAGTCCCACCTCAGGGCCGGGACCATGCAAAAGGGAAAACACACCATTGGGCATCCCCGTCTTTTCCGCAGCGCGCAGGATGGCACCCGCCACGAGTTCCGAGGTTCCCGGGTGCGAGGGATGTGCTTTGCAGACCACCGTACAGCCGGCAGCCAGCGCAGACGCGGTATCACCCCCAGCCACTGAGAAAGCAAGGGGGAAGTTGCTGGCTCCGAAAACGCCAACAGGTCCGAGCGCTATCAACATGGAACGCAGGTCCGGTTTAGGAATGGGCTGACGGTCGGGCAATGCTGTTTCGATCCGCGCATCCACCCATGATCCTTCGGATATCAGATCCGCAAACATCCGAAGCTGGCCGGTTGTGCGGCCCCTCTCCGACTGTAGCCGGGCCAGCGGCAACCCGGTCTCCTGATGACACCGGTTGATCAGCGCATCGCCCAGCGCCTCTATTTCTTCGGCAATTTTCACCAGGAAAGCAGCGCGCTCCTTACCGCTCTTCCGACGGTATACCTGAAAAGCCTCTTCCGCAAGTTGAACGGCGGAATCTACTTCAGCTTCTGTCGCGCTATGAAATTCAGGGTCCAGGGCAGCATTCGCTACAGGATCAAATGCACGGAAGGTTTGACCTCCCTGCGCAGACTTGCGCGTGCCCACAAAGTTGTCACCGGTTACAGTCATAGAAATGCGTGTTTTAAGAAGATCGTAAAGGTAAACCACAACGCGATTACACCCAACCCTATATTGCGTCATTTACGCAACACAACGCCAACTTAACACTCATCCCGCGCAATTCGCCCTTTTCAACACGATGCCACCTCATCCGGCACCCACCAACTTCAGCACATCGACAGATCAACACTTCAACACATTATCTTAGCTTTGTCCATGTGTCGCTGGTTTCTCTTGTGCAGTATCGTCATTATCCCCGGTTTAGCCCACGGACAGCACGACACATCCTACTACATCTCCTATGAACACCAGCTCACAGCCCGCTTTTATCTGTCCCAGAAATACGTCTCGTTTCGGTATATCGACAGCGAGAACGACCTGGACCTCCGGTACTTGCCCAATACCACCCTCAACATGGGCGTTGGGGCCACATACAAATCGGTGACACTCAACCTGGCCTACGGTTTCGGCTTTCTGAATCCTGAGAACGGCAAAGGCGAAACGAAGTATTTTGACCTGCAGGGTCACTTTTATGCTCGCCGGATCACAATCGACCTCATCGGGCACACCTATAAAGGATTTTATCTGACGGACGAAACTTTTCAAAAACCCGATGGAGCGTATTATCTCAGGCCTGATATGCGACTCAGTGGGCG
>QGUY01000278.1 GCA_003242315.1 Bacteroidota bacterium
ATGGTTGGGATCAGCATCAGGAAGGAGGGGCTGACCCGTTTCATTGGCTACGCCCTCATGAGCGGATACTGTGCACTGATGTTGGAAGGAGTGTTTCTGCTTTCGCTTCCGGATGTACCCTTCGCATATGATATTATTGTCCACACCTTTTTTCTGGGGTTTGTGTTCTCAATGATATTCGCGCATGGGCCGATTATCCTTCCGGGGGTGCTTGGAGTCGCGGTCAAACCATACCACCCCTTGCTTTATCTACCTTTGGTGTTACTTGTGAGCTCCGTTGTGTTACGCATCCTGGCAGGCATGAACGTGTTGCCTTATGAATTTCGCATTACGAGCGCGTGGATGACGGCGTCTGCCATGATTCTCTACTTTGTTACGCTTGTATCAATGTTGATCTATGCCAGCCGTAAGAAGCCTGTATAGAATCCCACTGATCTTTTTTGCGCTCGCCGCATGTTTTGGGCTGCTGCTTCGATGGCACGTCGTGTATCCAGTGGAAGCGATTACCTACCCTTATGTATTGCACGCCCATTCGCATCTTATGTTCCTCGGATGGGTGACCAACGTTCTCCTGGTTTTTATCATTGAATCATTTGTATCAGAATCAAAGGCTACCTGGTATCGAAAACGCTTCTACTGGGCGCAGGCATTGCTGACCGGCATGGCCGCGACCTTTCCGCTCCAGGGATACGGTGTGGCTTCCATCGTGCTGTCGACATTGCACACAGCGCTGATAGCCGTCTTCGCGTTTCGATTTTTTTGCGAATCAAAGTCGTTGCCCGAGTCTGCATCGCTCTTTCACATGCGCATCGCGCTGATCTATTTCCTCGTTTCCGCGGCAGGACCAATCGCCATCGGTGCCACGGGTGCGATGGGTTTGGCACAAAGCAAGTGGTACTATCTTTCTGTCTATTACTACCTGCATTTTCAGTACAATGGCTTCTTTACCTTCGGTGTCATCGCCGTGCTGCTGCGCCTTCTTGACATAAAGGGAATCCAATATGATGGGGCGGAGGTTCGGCGAGGGGGAAGATTCCTGGCAGTGGCTTGTGTGCCTGGCTACTTCTTGTCAACGCTATGGGCCGATCCGGGGATCGCGTTCAACGGAATAGGGTTTTTCGCGGCGGTCCTTCAGGTCATATCGTTCGTGTTGCAGCGGAGAGGACTTCGCCCGGCGGTTGTCGAATTATCAAAGAGCATGGGTCGGGTAAGCGTTTGGCTGCTCATGCTCGGATTCGTGTGCTATGCCATCAAGCTTTTGGCGCAATGGCTGTCTGCGTTTTCCGGAGTGGCACACCTGGCTGCCGCGAACCGACCCTATGTGATGGCCTATCTTCACCTTGTTCTCATAGGAACGATATCGTTGCCACTGCTCATATGGTATCTTGAGCGAGGTCTTTTCCGTCGGCTTGCTCATGCCGGCCTGTTTGTTCTTGTAATCGGCTTCATGCTCACTGAGGCGCTCCTGATGTTTATGCCTCACGCGCCCCTTGTTGGATTAGGCGGTATTATGGCGCCTGCCATGCTCGCGGCAACCATCGTACTTACCCTCGGTGTAATCACCCTGCTGATCTCTGGTCGGAAAGCTGACAAATCGTAACTAATACGTCTGACATGTGTCATGTTTTTTCACCCTCGGCTGGCGGTACTTTGAACTCATGGAAGAAACGCCGACACTTGAACGGCTAATTCGAAAATACGATGTGCCGGTACCGCGATATACGAGCTATCCGACGGTGCCGCACTGGAATGTTCAGGATTTCAACCCGGAGTCGTGGCAGGACGCAGTGAAGCGTTCGTTTGATGAATCAAACGACGAAAAAGGCATTAGCCTGTATGTCCACCTTCCTTTCTGTGAAAGTTTGTGCACCTACTGCGCGTGTAACACGCGCATTACGCGGAATCATGCCGTTGAAGAGCGTTACATTACCACGTTGCTGAGTGAATGGAACGCTTATCTCAAGCTGTTCGGAAAGCGACCAATTGTTCGTGAATTGCATCTGGGAGGAGGAACACCTACGTTTTTCAGTCCGGAGAATCTCGACCGTTTGCTGACTGCCCTCCTTGAAACTGCTGATATCCATCCGGAGCATGAATTCGGATTTGAAGGTCATCCAAATAATACAACTGGGGCGCATCTTGAAGTGCTGCGTGCACTGGGTTTTCGTCGCGTGAGCTTTGGGGTGCAGGATCTGGATGAACGCGTGCAAAAAGCCATCAATAGAATACAACCATTTCACAATGTGGAACGGGTAACGCGGTTGAGCCGCGATCTGGGATATTCTTCAATTTCCTTTGATCTCATTTTTGGTCTGCCTTATCAGACGCTGATCTCCATTACTAACACCATAGAAAAAGTGATTTCACTCAGACCCGATCGCATTGCTTTTTACAGCTACGCTCACGTGCCATGGCTGCGGCCCGGACAACGTGGTTATGAAGATGCTGATTTGCCGTCTGATGTAGCAAAGCGTGCACTTTATGAACAAGGACGAAAGATGTTTGAAGACGCAGGCTACATCGAGATCGGGATGGATCACTTTGCCCTGTCTCATGACGCACTAGCCCGCGCCAGGTACGATGGCACACTACATCGCAACTTTATGGGTTATACAACGACCCATACAGATTTGCTGATCGGACTAGGAGCATCTTCGATCAGTGATGCAAAGTATGCCTATGCTCAGAATGAAAAAGTTGTAGAGAAATATACACAGTTGGTATCGGATCAGAGGCTTGCAGTATACCGCGGTCATATTCAATCGCCGGATAACATGCTCAGGCGTAAGGCCATCCTGGATATCGCCTGCAGAGGCGTTTTATCTGGCGACGTGCTGCATATGATAGCTGACCAGGGTACCATTGTGCGATTGACCGAAATGGAAATGGAAGGACTGGTAACGCTAACGGAGGATGCTTTGATCGTAACTGACCTTGGAAGAGCGTTTATCAGGAATATATGTGCGGTCTTGGATCCACATCTCGCGCATGGGCAAACCAGCAACATTTTCAGCAAGGCCATCTGAGTTGGTATGATGAAATTTATCGGTATTCGTCAAACAGCCTGAACGTGATTGGTGATGCCAAATATTTGGGTAAATTTAGTTTATCAGCGATGTGATCTCGATCATAAATCTACTGTCCTCCGAATACTAGTTTCGAATCCGAAAACACCTCAATTATGGACAAACCAACACTCTTATCTGGCACAGGCATCAGGGCCGGTGTAATGGTATTGCTACTGGCGGTATGGGTTGCTGCCTGCAAACCCGATCGACCCGCGTCACAATCAACAACCCCTGCGGGCAGGGATGCTTCTTCGGCAGTTGCTGAGAACGCGGACCCCTCGAAAGGCATTGGTCAGGTGCAACATGTGACACTCAACACGCCGCTTGAGCAGGATCGCATTAAGCGGGGGCAGGCGATTTACGAAATGAAATGCCAGGCTTGCCACAGGCTGGATGAGACACGTGTTGTTGGGCCGGGATGGGCAGGAGTGACGAAGCGCAGGAAGCCGGAATGGATCATGAACATGATCACGAACGTTGACGTGATGCTGGATCAGGATCCCGAAGCTCAAAAGCTGCTGGAGCTCTGTCTTACGCGTATGCCAAATCAAAACGTTTCGATCGGTGATGCCCGCGATATCCTGGAATTCATGCGCAAGAATGACGGGGAGGAATAGACATAAAACATGACAACAAAAATATGAAGACAACATTCAGGCTACCGGTCACGCTCATAGTGTGCGGACTGGTTGCTGTCGGGTGCAAACCGAAAGGCCCCGGCGACATGGCGATGGGCGATGCTGCAAGTAGAGTATATGTGGCGCCCGGACAGTACGATGAGTTTTACAACATCGTTTCAGGTGGCTTCAACGGTCAGATCGGAGTGTACGGCATTCCTTCAGGCCGGCTGCTGAAGATTCTTCCGGTGTTTTCCGTTTCCCCTGAAAACGGTTGGGGTTACAGCGAAGAGACCAAGCCCATGCTGAATACAACACATGGGTTTGTGCCGTGGGACGACCTTCACCACATTGCGCTGTCGACCACGAACGGTGAACACGATGGTCGATGGGCGTTTGCGAACGCAAACAACACACCGCGTGTTGCCCGTGTCAATCTACGCACATTCAAGACTGAAGAGATCCTGGAAATCCCAAACAGCGGAGGGAACCACTCTTCACCTTTCATCACTGAGAACACCGAGTATGTGATCGCAGGCACGCGATTCAGTATACCAATGGACAACAAGGATGTGCCTATCAGTTCCTATAAAGATAACTTCAAAGGATCGATTTCCTTTATCAAAGTTGATCCTCAGTCCGGAGAAATGAGCATCGCGTTCCAGCTTAGAACACCGGGCTTCAACTTCGACCTGAGCCGTGGTGGAAAGGGGCCGTCGCGCGACTGGTTCTTTTTCTCATGCTATAACACTGAACTGGCCTATACTCTTCTTGAAATCAACGCTTCCAAGAATGATAAGGACTTCATCATGGCTGTGAACTGGAGAAAAGCCGAAGAGCTGGCTTCGCAGGGTCAAGGCCGACTTGAAAACGTTGAGTATGTTCACAACGTCTACGATGAAAGGACGCATACCGCAACGTCAACAGTAAAGAAAGGCGTTCGGGTATTGGACATTACGGAGTTCCCTGAACTGGTATACTTCATCCCGTGTCCGAAATCACCGCACGGTTGTGACGTCGACCCGACTGGAGAATACATTGTAGGTAGCGGCAAACTTGCAGCCACGATGCCGGTGTTCTCCTTCACGAAATTCCAGAATGCCATAGCCAGCAAGGATTTTGAAGGCGATTTCTCCGGGGTGCCGGTACTTCGCTATGAGGCAGTACTTCATGGTGAAGTGCAAAAACCGGGACTTGGCCCATTGCACACGGAATTTGACGGGAGAGGGAATGCCTACACGTCAATGTTTGTCTCATCTGAAATCGTTAAGTGGAACCTGGAAACCCTTGAAGTCCTCGACCGTGTTCCTACGTACTATTCCATCGGTCACTTGAGCATACCCGGCGGTCCTACAGCAAAGCCTCATGGCAAATATGTGATTGCCTATAACAAGATCACCAAGGACCGCTACCTGCCGACCGGACCTGAGTTAGCACAGTCGGCACAGCTCTATGATATAT
>QGUY01000021.1 GCA_003242315.1 Bacteroidota bacterium
ACAAACACATCGCCAATCTGGGACACGGCCTTTATCCCGACACGGAAGTCGATAGCGTAAGGTGCTTCGTGGATACGGTGAAGGAGTATAGTGAGAAGGTGCGAGGTAGGAAGTAAGTATTCCTTGTCAGCTAATAGAAAGAACCTCGCGCGTTGGGACCCCTTTTAGGGACTAAGTGGCGTGCGGCGGGAACAGGACCGTTTAAAGGGTGATCGCTATCGGCACATTAAGCGAGCATTTTTAGCAACACCGTCAACCTGTTCTTCAAATTCCTCCGGTCGACGATAAAGTCAAGGAAGCCATGATCAAGCACGAACTCCGCGCTTTGAAATCCTTTGGGAAGGTCCTTGCCGATGGTTTCCCTGATGACGCGAGGGCCGGCAAAGCCAATGAGTGCGCCGGGTTCCGCGATATTGAAATCACCGAGCATGGCGAATGACGCTGTAACGCCGCCGGTGGTGGGATCTGTAAGCAACGAGATATAGGGAATGCCCGCTTCATCCAGCAGGGCGAGTTTGGCTGACGTCTTGGCCATCTGCATAAGTGAAAGTCCGGCTTCCATCATGCGCGCACCGCCCGAGCGGGAGATGAGCAGCAGCGGAATACGGTGTTTCAGGCAGTGATCAATAGCCCGCGATATTTTTTCGCCGACAACGGAGCCCATGGAGCCGCCGATAAAGCTGAAGTCCATGCAGCCAATGACGATGTCAATGCCGTTGAGTTTGCCTACGGCAGTGCGAATGGCATCTTTGAGTTCCGTCTTTTCCTGGGATTCGCGAATGCGTTCGAGGTAGGGCTTTGTGTCAGTGAAATTCAGCGGGTCCGCCGACTCCATGTCGGGATCCAGTTCCTTGAATTCGTTATGATCGAAGAGGAGTTCGAAATATTCCTTTGATCCGATCCGGACGTGGTAGTCCTCATCAGGTACCACGAAGGCGTTGTGCTTCAGTTCGCGGGTATGGACGATTTTTCCTCCTGGCGACTTAAACCAAAGCCCGTCAGGTACTTCCCTTTTGGACTCCGTGGGGGTGAGGATCCCTTTATCGCTGCGTCTGAACCAAGCCATAAGTGATTTTTGATTAGCGATTTTTGATTTGTGATTTATGATTTAATCAAGGCCCAAATCGCAAATCAAAAATCACAAATCACTAATCAAATCTTATAGTTTTTCCTTGATGCGGGCGGCCTTACCCTGGCGTCCGCGCATGTAGTAGAGTTTCGCACGGCGTACCTTGCCGACTTTCAGCACTTCGATTTTGCTGATGCTGGGAGAGAGGATGGGAAATATGCGTTCCACGCCTACTCCGTTGGAAATCTTGCGGACGGTGAACGTCTCTCCATTGGTTCCCTTACCGCGGCGCTGAATTACCACGCCCTGAAACTGCTGGACGCGTTCTTTGTTCCCTTCCCGTATCTTGACGTGTACATTGACGGTATCGCCTGCCTTGAAGGATGGGGTTTTTGAACGGTCGCCACCCTCTTTTTCCTCCACTAGTTTGACCAAATCAGCCATGATGGTATGTTTTCTGAAACGGACTGCAAATTTAGACAAAGTATCGGGATTTCAGCGTTCTCCGGCGGGAATGTTGCCCGGCTCGTCAGGGTTGTCGGCAAGCAGTCCCGGGCGGCGCTGGCGGGTGCGCTCCAGCGCCATTTCGTGCCTCCACGCCTCGATTTTCGCTTCATGACCGCTTAGCAGGACGTCAGGCACTTTCCATCCCTTGTAGTCTGCCGGACGGGTATAAACGGGCGGAGCCACCAGGTTGTCCTGAAAAGAATCGCTCAGGGCCGACGTCTCATCGGAAAGCACGCCCGGGATGAGCCGGACGATCGCGTCGGTAACGACGGCCGCAGCCAATTCACCGCCCGAGAGGACATAATCCCCGATACTGATTTCACGGGTCACCAGGTGCTCCCGTACTCGCTCGTCCACTCCCTTATAATGACCGCACAGGATAATCAGGTTCTGTTTGAGGCTGAGGGCGTTGGCCAACGACTGCCGGAAGGGCTCGCCGTCAGGACTCATATAAATGACTTCATCATAAGTCCGCCGCGACTTAAGATCGGAAATACACCTGTCGATGGGTTCCACCATCAGCACCATCCCCGCACCGCCGCCATAGGCATAATCGTCCACCGAACGATGGCGGTCGGTAGCGTAGGCACGCAGGTCAATCACGTTGATTTTGACGAGTCCCTTGGCGATGGCCCGCTTGACAATAGAGTCACTGAAGGGGCTTTCGAGAAGTTTGGGCAGGCACGTGATGATATCGATGTGCATTTCAGATCAGTTGTTGAGGTCGAGAAACCCGTCAGGGAGGTCCACAATGATGGTCTTTTCCTCGGAGTCCACGACCTGAATAAATGGTCCGTTTACCGGGATAAGTACCTCACGCTCACCGTGCTCCACAACGACCAGCCGACCGGGGCCTGCATCAGCCACTTCGCGCACGGTGCCTAGCAGGGTGCCGTCCACTGTAGATACGGAGAATCCCTGTACTTCATCGCTGTAAAAGCCGCGTTCTCCGGCTGCCGGGCGGTCGGCGAGGGGAAGGAATACGTTCAGCCCTGATACCAACGATGCATGCTCGTGAGTGTCTACATCCTGAAGCTTGACATAGGCCCGGGAACCCTTGGATGAAACAGAGTCGACAAAATAAGGGACAAACGACCCTTTTTGCTCCAGGTACACGACATCCAGCGACGCGGGGTCTGGGGCCTCGGGTCGAAGTGAGATTGTGACCGCTCCCTTTAATCCATGGGGGCGGGTCACCTTACCGATGAGAAAGTATTCGGAGTTACTCATGGTATGGCGAAAAACAAAAACGCCGGGGCATGCCGGCCCGGCGTGTTGAGAATATTATTGTCGCCGTACGTCGGATCAGGATTCTGCGCTGCCCGCTTCCGGTGCTCCGGAAGCATCCGATGCTTCAGCAGTCTCGGCAGACGGGGCTTCTTCAGCAACGACTTGCTTCTTCCTGATGGCTTCCGCACGAGCCTCTCTAACCTTGGACTCGGCTTCTTTCCGGGCTCTGCTTTCAGCGGCTTTGGATTCGGCCAGCTTTTCGGCCTTCTTCTTCATCTTGGCTTCCTTTTCCCTGAGCCATTCAGCCAGCTTTGCGTCGGCCTGTTCCTGAGTCAATGCACCTTTCAGCACGCCGACCTGCAGGTGCTTTCTCAGCAGAACACCGCGGTAAGACAACATAGACTTTACCGTGTCGGTGGGTTGGGCGCCCTTCATTATCCAGTGAAAGGCCCTTTCGTCGTTGATTTCGACAGTCGCCGGGTTCGTCAGCGGATTGTACGTCCCCAGCTTTTCAATGAAGCGGCCATCCCGTGGCGCCCTGGCGTCAGCGACAACTACGTCGTACAACGCCAGTTTCCTGCGGCCCCTGCGGGCCAATCTGATCTTTACTGCCATTTAAGTTGTTTTTCTTTTGGATCTCGTCCAGAATTCGCATGTAAAAGACCGCAAAGATAAATCAAAATTCAAGTAAGACAAGAGTGATTTGAGCAGTTCCTGTAAATAAATGATTATCAAGTATATTTGCTTAAACGATTATGCAATTTTTTTATCGTAACTGTGTTATCTAACTTTGGTATGTGATAATGATGGCGTACGGCCAAATGTGATGGACAAATACTCTTATATCTCCAACGCGGACGTTGGATACCTTGACAGACTTTATCAAAATTACAAGCAAGATCCCTCCTCCGTCGATGTAACCTGGCAGAAATTTTTTGAGGGTTACGAATTCTCCCAGCAGCGATACGGCGATAACGGCCATGTCACAACCCGGGAAGAAAGCCATACCCTCAAGGAAGCGCAGGTCCGGAACCTGATATTTGCTTACCGCTCCTTCGGGCACCTAAAGTCGAAAACCAACCCGGTCCGTCCACGCCGCGACCACAAGGTCCACCTATCCCTTTCGGATGTCGGACTCAGCGAAGCGGACCTCGACACGGAATTCGACGTAGGAGCCGAAATCAAGATGGGGCGGGCCAAACTTCGGGATATCATTGCAAAACTGGAGGCAGTATACCTCGGCCCGATCGGCTTTGAGGTCAACTTTATCCGAAACGAGGAAATCCGCCAGTGGCTGCTCGATAAGATCGAGCGGGAATACTATGCCTACAATCCGAGCATCGAGGTCAAGAAGATGATCCTGACCAAGCTCAATGAGGCGGTTGTTTTCGAAAACTTTCTTCACACGAAGTTCCTGGGACAAAAGAGATTCTCCCTTGAAGGAGGTGAGAACACGATTCCCGCGCTGCAAACGATCATTAACCGCGCGGCGGAACTGGAGGTCAAGGAAGTCGTGATCGGCATGGCGCACCGCGGTCGACTCAACGTACTTTCCAACATCCTGGGAAAAACCTACGAACAGATATTCACAGAATTCGAAGGCAATGTCAGCCCTGATCTTACGATGGGCGATGGCGACGTCAAATACCACCTGGGTTATGCCAGTCACATTTTGACACCTTCGAAGAAAAAGATCTATGTAAAGCTTACGCCGAATCCTTCTCACCTGGAAGCTGTGGATCCGCTGGTGCTCGGTTATACGCGTGGGCAGATTGACGATGAATACGAAGGGGATACCTCCAAGGCAATGGCGGTTCTCATTCACGGCGACGCGTCCGTTGCTGGCCAGGGTATCGTCTACGAAGTGGTACAGATGTCAGGCTTGCCCGGTTACTTCACGGGCGGTACCATCCACTTTGTTATTAACAACCAGGTGGGATTTACCACGGATTATGACGATGCGCGAACTAGCATCTACTGTACGGACATCGCCAAGATCGTCGATGCGCCGGTTCTCCACGTGAACGGTGACGATGCCGAGGCAGTATCCTTTGCCGCCAACCTCGCTGTTGAGTACCGCCAGCGTTTCCAGAAGGACATCTTCATCGACCTGCTGTGCTACCGCCGGCATGGTCACAATGAAAGTGACGAGCCTAAGTTTACACAGCCAAAGCTTTACAACATCATCGCGCGCCATCCCAATCCGCGCGAGGTGTATGTGCGCAAGCTCGTCGAAGGAGGTGACCTGGACTCTGCGCTTGCCGACGCGATGGACAAGAAGTTCCGCGACCAGCTTCAGGATCGTCTCAACGAAGTGAAGCAAAAACCGCTTCCTTACAAGACCCAAAAGGTTGAAGAGGAGTGGGAGCAAATGCGATGGGCGCGGCCGGAAGATTTTGAATCCTCTCCGGATACATCGATAAGCCCGGAGATCGTCGAGAAAGTCGGACAGGCACTCATCACCATCCCGGATGGCTTCAAACCGCTGAAGCAGGTAGAGAAACTTTTGCGCGATCGAAAGGCGGCTTTCTTCGAAACACGCGAGCTGGGATGGGCTGAAGCCGAACTTCTGGCCTACGGATCACTGCTCCTGCAGAACACGCCGGTCCGGATGTCCGGTCAGGATGTGAAGCGCGGCACCTTCTCCCATCGTCACGCATACATATGGGATGCGAATACGAATGAGTCGTATTGCGCACTGAACCACCTCGACAAGAATCAGGCGAAGTTCCACATTTACAACTCGCTGCTATCGGAATACGGCGTGCTCGGCTTCGAATACGGGTACGCGATGGCCTCTCCTCGGGCGCTCGTATTATGGGAAGCGCAGTTTGGCGACTTCGCCAATGGCGCACAGGTGATGATCGATCAGTTCGTGTCCAGCGCTGAATCCAAATGGAACCGCATGAACGGACTCGTCATGCTGCTCCCGCACGGATATGAAGGTCAGGGTCCGGAGCACAGCAGCGCAAAGCCCGAGCGGTTCCTGCAGCTTTGTGCGGAGTACAATATGATCGTGGCGAACCTTACCAAGGCGGCGAACTTCTTTCATCTGCTGCGACGCCAGGTAGCTTGGGAGTTCCGCAAGCCATGCGTGGTGTTTTCGCCAAAATCTTTGTTGCGTCATCCCCTGGTGGCCTCGCCAGTGGACGACTTTACAAAGGGTCGCTTCCAGGAAGTGCTTGATGATACTACCGTCGATCCAAAGAAAGTAAGGCGCGTGATACTTTGCACCGGCAAAGTCTTCTACGATCTGCTTGAATACCGACAGAAGAAGAAGATCAATGACGTGGCGTTAGTACGTCTCGAGCAGCTTTATCCGTTCCCGGAAAAAATGCTGCGTTCCATTCTCGATAAGTATAAAACCGACGATCGGATGTGGGTACAAGAGGAACCCGCCAACATGGGATACGTATCATACATTCACAGGATGATGCCTGACGACAGACTGAAAGTTGTTTCGCGCAAAGCAAGCGCTTCACCAGCAACAGGTTTTGCTAAGGTTCACCGTGTCGAGCAGGAAAAGATCGTCGCCAAGGCGTTTGAAGAATAATTTTTTTTCACCGAAATCCATATCCATGGCCGTTCAGGTTAAAGTACCATCAGTAGGAGAATCCATAACAGAAGTAACCATTGGAAGCTGGCATCGCAAGGACGGCGACACCGTCCAGATGGATGAAGTAATCGCAGACCTGGAATCCGACAAAGCGACGTTCGAACTCAGAGCTCCTGAAGCAGGTGTGCTCAAAATTCTCAAACAGGAAGGCGAGACCGTACCTGTAGGAGAACTTATCTGCGAGATCGAACCTTCCGGGGCAGACGGAAAGAGTTCCGGTGAACCGCCGAAAGAAACTCCCAAGAAAGAAACTCCGAAGAAAGAAGAAAAGGCCGAAGCGAAAGCCGAATCGCCGCAGCCTGCGTCTGCTGCGGAGGCTCAAGGAAAAGGAGGTAAGGTGCGCGAAATGCGCGTACCTGCCGTTGGAGAATCCATTACTGAGGTAACGCTATCGACGTGGTTGAAAAAAGACGGCGATCGTGTTGAGCTTGATGAGATAATCGCTGAGGTGGAATCCGACAAGGCTACGTTCGAGCTTCCTGCCGAGGCGGCCGGCATTCTTCACATCGTAGCAAAAGAAAAGGAGACCATACCCGTTGGTGGACTCATATGCACCATCGACGAAGTATCTGACGGCGCACCGGCCAAAGTGGAGAAAGCGCCTGCACCGGAGGCTTCTGCCTCTGAGGCGCACACCTATGCCGCGGGACATCCTTCACCTGCTGCGGCCAAGATACTTGAAGAAAAAGGCTTGAAGGCCAGCGATGTAAAGGGTACGGGCCGCGATGGACGCATCACCAAAGAGGATGCGATGCAGGCCCAGCAACCGTCTAAACCGGCAGAGTCAGGAAAAGCGCCCGCGCCTCAGCCTGCGGCAGTTCCCGCGCCCGCGGGTGCGCGCAACACGCGCAGGGAGAAAATGTCATCGCTGCGGAGGACGATCGCGAGAAGATTGGTATCGGTGAAGAATGAGACGGCCATGCTCACGACCTTCAATGAGGTTGACATGAAGGCGATCATGGACCTTCGCGCGCAATACAAGGACAAGTTCAAAGAGAAATACGGTATCGGCCTTGGCTTCATGTCTTTCTTTACGAAAGCCGTGTGCATCGCGCTGAAAGAATGGCCGGCCGTCAACGCGCAAATTGATGGTGACGACATTATTTACCACGATTACTGCGACATATCCATCGCTGTCTCCACACCGCGCGGACTTGTAGTGCCGGTCGTGCGAAATGCTGACCTGCTGTCCTTTGATCAGATCGAATCCGAGATTGCCCGACTTGCGACCAAAGCCCGTGAGGGTAAACTGTCTATCGACGAAATGCAAGGCGGAACGTTCTCGATCACCAATGGAGGCGTGTTCGGGTCCATGCTGTCGACGCCGATCATCAATCCGCCACAATCGGCCATCCTCGGTATGCACAACATTGTTGAGCGTCCAGTGGTCAAAAACAAAGAGATCGTCATCCGACCGGTTATGTATGTCGCGTTGTCGTACGACCACCGTATCATTGACGGCCGGGAGTCTGTGAGCTTCCTGTATCGCGTCAAAGAACTACTGGAAGACCCTGGTCGACTTATCCTCGGTGTCTGACGCTTCCAATTTTGCGACCCTTTACTTGTTCTAACTTTTTGCCATGGATTACAACGTCACAATTATAGGTTCAGGTCCCGGAGGATATGTAGCTGCCATCCGGTGCGCACAGCTTGGCTTCAAAACAGCCCTCATAGAAAAGTATGATACCCTGGGGGGAACATGCCTCAACGTAGGCTGCATTCCGTCCAAAGCCATGCTCGACTCCAGTGAGCATTTCGCCAACGCAAAGGAAAACTTCAAAGCCCACGGTATCAACGTTCAGGGACTTAAGGTCGACTTCGCGGCGATGGTCGCGCGGAAGGCGGATGTGGTCAAGCAGAATGTTGATGGCATCGCTTTTCTCATGAAGAAAAACAAAGTTGATGTCCACCATGGCATTGGCTCCTTCGTCGACAAGAACACCATTAAAATTCTGGCAAAAGACGGCAGCGAAAAGAAGATCACGACAGAATACGTGATCATCGCCACTGGTTCCAAACCCACACCGCTTCCTTTTGCACCGTTTGATAAGAAACGCATTATCTCGAGCACCGAGGCGCTCGAACTTAAGGAAATACCGAAACACCTCATTGTTATTGGCGGAGGCGTGATCGGTATGGAGCTCGGATCGGTTTATTCACGTCTCGGTTCCAAGGTTACGGTCGTTGAGTTTCTCGACAACCTCATCCCCACCATGGACGGCACACTTGGTAAAGAGCTGCAAAAGGTGGCAAAGAAGATGGGGATGGACATCTACCTGGGCCATAAGGTAACTTCAGTAAATGTGAAAGGCAAAGAAGTTACCGTAACGGCGGAGGACAAGCAGGGGAAGGCGTTGGAATTGAAAGGCGACTATTGCCTCGTCAGCATTGGACGCCAACCCTACACCGAGGGGTTGAATCTTTCCGCTGTTGGCATTGGATTGGACAAAGGGCGCATACCTGTTGATGAACATTTGCGCACCAGCGTTGACAACATATACGCCATTGGCGATGTGATCCGTGGCCCCATGCTTGCGCACAAGGCGGAAGAGGAAGGTGTCTTCGTTGCCGAGCGTCTCGCCGGCCAGAAGCCGCACATCAACTATCTCCTGATACCGGGCGTTGTTTACACATGGCCCGAGGTTGCCAGCGTTGGATACACAGAAGAACAGCTCAAGGAATCCGGCCGTGCTTACAAGACGGGGAAGTTCCCGTACAAGGCCCTTGGGAGGGCGCGTGCCAGTATGGACACCGACGGCCTCGTCAAGATTCTTGCGGACAAAAACACCGATGAAATCCTCGGCGTGCACATCATCGGAGCCCGTGCCGCCGATATGATCGCGGCCGGCGTTACCGCCATGGAATTCCGCGCTGCCGCCGAAGACGTCGCTCGTATGTCGCACGCTCACCCGACTTACATGGAAGCGGTGAAAGAAGCGTGTTTGGCTGCCACGGCGAATCGACCGATTCATATTTGATGTGCGGTATGATGTGCGCATGTGTTGATGTGTTGATGTGTTGGTGTTGGATAAGATCTGCGCGTACGTCTCGCGGTTCCATTAGGCTAAATTGAACGTGTACGTTGTTGATCGTTCTCGAAGGGCACACCAACATGAGCACATCAACACATCAACACAATAATCTCCATCTCACTCCCCCTCGAATCCCCAACGCAATCACTATCGGTACTAGCGAATAATTAAGCATCTGCGGAAGAAGGTTCCAGGACAACAATAATGCTGCGCAAAGGATGGCAGTTATCAGGAAGTAGGTCCTGATGCGTTTGGTTTGCTGCTTCAGCATGAACACCGCCACAATGTGTGTGGGTAAGGCCCAGAGGATGTTGAGATTTCGTGCTGCGGCGGCGTGGTCGGTGAAGAGCCAAAGGAACAGCAACAGCACGCCGATCAGGCCGGCGGCACCGAACAACAGGGCATCGACCCAGTGGGACACCTTGCGTCGACGAAGGTCGTGTATGCTAATCCCTGCTATCACCAGGGCGGCGACGCTGAATACGAACAACGGATGCGGTAATCCTCGCGGCGGATCCTCTTCGCGTGGTTTGTACACGACAACCTTTCTTGCCACGAGGGGGACGCGTTCACCATTCTGGTAGATGGTCGCATGATCAAATCCCGACTCGATATAGTCGGGGAGGAACATGTATTCATATGGGTCTGCAACCTTGTCCATGGGAAGGCCGAGACAGATATCGATACCCAGGTCGCCCCACGGTTGCTGATCCAGATACAGATCGGTCAATTCGCGGATGGTATGTTTGGTGTCGATGTATGATCCGTCGAATTCGACCGAGTCTTTGAATACGTGCACAAATACGTCGCGTATTCGTGTGGCGCAGTTGTCGTAGAAGTAATCGTATCGGTAATATTTGTTTTCCGGCAATGCATTCCACTGTAGGAAATCGTATACCCGTTGTTTTTGCTGGGGTGTGAGGTTGAGTATTTGTTCGTGGATGAATCGGTTGTGATACATGTACATGCTTGCAAAGCCCTGGTAATCCCACACGGCAAGCTGGTAGTACAGGTATCCACGTGCAAAGTTCAGATAGAAGTAAGGCTGATCGAAGTCGAATACCCCGTAGTTGTACGCCTCATCGATTCCTTGCTGCGGGTCGTACACCCGCAGCGCACTGTGACCGAAGGCAGAATAAAGTTCTTCCTGTCCCGGACCACACGTAATGACGGAGATGGTAGCGTCAGGGGAGAGCCTCCGCTGGGCGTGAAGGGTTTCGCCTGTGAGGAGCAGGACGATCACCAGGGTCAGTCGCACAAGGGCACGCATTCCGCAAGATAGTATGCCGGTTGCTATTCCGGCATAACGGCGTACTTTTGTTTGAAAACTGATAGCCCTATGCGCGACACGCTTCAGCTGTTATCCAGGTCGTCGATGGCGCGATGGCGCAATGCGGCGGCGATATGGTCAAGCTATCAGTATTCTCGCATCACGGGCGTACCGCGTATTGCCGGCATGCCGATCAGCATTTCAATAGAGCCCACCACATCCTGTAATCTTCGGTGTCCGGAATGTCCCAGTGGACTCCGTTCGTTTACGCGGCCCACAGGTATGATGGACGCCGCCCTGCTGGATAATGTATTAGAACAACTCGGTTCCACACTTTTCTGGCTCACGTTTTATTTTCAGGGCGAACCGTATTTGCACCGCGATTTTTTAACCATGGTGCGTAAAGCCACTTCGGCGGGAGTTTATACATCAACATCCACCAATGGACATTACCTGGATGATGAGACTGCGCGTGCTACGGTAGAATCAGGTCTTAACCGGCTGATCATATCTATCGATGGAACGACGCAGGAAGCATATTCGTCCTATCGTCGTGGTGGCATACTGGCACGCGTACTTGATGGTACGCGAAATGTTGTGCGCTGGAAAAAGCACTACGCATCGGCCACGCCTCACATAATCTTCCAGTTCCTCGTCGTGCGGCAGAATGAACATCAAATTCCGCAACTGAGGCGACTGGCTGCTGACCTTGGCGTTGATGAAGTAAAACTCAAGACAGCACAGATTTATGACTATGTGCATGGGTCGCCATTGATTCCGGATAACGATAAGTACAGCCGTTATGCCAAGAACTCAGACGGCACATGGCGGATCAAGAATGAGATGTCAAATCACTGCTGGAAGATGTGGCACAGTTGTGTGATCACCTGGGACGGTCGTGTTGTTCCCTGTTGCTTTGACAAAGACGCACAACATGAACTGGGAAATGTCAGGCATGAATCCTTTGCCGCTATCTGGAACGGCGAGCGCTACAACGCCTTCCGCGCATCGCTTCTGAAATCACGTCGCGAAATCGACATCTGCACGAACTGTACCGAGGGAACGAAAGTCTGGGCCTAGCGGCTCTTGTGCATTTAGATGATATCGGCTAAATCTGCGTCTGCAACTTGCATCTGCATCTATTCCTTCCGCGCTTCATTAATCCGCGCCTCGATCGCCTTTATGTCAAGCGCCCCACACTTCCCGCACCCCGTGGCACAGCCGGACTTGGCGCGGAACTGCTTGACAACCAGTGAAACCAGGTAGCCAACGGCCGCTACGAAAACGAGAATAACGAGGATTTGCTGTATCATCTGTCCAAAATTACCACCTGGCACTGTAATAATCCCCTCTGAGGAAAAAAAATTCGCCAGGCACCATCTTTTTAAACATACCAGCGTTCCTGCGCAACCCGGAGCATTTCAGTTTGAATTTTCCCGTTGCTGGCGCACAATTCGCCACCGTGCAGGAAGTTATTCCCGCCCCGGAAGTCCGTGACGATACCCCCTGCCTGCTGAACAATCAGGGCACCGGCAGCCACGTCCCAGGGGTTCAGGCTATACTCAAAAAAGCCTTCCAGACGGCCACAGGCGACATATGCTAGGTCGACAGCGGCACTGCCCAGCCTTCGGATGCCATGGGTTTGCGACAGGAAAATCTTGATGATATCGAGGTATTCATCATTCTTATCGAGGTGGTAGTAGGGGAACCCCGTCGCCAGCAGGGATTCGCGAAGGGTGGATACCGTCGATACCTTGATTTCTTTGCCATTGCATTTCGCAGGACCTTCAATGGTGGCGTGATAGCATTCGTCGTGACTCATTTCATACACGACGCCCAACACGAGCTTATCGCCTTCGGCGAGCCCAACACTTATGGCAAAGATGGGCAGGTTATGCAGAAAGTTTGTCGTGCCATCCAGCGGGTCGATGATCCAATGATACTTTTTGTCATACGATCGCTCTACTGTTCCCTCTTCCGTGATAAAGCCTGAGCCGGGAAGAATTTTCTGAAGGCGCTGCACCAACATGCGCTCCGCTTCCTTGTCGACATAGGAGACGAGGTTGTTAAAGTCTGTCTTTTGCTCTATGCGCGAACGGTCAAAGGAGCGACTTTCTTTCAGGATGAATTCTCCCACTTCCTTGCAGATGCTGATCGTCTCCTGTTCGATTGATTGAAGTTCCATGGCTTGCGCTTCTAATTTACATCAAAAATCCTGGTTCCTGCCGGCGCCAGCAATTACGATAACAAATTCACCGCGCGGTTCGTGTTCGCGAAAGTGCTCAACAATCGATTTCAATGTTCCTCCTATGGTTTCTTCGTGCATTTTTGTCAGTTCGCGTGATACCGATGCTTTTCGATCCGGTCCCAATGCTTCTGCCAGTTGTTCCAGGGTTTTTAAAAGGCGGTAAGGCGACTCATACAGTACGATAGTCCTTTGCTCGTCGATGAAGCTTTCTATGCGTGTCTTACGGCCTTTTTTGTGTGGAAGAAAGCCCTCGAATACAAAACGGTCTGAGGGTAGACCCGACTTTACCAATGCGGGGATCAGCGCCGTGGCACCCGGAAGGCACTCTACCTGGATGTCGGCTTCCATACACGCGCGCACGAGCAGGAATCCCGGATCCGATATTCCCGGCGTACCGGCATCGGAAACCAGCGCAAATGTCTCGCCTCCTTTCATGCGCTCGATCAGGCCCTGGAGAACTTTGTGCTCGTTGTAGTTGTGAAAGCTTTTCAGCGGGCGTGTGATGCCATAGTGTTTCAACAGTACGGAAGAGGTGCGCGTATCTTCCGCCAGGATCTGGTCGACCGTCTTCAGGACTTCAACGGCGCGAAAGGTGAAATCCCCCAGGTTACCGATGGGAGTCGGCACGAGGTAGAGGGACGTCTTTCGCGCTGCCGTCATTTTGCCTGTGCGTCGATCGCAGCGGCGAGCTTATGATCCTTTTCTGTAACCACGTCACCGGCATCGTGCGTGCTCAGTTCGAACGACACCTTGTTCCAGGTGTTTGTCCAGGTGGGGTGGTGGTTCATTTTTTCGGCGACGAGAGCGACCCGTGTCATGAAGCCAAAAGCTTCGGTAAAGTCGCGGAACTCAAACGTCTTTTTCAGTCGGTTATCTGCTTCAATCCACATAACAGTTTTTTTATTAGTGTGGTGACAGCGTGCAGGTTTGTTTGCTTACAACGCGATGATTCCTTCGATGTTGGAGACGCGCTGATACACGTTGATTACGGATTCGCTCGAGGGACACATCATCTGGATGGTGAAGCTCGTGTAGTTTCCCTGGGCGGAGCTTCTCTCGGCGATCTCGTGCGCGGGAAAGAAGCTCTTCAACTCGTCTTCTTTACCCTTGGGTACGATAAACTTAAACACATACAGGGAAGGCCATGCATAGTGTTTGTCGAGCTTTTCGCGAAATGAGTCAAGCCAATCCTTATCCATAGCCTCCATACCCTTTAAAAGACAAAGACCCGCATCGTGCACAACGGCCGATGCGGGCCTTTATCGCGTGAACGATTAGTAGAACTTGTACCTTCTGTCTTCTATGCCCGCAGCTTCCTTGATAGCATCCGCGATGCTGAAGCTTGTACGGTTAGCGCGCGCCTGCTGCAATTGCGTCTTGTAGAGTCCATAATCGGCAATAGCCGGCGCAATGGTCTTCGCTGTTGTCTCCATGATGATCACTCCGTTCTCGCCCTGGAAAGGTTTGGACCGGCCGCCGTCGCTTAAACGGAACGCAGTGCCCAACGCAGTCGGATCAAAACTGATTCCCGGCAGCGTCGCTGTGTTCAGCCTTAGGTCGCTGCTCGTATACACATTTGCTTCAGGACCAAACGCCTTGGCAATATCTTCCAGCGAGCCTTCGAGTTTGCTGAGACGATCGATGATGACCTTCGCGCGGTTGTTGTTTGTAACGATCGGAGTAATTTCGTCCTTCACCATTTCAAAAGGCTTGTAACCCTTCTTGACTTTCTCAGTCATTACAGCAACTACGAATTCGCCATTGAGGTCGAACACTTCAGATACGTCCCCAACAGACGCGTCATTGAAAAGCCATTGCACGATGCGCCGCGCGTTGCTGAGGATACCGACACGACGATCGCCGACGCCAACGTTCTTAGCTTCAAGTACGTTCAGACCTCTTTCTGCGGCTTCCCTGCGGAACGAAGCAACATCGCTAACTTCCAGCTGAAATGCTTCAGCTTTGCGAAGGGCATCGTTGATCGAAGCGTCACCCGGCGTGATTTCCTCTGTCATCGTCGCGATCCAATACGCGGTATTATCCTTAACATCCGTGACGTCGATGATGTGGTAGCCAAACTGAGTCTCGACAATCCGGTTGACAAGCCCTGGCCTTGTCGCGCTGAACACCGCGTCCTGGAACGGCTTTACCATGTCGCCGGAGCTGAACCAGCCCAGATCGCCACCGCGTGCCGCGGAGCCCGGATCTTCGCTGACTTCACGCGCCTTTGCTGCAAAGTCGGCGCCACCGCGTAACTCGCGGAGGATGCCTTCAGCTTTCGTACGTGCCGCTTGTTTAGCAGCATCGGTGTCGTCGGTCCACTTGACAAGAATGTGACGCGCGCGTGCTGTATAGATCGTATCTTTCGTGATGGCTGATACCTTCGCGATGCGATAGACATTGCCGTCGACGAAGGGACCAATAACCTTTCCAACCTCAATGTTGTCAGGGTCAATGTACGCCGGCAGGTTGTTTGGTGTATATCGCGCGTAAGCGTCCGGTTCATCGGAGTTGCTGAGGGCGAAGAGTGAATCGTTGGTGGAGGTTGCTAGCTCGGCAGCAAGCTGTTCCATTTCCTCACGGATCGCAGCTGAGTCAGCCGCTGAAGGGAGAACAGGGAACGTTACATAGCTGAGGCTCGCTATCGGTTCCGTGCGATAGCGCTCCTTGTTCTGGTTGTAGTACTCGCGCAATGCGCGATCTTCAGGTGCGGCCGCTGAATCGCCTACCGCGTAAAAAGGAACAAAGAGGTATTTTACTTCGGCGACATCATTCTGAACGTGGTACTCGCGTTCCGCTTCCGCGCGGGTGACGTTCTCCGTGCGGATCATCATATTTTCATATTTGATCCGGATGCGTGAAGGTGCCAGGTTATCCTGGAAGGACTCCCACCGATAGCGATCTTCGTGATCAGGAGGCAGCGCGTTGATGTATTGCAGGTACTGCAGTACGCGGTTGTTGTCGAATTGTCCCGACTCGTTGAGGAAGATCGGCGTAGCTTTCAGGCTGGGTTCGATGTTCTTTCCCCAAACCATGTCCTTGAGTTCTTCCGATGTCACCTTAAGTCCCAGCTTCTCATATTGCTCCTCGATAGCGTGTCTTGCGATAAGCATTTCCCACGCTTGTTCCTGGAGCAGAGGCATTTCGCGCTCACCGGGAGAGCGGCCAAACGTAAGCCGATAATTTATCTCGCGCTCCTCAACGGCGGCCTGGTACTCCTGAAGGGATATTTTCTCGCCGGCAATTTCCCCGACGTTGTTTTCGCCCAGCAAAATGGAGTTGTTGCCGAAAATGTCGTTCAACGTAAAAGCGGCAATGGCAATAAATACAAAGGCAACCACCCAGGTGCCCATCTTATTGCGCAGCGTTCCGATCAATGCCATATTCTAAACTAACTGGTGTGAAAGCCTTGCCCACACGGGGCTTTCCGCCTGTGCAAAGAACCGCAAATTTAACCCGTATTGTGTATTAGTAAAACACCCCAGGGAAATTAAGTTCATTTTTTTAACCCTTCGGGAGCCCTGGAAACCAGGCACTTACGCATCGTCGCCCGGCTCTTCCCCAGTGCCTGACAGGGTCAGCCGCACTACGTCGATGCGGTTCTCCAGGGTCGACTGTATCGTGAACGTAAAGGGAGGCAATTGTACTGTTTCGCCCGGCTCGGGTATGTCCTCGGTGAGGGTCAGAATCAGGCCCCCAAGCGTCTCGTAATCGCCTTCAGGCAGGCTCCAGCCATAGGCTTCATTGAGGTAGTCGATCTCAAGCCTGGCGCTCAGCAGATAGGTGTTTTCGTCCAGCTTCTGTTCGATGAGGTTGTCTTCGTCGTGCTCGTCTTCAATGTCACCCAGTATTTCTTCAATAACATCCTCCATGCTGACAATACCCGAAGTTCCTCCGAATTCATCCAGAACAACAGCAAGGCTCTTGTGCTCATTGATGAATTTGATCATCAGTTCATTAGCAAGTGTCGTTTCCGGGACGACGATGATGCTCGTGAGAATTTCACGGATATCGCGCGGTTTTCGAAAGAGAGCCGAAGAGTGACAGTATCCGATTACGTTATCGATAGTATCCTTGTAAACAATGATTTTCGAATGCCCGCTCTCGATGAAGGCTTCTTTCAGTTTCTCAATTCCCTCCTCAAGCTCGACAGCAACAATCTCCGTGCGCGGTATCATGCATTCCCGTACGAGGACGGTTTTGAATTCCTCAGCGTTGTGAATAATGCGGTTTTCAACTTCTGAATCCCCGGGTCTTGGAAACAACGCCGGATGACCAAGTCCCGCGACAGCAGGTGTTGCAGCCGGATCCGGCAGACCAAACATTCGCTTCGCAATAAACTTCGCCAGCGAAGCTACCGTGTACGCCAGCGGGTATAAGATCACGTAACAAACCAGAAAAGGGATCGACAGCACCTTCGATAGGCCGTCCAGCGGAAGCATAAGCATGATACTGCGCAGGGCCGCTGCCGTGAAAACGACAATCAGCGTTGCGACAAGAATCTGGATCAGCAATACAACCGCGTAGTGATTCAGTAACGCTGGAAGAATGCTTGCCAGGAGTGGACCTGTTAGCTGCGCCATGAAAAGTCCGTACGCCACAAGGCTGACAGTCGAGCCCGTCAAGACAATGACTTCAAAGATGAATCGATTTCGGGTTACAAATGCCGCCGCGCGTGCCGGAGCCTTTTGCCCTTGCTGAGGCCGAATAGAGGCAGGTAGCGCGATCCCAACCCCTGCAAAGAATGCGGAAAGCAATAATGTTATGAATATCCACCAGCCGGTGCCCACGATCATTTCCTCTTTCGATAATTATACACAAAAAAGAGCAGCATGGCTACCATGACAGCCCAATAGGAATGACTAAAGCCCACTACCATCGACTGATGGACGGCTATCACGACAAAAACGACAGCAAGAGAAAGCAGAATTACATCGAAGAGTTTCATGCGGACTCTATTCCTTCACTTGCAGCGTTCCCTTGGGTTTGAGAATGCGGTATGATGACATATCCTGCGCGGCTTCCAGTCCTTCTCCGTAAATTACATCGCTCTGCATGCGAATCGTCACGAACTTATCCGTATAGATGCGTTGGTCCTTTGGTTTCCAAAATAATTCCTCGGTATTTAGTTGCTCCTGTTTCAGCATGTTGATCACTTCAACGTTTCCTACGCCACGCCACACTTCCTCTTCCTTGATGAAGAACGCCTGGTTGGCCCGAAGGGTTGATTCAATCCTTCCGGTTTCATCGAAAAACTCGAGGTAAATTCCTTTCGGAAATTGACGATCGCCGTTCTGCAACTCGAACAGTTGCTCGGCTACCATTCTGACTTTGATAATACCGTTTTCAGCGTAGTAGTGCTCTACATTTTCGGCTTCTCTTACGGGGCCATCGTATATCAGGATTTCACTTGTGCCAGTATCGCCGCATGATGTAAGCAACACGAGCAATGCGAAGGATGCAGCCTTCATACTGTTGGAATAAAAAAAGGCCATAGCATTCACTATGGCCTTTCCAATATCGTGTTTTATTAGTCGCGCGTTCGCCATGTCGTTGCCTCGTTAATCCAGCAACCTACGCGTACCGGAGCTCCTGCCTGGTAATTCTTGAGGAACAACTCTTCCTTGGACGGGAATTGTTGCTTGGCCTGCTGCATCTTACGGCTTTCTCCAGCCTTTTGATAGTAGTCGAAAGCAATCAGGAATACTCTCCGGTCATCTGCCTGGTTATCTTCTTCCTTGCAGGCATCAAAGCTGTTGAAGTACAGATCACCAATTTTTTCGTACGCTTCTTTGCGACCGTCAGCGGCAATGACTTGCCTGAAATAGTCGCGAGCGGCGACATTGTTTCCTTTCTTGGATTCAATCTGGCCGAGCAGCATCAGCACATCAGCCTTGTCGCTCTTATCTGGTGCCACACCCAGCGCGCGCTTGAGTATTTCTTCAGCCTTCGCGGTGTTGTCCTGCGCAATGTAACGAATACCCAGGTTCTTCATGATGGCGAAGTCTGGCTCCGCTTCTACCAATACTTCACCAGCCTCAAGCCACAGCGGATCGTCGGTACATTTACCCAGAAGCATCTGACGGAAGATTTGCTTCGCAAGCGATACGTCTTTGGGATTCGAGCGGAACCGCGGCTCAAGCTTTTCCTTGATGCGGTTACAATCCATAGGAATGTTCAGACTGATGAAAATGTCATCAACCTGATTCTGATAGTTTTGATAACGGTCTATGGGTTTGCCGGCCGCCTGTGCTTCCGCAATCTTCTTGTCGATGATTTCAGTAATCTTGTCGTAGCGCTCAATTACCTGTTCATCGGTGAGTGTTTTTTCTTTGATGTAGTTCACCTGGATGGTTTGCATGTAGGGAATCAGCGTACCGTCCATGATGTTGGCGCCGTTTTTCTCGAACGCTTCATCCATGAACTTCAAAAGGTCCTTGGCCTTGTCCGAGTTGATGTAGTAGATATAAGCAGCCAACGCCTTCCTGTTGACGATGGACGCTTCTTCGCCACATGGTGTGTGCTGAAGCCTCAGATCGTAAATGGCTACAAGTGAATCAGCATATTTGGCTTTCTTAGCCGCATCGGTTTCTTTCTTTGCAAGACCGTCGTAGACGTCGGCGGCGTATATGTAAATATTCTTAGTGAGTGCCGGCGTATTGGTGATGAGCCAGTTCAGCGGCGGGATTGCCTGCTTGAACATGCCGGACTTCTTATTGTCGTTAAGCAAGACCAATGACTCCGTAGCCTTGGCCTTCTGTTCGCCATCCTCCGGCCAATCCGGCTCGCCGGAACATTGTGCAGATGCAGTGGGGGCGAAACCGAAGGTCATGACGAGCGACAGAATTCCTGCCAGTACAGTTGTTTTCATGGTACTTGTAATTCTAATCGTACTTAGGTTTAATGAACCACTGGTCGTTGAGCGTGATGCCGAAGTATACCTTATAGTAGGACTCCTCTAAAATATTTTCTGCCCGATTTCCCCGTTTTCCTACGCTAAAGGCCATATCCAAACTTGAACGGCCAGCCGGCAATGAAAAGCCAAAATTAATGCCAAAATCCTTAACCTCCTTGGAATTGGCCAAAAAAGGCGCTTTTTCGTAATGCAGGCCCATTCTGTAGGTGACTCGCTTGAGGAAGCTGTCTACAGCGTATGGATCGGGGGTTATTTCACCCCCCAGGGCAGCCCTCCACGCCACGTCCAGGCCCTCCTCGTCCTCAGGGCGCACGCTTCGGAACTCGGACCAGTCCTCATACCGAAAATCGGCTCCAACAACCCATTTCATGCCTTTTCCAAAGGATATCCCGAATCCCAGGGAGCTGGGGAGGGTCAGGCGACCCCGCGACGATTCCAGGGTCAGCGAATCGATAATCTGGTCCAAAAAGTCGGTTCTCGCGAAGGTTCGGGAGAAGGTAGCGTTCAGGTCCGTTCCCAGGCCATAAATCGCCCCAACATTGAAATGGTAGTCGTTGTTGAACAGGGAATCCATGCGATAGGCTACGCCCGCCTGGAACGCAAAATCGCGTACATAAGTCCTTTCGCTGATTTTCACCCGAAAAGGCGCTCCCAGGGCTTCATTCACGTAGTTGGAGTACTCGTCCAGAATCGAACTAAATACATAAGCGGCGGTGAGGCCCACCGAAAGCCGCTTGGTGAGGCGTACGCCATTGGACAGATATACTTGGGAGAGGCCACCGGAGCCGCTTTCCGTGACGCGGGCAATGCTTTCCGACCCTGAAATGTTGTCGTCGTATTCCAGGGTATAATTCACCGTGGTAAGTGGCATCAGTCCCACCGACGTGGTCCAGCGACCGGGCTTGATGGGGAATGAGGTCACCAGGTAGTTCATGTTGCCCCCGGAGGTTTTTTCATCGGTTGTTTCCGACGTGATGTTGCGCGATTCGTACACAATGCCGGCCTCGAATGCCGTCAGGGCATTGTATACCAGCATTGCAGGGTTTTGATTGTTGATGAACCAGACCTGCGGCGTTCCAATGCCCACGCCTCCCATACCCTGGTTGTGGATCAGCCCGGTGCCGTATTTCTCGCCAATGCCAAACGTTGAAAACGGCGATTGCGCCGCCTGGCCCACTGCCCTACCCGCCCAAAGGCTCGCTATGGCCGTGAGCAAAAGAAATCCCCTAACGTTTGACATTGTAATTCAGAATGCTGTTTAGTCCGATGAGTACAAGATTCGGGCTCGCAAATATGGAGGCTTTCAGCCTGTTTTCAAAAGTAGGCGCATCCCCGCCCGTGAGCACGGTTTTTAAATTGCCGAATTCCTGCTGATGGGCAGATATTATGCCTTCCATTTCTGCAATCATGCCGTAACAAACGCCGCTTTGAATTGAGGTTTCGGTAGTATCGCCCCATAGCGAAATCGTGTCCGGAACACCCACCAGCGGCAGCCGTGCGGTGAACTCATGCACAGCTCTGAAGCGCATCCTCAAACCGGGAGAGATGGCGCCTCCCCGATAATTTCTCTCGGCATCGATCAGGTCGTACGTAACGCACGTGCCCGCATCTATTACCAGAGTGTTAAAACCGGGAAAAAGTTGTAAACCGCCGCATACACCGGCTACGCGATCAACACCGAGTGTCTCTGGCGTTTTGTAGTGATTTTGAATTGGCAGCGGCAGACGATGATCCAAAACGAATTTTCTGGTTGCCGTTGAAAAAGACAGGATTTCCGCCGGATCATGACGCACGGAACCGACGAGTATGTTATCGGCTTCCGTTGCTTCAAGCAGATCCTTCACTTCTGCCAGGGAGTGGAATACCCGATGGTCAACAAGATTGTCTCCATCGAAAATGCCCACTTTGGTCGACGTGTTGCCGTTGTCAACGACGATGTTCATCCGCGTTTGGCTAAATTCACACGCACTAAAGGCGTCAAAAGTATGGATTCGAAGGATAATTATAAAGTGATCGGGCTGATGTCGGGGACATCGCTGGACGGCGTCGATATTGCCAGTTGTGTCATCCGAAAGATGGGAGGCGCCTGGGCTTTCGCTATCGAACATGCACAAACAGTGCAATACTCTTCAAGCTGGAAAAAGAAATTGCAGGCCGCGACTGAAATGCGCGCTGATGATTTGCTGGCCCTCCATAACGCATACGGCAATTACCTCGGCGTACTCGTGCGCGCATTTTGTACGAAGCAAAAGATACGCAACGTTGATTTCATCGCATCGCACGGTCACACGATCTTCCACCAGATCTCACGTGGCTTTACATTTCAGCTCGGCAACGGAATGGCATTGCACGCGGCAACTGATTTGCCCGTCGTGTATGATTTCAGAAGTCTTGATGTAGCGCTCGGTGGACAAGGAGCGCCGCTCGTCCCGGCCGGCGATCGTTTTCTGTTCAGCGAATACAACATATGCCTCAACATAGGAGGAATCGCCAACCTTTCAACCGATGTGAAAGGCAGAAGGATCGCGTTCGACATCTGCTTTGCCAACATGGGATTGAACTACCTGGCGTCTGCAAAAGGTGTTCCTTACGATAAGAATGGTGTGCTGGCGTCAACAGGCACGATTCACGAAGGGATGCTGAAAGACCTGTCCGTGGCTTATGAACGATGGAAGAAGAAACGCCCATCGCTTGCCTATGAAATGTTTGTCTCCACGATAAAACCCATTCTCGATAAAAGAAACCTTTCGCCTGAAGACAAACTCGCCACATTTACTGAAAGCATAGCCGTTGAGATAGCATCTGCCATCCCGCCTTCCAGGAAGAAGCGCAGCATGTTGTGTACGGGTGGTGGCACCTTTAATTCTTACCTGATATACCGGATCATGGAACGCTGCGGCGAGCAAATCGACGTAATCGTCCCCGATGAAGACGTGGTGAAGTACAAGGAAGCACTCGTCTTCGCATTTCTCGGTGTGTTGCGGGTGCGCAATGAGGTAAACTGCCTCCGGAGCGTCACGGGTGCATTGCGTGATACATCTTCCGGCATTATGGTGGGATTTTAATGCCGACTCAACTTGACAATAGCCCAAACGTTATCTTTGTCATCATCAAACCTAACCTAAACGTATGGAATCCATGAAGGAACTTCTCAGCAAGTTCGAGAGCAAGCGACCTGAAATTGTATTTGAATGGAAAGACCCTGAAACCGAAGCTGAAGGCTGGGTTGTCATTAACTCACTGCGTGGTGGAGCAGCCGGAGGCGGTACCCGCATGCGGCAAGGATTGGATAAACGCGAGGTAGAGTCGCTTGCCAAAACCATGGAGATCAAGTTCACCGTATCAGGTCCGCCGATCGGTGGCGCGAAATCGGGGATCAACTTTAATCCTGAAGACCCTCGTAAGGCAGGCGTCTTACGACGCTGGTATGCTGCTGTCATGCCGCTGCTGAAACACTACTACGGTACTGGCGGCGATCTGAATGTAGATGAGGTTACTGAGGTAATTCCGTTTACGGAAGACGTGGGCATCTGGCATCCCCAGGAAGGCGTATTCAACGGTCACTTCAAACCGACCGAGCCGCAGAAGGTTAACCGGATCGGTCAGCTCAGACAAGGTGTAGTAAAGGTTATTGATGATCCACGGTATACACCTGTTG
>QGUY01000022.1 GCA_003242315.1 Bacteroidota bacterium
AATTTTCCCTTGAAGAAGTGTTTTATTCTATAAATGCCTATTGCTTTTATCCCGGTGCCGGGATTTCCTGGAACCACCCTTGGCCTCGTCTTCCATCTTGCCCGTGTCGCAGCCGGAACCCTCTATCACTACTTTCAGGGAAAGGACGAACTCATCCAGGCGCTGTACGCCTACAATAGCGAACGCTTACAGCACGTTACTACCGAAGCGTTATCATCAGGTGCAACCCGCAGGGAACGTTTCCTTAATACGTGGCATCGCCTGTACGATTTCTACGTACGTAATGAAGCAGTTCTCACCTTCTTTGAGCAGTATCTGAACTCGCCCTACAATTCTGGACAACCCATGGGACAGTTCAGAAGTCCTCTTTTTCGTTTCCTCGAGGAAGGCATTGCCTCACGTGAAATCAGGTCTATGAAACCCGAACTGCTGTTGATGCTTGTCTATGGTGGCGTAAGCGCAGCTGCAAAACTTAAGCTATCGGGGAAAGTGAAGATCGCCGACTCCGATCTGCGCGACGTGGCTGAGGCGCTGTGGACGGGAATCTCAACAAGCAAGCCCCCAAAAAAGGCACGCGCAAAAAAATCACGCATCAAATCAACTTGAAAATACTAATCCAATGAACATAGCGATCCGTACAGGACTTCTGTTAACTCTTGGTTTTCTCATTTCGTGTAACGGCAACCAGCCGGCGCAACAGCAGGCAATGGGACCCGCTCCCTTCCCGGTTGTTGAAGTTCCTGTAAGGTCCGTCACGGCTCAGCGGGCCTTTCCAGCTCGACTGCAAGGTATTGTCAGCAGCGAAGTGCGCGCAAAGGTCGCGGGATACATCACGGAAGTGCTTGTCGACGAAGGACAATCGGTGAAGAAGGGCGAGCCGTTGTTCAGATTGGAGACGCAAACCCTCACCCAGGATGCAGGAGCGGCCCGCGCTAACGTGGAAGCCGCACGCGTAGAAGTAAACCGCTTGAAACCACTCGTTGAGAAAGGAATAGTGGGTCAGGTGCAACTGGAGACTGCGCAGGCGCGACTTGCTCAGGCAGAGGCGGTGTACAAAAGCATTGGCGCCAACATCGACTACGCAACGATCCGCAGCCCCGTCGACGGTCACGTAGGGGCTATTAACTTTCGTCAGGGTGCGCTCGTCAGTGCCGCGGACCCGCTACCCTTGACAACGGTTGCAAAAACGGAGCGGATATACGCGTTCTTTTCGATGAACGAACGCGACTACCTGGATTTCATCAAATCTACACCGGGCAAGACGCTCACGGAAAAGATTGCCAACTTTCCGCCTGTCCAGCTCAGGTTAGTCAACGACGATATTTACACCGAACCTGGTCGCATTGAAACGGTAACGGGTCAGGTGAATCCATCTACCGGATCGGTAGCGTTCCGCGCTGTTTTTCCCAACCCTGATCGTCTGCTCGCAGACGGAAGCAGTGGCGTGATTTTGATTCCCAGGACATATGAAAACATGCCCGTCGTTCCCGAGGCAGCAACCTTTGAACAGCAGGGTATTACCTATGTCTTCCGCGTTCGCGGTGATACGGCGATTTCAACACCGCTGGAGGTTGCCGACCGCGCTGATAACCTTGTCGTGGTTTCATCCGGGGTGTCACCCGGCGACAAAATCGTTGCATCCGGTGTAGCCAAATTACGTCATAATACACCGATCCAGCCGCAACCGGTGCCGTTTGACAGTGTCGCGAAGGAGTTACAAGCTGTGTTTAAATAGGAGCGTTTCATGCTGAAGAAATTCATTGACAGACCGGTCCTATCTACGGTCGTATCTATAATCTTACTGATGCTGGGGATTCTGGGCTTGATCAACCTGCCCGTCACGCAGTATCCCGACATAGCACCGCCAACCGTACGGGTGAGTGCGTTCTACCCAGGTGCAAATGCTGAGACCGTACTGCAAAGTGTGATCATCCCGCTCGAGGAACAGATCAACGGTGTCGAGGGCATGAGTTACATCACCTCTTCGGCCAGTAACAATGGCGGTGCTACGATCCAGGTTTTTTTCAAGCAAGGGGTTGACCCCGATATTGCTGCGGTAAACGTGCAAAATCGTGTTTCGCGTGCATTGCCGCTGCTGCCGCGGGAAGTAACGCAGTCGGGTGTCGTCACTCAGAAGCAGCAGACGAGCGCGCTCATGTTCTTCACCGTGTATTCGGATAACCCGAACTACGACGCAACATTCATCCAGAACTACCTTAACATAAACGTACTACCCGCGCTGAAACGTATTGATGGTGTTGGCGACGTGAGTGTATTCGGTGCGAAGAACTATGCGATGCGCATCTGGCTTCGTCCCGAAAAACTTGCTGCTTACGGTTTGATGCCTTCCGATGTTACAGCTGCCATTAACGAACAGAGTCTTGAAGCAGCCGCCGGCTCGCTGGGGCAAAACAATGCTGAGGCTTTTGAATACGTAATCAAGTATAGCGGCCGATACAATACGGCGGAACAGTACGAGAACATCGTGATCCGCGCGATTGGAAACGGCCAGTTTCTTCGCTTGAAGGATGTGGCCGATGTCGAACTCGATGCGGAAGGCTACAATGTAATATCCTTTACGAACGGACTGCCGGGCATCAGTATGGGCGTTTACCAAACGCCGGGTTCGAATGCCCAGGAAATTATTGAAAACATCCACGCTACGCTCAATGCGTTGGATGACGATTTTCCTCCGGGTCTTCACACCAAAATTAACTTTGACACGAACGAATTCTTAACGGCATCCATCGAGAAGGTGGTGGTGACGCTCGTGGAAGCGTTTGTTCTTGTGTTCATTGTAGTGTTTATCTTTCTGCAGGATTTTCGATCAACACTCATTCCTGCGATTGCTGTCCCGGTTTCAATCATCGGTACTTTCTTCTTCCTGGGACTGTTCGGATACTCGATCAACCTCTTGACGCTGTTCGCTCTGGTACTTGCGATCGGAATCGTGGTGGACGATGCCATTGTTGTGGTTGAAGCCGTGCACTCCAAGCTGGAGGCTGGCGCTAAATCCGCGCTCGAGGCAAGCCACTCCGCAATGGAAGAGATCACCGGCGCCATCATATCGATAACCCTGGTGATGGCCGCGGTATTCATTCCGGTTACGTTCATTACCGGACCTACCGGTGTTTTCTATGAACAATTTGGTGTTACGCTGATCGTAGCCATTGCTATCTCGGCCGTCAACGCTTTGACGTTAAGCCCGGCGCTCAGCGCTTTGTTCCTCAAACCTCCCCATGAGAATGGTGTGCGTAAAGGTTTCATGAAGCGGTTCTTCGAGGCTTTTAATCGAGGTTTCCAGGCGACAACGCAACGCTATGTGCACAGTCTTCGCTTTCTCTACCGTCACAAGTGGATAACACCGCTGTTTCTCATTCTCGCGGTTGTGGGTATATACTGGGCTTCGACGACTACCCCCACGGGTTTTGTTCCGAACGAGGATCGTGGGATCATCTTTACGAACGTAGAGCTGCCGGTTGGTGCTTCGCTCGATCGTACGGTACAGGTAATGCAGGAGTTACAGCGCCGACTGAACGAAATACCCGGCGTCGAAGGTGCGTCGCTTGTAAGCGGGTCCAACTTCTTCTCCGGTGCAGGAAGCAATCACGGTCTCGGATTCATCAAGCTCGCTCCCTGGAGTGAACGAAAAGATCCTTCAATGTCCGCGGATGCCATCATGGCCAGGATGTTTCAGGTTGCCGCAAGCATTACCGACGCGAATGTATTGTTTTTTGCACCACCCAGCGTGCCGGGCTTCGGCGTTTCGGCGGGATTTGAGGTGCAGGTACTGGACCGACTTGGAGGAAGCTTCTCCGAACTCGACCAGGTAACCCAGGAGTTCATTGGCCAGCTTATGCAACGCCCTGAGGTACAGTATGCACAGAGTGCGTTCCGCACAAACTATCCTCAGTACGAAATCGACCTTGATGTTCCGAGGGCAAAGGAGGCAGGCGTTTCCATCAGCTCGATCTTCGGGACACTGCAGGGATACATCGGTGGAATTTATGCGGCCGACTTCGCGCGCTTTGGAAAGCAGTACCGCGTTTACGTGCAGGCGCTGCCGCAGGATCGTGCGACGACCGAGAGTCTCAACTCCTTGTTCGTTCGCAATGCTAACGGACAAATGGCTCCGATTACGGAATTTGTTCAGCTGCGTCGTGTGTATGGTCCCCAGGCAGTGACTCGATTCAACCTGTACAATTCTGCCACCGTTAATGGTGCGGCTGCCCCCGGCTTTTCTTCCGGTGACGCGATCCGCGCCGTTCAGGAAGTAGCAAGCACTGCACTTCCGGCAAATTATACGGTCGACTTCTCCGGTCTAACTCGCGAAGAAATCGCTGCAGGACGACAAACCCTGTTTATCATACTCCTCAGCGTTGCCTTTGTGTACTTTATTCTTGCCGGACAATACGAAAGCTACCTGATCCCATTTGCAGTGTTGTTCTCGCTGCCGGTTGGTGTCATGGGTGCTTATGTATCGACAAAGCTGGCTGGCCTTGAGGTCAATGTATATTTTCAGATCGCACTGGTGATGCTCATTGGCTTGTTGGCGAAGAACGCAATCCTAATCGTTGAGTTCGGCATACAGCGCAGACGTGCAGGCTATCCGATAGTGGAGGCCGCGTTCGAAGGGGCACGCGTGCGCCTACGGCCAATTCTCATGACGTCGTTTGCCTTTATCATAGGGCTTCTTCCACTCGTGCTGGCGGGTGGCATTGGCGCTAAAGGAAATAACTCAATAGGAACGGGAGCTGTTGGCGGTCTTTTGGTCGGTACCGTGTTGGGCGTCTTTGTGATTCCTATCCTCTACATCGTATTCCAGTGGTTACATGAAAAAGTGAGTCGCAAGCCTGTCCCGCATCCTAATTCGTGATAACAATGAAGATTCGTATTCTATATATTTCTCTGCTTGTTACTGCGTCTTTCGTTCTGCAGTCCTGTTTTGTAGCGAAGAACTACACACGCCCGGAAGTGGTAGACGAAGCGCACTTTCGTACCGATTCGCTGGAGCGGGACAGTACAACGATAGCTTCCGTGTCCTGGCGTGAAATGTTCACGGATCCTTATCTCGTCCGCTACATTGAAAGAGCCCTTGCGAACAACATCGACATTCGCGTAGCGTTACAGCAAATTGTGGTAGCCCGCGCCTATTATAACCAGGGCAAACAAGGCCAGCTACCGACGCTGAACGTTACCGGCAGAATGAACTACCAGGAACTGGCCCGGAACAGTCAGTTCGGGGAATTCTTTGATGGAGCGATTACACAATATGAACTGAGCGGCACTTTGTCGTGGGAGGCAGACATCTGGGGTAAGATCAGAAGCCAGCGGCGCGCCTTTGAGGCAAGCTACCTTCAATCAGTGGCGGCGCATCAGGCAGTCAAAACAGAGTTAATCGCGAACGTGGCTGGTCTGTACTTCCAGTTGCTTGCCCTCGATGAGCAGGTAAGGATAACACAAGAGACTATTGCCACGCGCGAAAGCAGCCTTGAAACAACGCGAGCGCTTAAGGATGCCGGTCAGGTTACAGAGGTGGCCGTAAAGCAAACGGAGGCGCAGTTGTATTCGGCGCGAGCGCTGCTGGTTGACCTCCAACTCAATATTAAGTTGCTTGAAAACACGATGTCGATCTTGTTGGGCGAGGCGCCGCATGCGATCGAACGTGGTACGCTTGCGGACATCACGTTCAATCAGGGACTTAGCGCAGGATTTCCTGTCCAACTGCTCGCAAATCGGCCCGATGTACGTGCAGCAGAGTTTGGGTTAATGAATGCTTTCGAACTTACCAACGTTGCTCGCAGCAATTTCTACCCGTCCCTCAGTATCACGGCAACTGGTGGACTGCAAAGTCTTGAGTTCGATCAACTCGTCAGCGCGAACTCGTTATTCGCGAATATCATAGGCTCTTTGGCTCAACCCGTGATCAATGGCAGAAGAATACGCACGCAGTACGAGGTTGCGCAGGCACAGCAGGAACAGGCATATCTCAACTTTCGTCGGGCCGTTCTGACGGCAAGTCGTGAGGTTTCGGATGCGCTATACCGGTATGATGCCGCGGGAGAGAAGATTACGGCAAAGTCGCAGGAATACGAATCTTACAACCTGGCCACTACCTATTCAGAAGAGCTACTCAACAACGGTCTGGCAAGCTACCTCGAAGTGCTCACGGCACGGCAAAACGCTTTGAATTCTCAGCTCGATCTCGTCAATGCGCGTCTCGATCGATTGAGTGCCGTCGTGTCGCTGTACAGAGCTCTGGGAGGCGGCTGGCGATAACGCACGCCGACGAACCGGACCACCGTTTCAGCTGTTTATCTGATGCGGGCAATAGCTAAAATTCCATACCTTTAGCTAACCCAGCGATCCGACGTTCTGCCGGACGTTCTGTGGATTTATTTTCCCTAAGTGTGCTTACAATTGTGACATTATGAATAACGATATCCTCAACGTAAGGCGGGAGCTAACGCTATCCGGAAAAAAGGTTTCATACTACAGTTTGCGCGCGTTGCAGGAGGCGGGCTTTGCAATTGAAAAGCTTCCTTTTTGCATGCGCGTGCTGGCCGAGAATGTCATTCGCAACTACGATGGCTATGTGATTACGCGCAATCACATTGACACCGTGCTGGGATGGAAGCCAAAGCCGGCCGACAAGGAGATTCCCTTCATGCCTGCTCGCGTACTCATGCAGGACTTTACCGGTGTGCCGGCAATTGTCGACATCGCTTCACTTCGCGCAGAAATGGTTCGAAAAGGAAAAGACCCTGCCCGAATCAACCCGCTGATTCCTGTGGACCTGATTATCGATCATTCGGTTCAGGTCGATTACTTTGGAAGTAAGGATGCCTATGTGAGAAACGTAGAACGCGAGTATGAGCGCAATAGCGAACGCTATCGTTTTCTGAAATGGGCTCAGACAGCATTCGATAACTTCTCGGTAGTACCACCTGGAATGGGAATCTGTCACCAGGTGAACCTGGAGTACCTTTCCCAATGTGTGATTGAGCGTGATGGCGTAGCATTTCCCGATTCGCTTGTCGGAACGGATTCACACACGCCCATGGTGAATGGCCTTGGCATTGTTGCATACGGGGTAGGAGGGATTGAGGCTGAAGCCGCATTGCTGGGGCAGCCGCAGTTTTTCGCATTGCCGGAAGTTATCGGACTGAAGTTAACAGGCAAGCTGCCGATTGGAAGTACCGCTACTGACCTGGTACTGACAATTACGGAACTTCTGCGGCGAACAAAGGTCGTGGGAAAATTTGTGGAGGTTTTTGGAGATGGCTTGAAGTCGCTCAGCGTTCCTGACCGCGCAACGATAGGAAACATGTCTCCCGAATTTGGGTGTACGATCACTTACTTCCCCATCGATGAAAAAACACTGCAGTATCTGGAGAAAACGAACCGGCCCGCGGAGTTGATCGATCGTGTGGAACGCTATACACGCGAGAATTTGCTGTGGCGTGAGAACGAAGACGCTATTGAGTATAGCCAGGTGGTGGAACTGGACCTTGCAACCGTTAAACCTACGATCGCAGGTCCAAGCCGCCCGCAGGACAAAATACTTCTGAGCGAATCAAAGGAACGTATCAAGGCCATCCTGGAAGACCGTTATTCGCGGCAGTATGTTGAGCATGCCGACCGGCCGCTCAACCGATGGGCAAATGAAGGGGGAAACGTTGAGCCCGCGGAGGTTGCCGTGAAAACGCATACCCGCATGCGGACCGTCAGCGTAACGATGGACGGACAAACATTCGACCTGAGTGATGGTGATGTAGTCATCGCTGCAATTACCAGTTGTACCAATACGTCCAATCCTGATGTTATGATCGGCGCGGGTCTGTTGGCTCAAAAGGCCGTGGAAAAAGGTCTTGATGTTAAACCCTGGGTCAAGACCAGCCTCGCGCCGGGATCAAAGGTCGTTACTGATTATCTGACTGAAGCAGGCCTGCTGCAAGCTTTAGAGAAGCTGAGATTTAATGTAGTCGGCTATGGATGTACATCATGTATTGGAAACTCGGGACCATTACCAGATGAGATCGCAAAGGCTGTCGTCGATAACGACCTGATTGTTGCCGCCGCGCTTTCAAGCAATAGAAACTTTGAAGCACGCATTCACCCGCAGGTGAAGATGAATTTCCTCATGTCGCCTCTCCTCGTGGTTGCTCATGCGCTCGCGGGAAGAATGGACATCGACATGGCGCGTGAACCACTCGGCATCGGAAAGGATGGAAACCCGGTTTTCCTTAAGGACATATGGCCCTCTGAAAGGGAAATACAGAATGCCGTAGATCAGGTTGTGCGGAAAGAATACTTCAGCAAGAACTACGGTGAAATTTTCGAAGGCAATGAACACTGGCGCAATCTTCAGGCGCCTGCTGACAAAGCTTACAAGTGGGACGAGAAATCCACGTATGTTAAAGAGGCTCCCTTCTTTATCAATATCAGCAAGACGCCTCCACCAATTGCTCCCATCCGCGATGCCCGCGTGCTGTTGATGTTAGGCGACTCTATCACGACTGACCACATATCACCAGCTGGGTCGTTTAGTCCGAATTCACCCGCAGGACAATATCTTCTTGAGCGCGGCGTAAAACCGCACGACTTTAACTCATACGGTTCACGACGCGGAAACGATGAAGTGATGGTGCGTGGAACTTTTGCCAACGTGCGCATCAGGAACAAGCTGGCTACAAAAGAAGGCGGCTTCACAACGTGTTTCCTCAATAATAAGGAGATGACCGTGTACGAGGCGGCGATGGAGTACAAAAATGCAGGTGTCCCATTGCTCGTACTGGCGGGTAAAGAGTATGGAAGCGGATCATCCCGCGACTGGGCGGCAAAGGGCACATATCTCCTTGGCATCAGGGCGGTACTTGCCGAGAGTTTCGAACGCATACACAGGAGCAACCTCGTCGGTATGGGTGTACTTCCGCTGCAGTACAGGGCCGGTGAAAACGCGGAGACGTTCGGCCTTGATGGAACTGAAACGTACCGCCTCGAGGGATTGGATGACAATATCAAGCCCGGACAGGAACTGACGCTTGAAGCCATTCATCCCAATGGAACAAAGAAAGTGTTGAAAGTCATTAGCCGACTAGACAGCATTATCGAGATAGATTACTACCGGCATGGCGGCATCCTCCAGTACATGCTTCGGCGGTTCCTCAACGAGGCCTAGGCGCGTATCGGCGATTGTAGGAGCGAACACAACGGCTATGCGGACGGTCCCCGGGCCGGCGTTTGTTCTATCGCGCGATAATGATTACATTGGTGATGGCTGATTGCCAGACCATTTTTTACCCATTGAGTTGAGCGCCAATGCATAGCAATGAAATCGAAATTCTGATTGTTGAGGACAATCTTTACGATGCTGAGTTAACCATCCGGGCGCTCAGGAAACAAAATCTGGCAAACAAGCTCATTCACCTTCGCGATGGAGCCGAGGCTCTCGACTTTCTGTTTGCAACCGGAAAGTACGCTTCTAGAAATCCGGAATTTGTTCCCCGCGTCGTTTTCCTGGACCTTAAAATGCCTAAGGTCGACGGCATTGAAGTGCTGCGAACAATAAAATCGGATCCCCGAACCCGCTCAATCCCGGTTGTCATTCTCACCTCTTCCGCTGAAGATCCTGATGTTAAGCGGTGCTATGATCTCGGCGCGAACAGCTATATTGTGAAGCCCGTGGAGTTCGAAAACTTTGTGAAGATCGTCAGTGACCTGGGACTGTACTGGATCGTGATTAACAAAACGTCCTGATAATGAAGGATATAGTAGGTGGCCGGTCCTGGCATTATCCTTGTAAAGGTTCCTGGCAAAACAACCCGGCACCAGACCTTCCCCACATTAGTGATTCATAAAATAGCGGCAGTGGCGTGAAACACGGGCTGATGTCTCGGATTCTATGGTTGTGTGGGTTCCTGGCATCCGTGCAGGCACAGGGCTCGCATGCGCCCGTGCAGGTACCGGATGAGTATAAGGTGAAGGCCGTCTTCCTTTTTCATTTCGCCCAATTTGTTGAATGGCCGGGAGAAAGTTTTACCCGCCCGGATGAACCAATGGTCATTGGCGTTCTCGGCGCGGACCCTTTTGGTCAGTACCTCGACGACGTCGTTTCCGGAGAATCAATCAAAGGTCACCCCCTGCAGGTTAAGCGCTTTGGTAGGCTCGAAGAGATCGATAAGTGCCACATTCTTTTTGTTAGCACTGAAGGACTGGGACAACTCAGGACGGTGTTGAGAGAATTGGAACCCCGGGCTACACTCACCGTAGGTGACAATCCCGCGTTCATACGGGCGGGAGGGATGATCAGATTCTTTTCAGAGGACAGCAAGATTCGCTTGCAGATTAATCCGGAGGCTGCACGCTCTTCCGGGCTGATGATAAGTTCAAAGCTTTTGAGACTGGCGGATATTTCAATTCCAAAATCCTGAGGTTATGTGGCTGGCCCCACTTCCAATAAAATGGAAACTGGTTGCGGTAATGCTGCTGACCAGCGGAGTCGTGGTGCTCCTGACGCTCGCTGCTTTCCTCACATATGAATTTTTCACATACCGCAAGACAGCCATCTCTGAATTGCAAGGTATCGGTTCTATTGTTGCCACTAACAGCACCGCCGCGCTGGCTTTTGACAGTCCTGAGGAGGCCGCGGAAATACTCTCCGCGTTGCGATCAGAACCGCACATTGTTCTTGCTGCCTTGTACGACAAGAACGGCGATGTGTTTTCGGTGTATCCCGAAGGGGAAACCTCTGATCTGCCCCAGCTGACTGGTGAAGAAGGTTACTCTCTGAAAGGTCGATATCTCGAAGGGTTTCAGCCTGTCGTTCAGGGCGACGCCCGGTTGGGCACGCTTTTCATTCGTTCGAACATGGCTGAGGCAAGGGAGCGTTTTCAACTATACTTTATTCTCGCCGCAGCGTTAGCAGTGGGTGCGTTGGTCATGGCCTTCATAGTTTCGTTCAGACTTCAGCAGCGCATCTCGCGTCCAATTCTCTCCCTGGCCAGAACGGCAGCAGAAGTTTCTGCAAGTCGCGATTTCTCGTTGCGCGCCACCAAGGAAAACAACGACGAAATCGGATATCTGACGGATGCTTTTAACAACATGCTGTCGGAGATCGAAGCGCAAAACCGTGAACTCCATGCGCGACACGTGCGGCTTGGTAACATGGTTCAGGGAATGAGAGACTCCTATTTGTGCCTTGACGCGCAATGGCGGGTTACGGATGCCAATCACCATGCACTCGAACGGATGCGCCGCACGCGAGAGCAGATCATCGGCAAAGTACTCTGGGAGGAATTTCCCCATCTCGTGGGCAGCATCTTTTGGACTGAATATCACAAGGTGATGCGCGACCGCATTCCAACGAGTTTTGTGACGTACGCTGAAAACTATTCCATTTGGATCGACGCGCGCATTCTGCCGCAGGACGACGGGATAGCCGTTTTCTATTCAGACATTACCAAATACAAACGTGCCGAAGAAGAAGTAAGATCGTTTAATCAGAAACTTGAAGCGATGGTTGCCGAACGTACCAGGGAACTTGAGGCGGCCAACAAGGAACTGGAGTCGTTCTCGTATTCTGTGTCTCACGACTTGCGTGCGCCGTTGCGTTCGATACACGGTTATATGAATATCTTCTCGGAGGAGTACGGAGGCAAACTTGATAGCGAGGCGACCCGGTTGATCAACATCATACAACACAATGCGCGGCGGATGGGTCAGCTGATCGATGACTTGCTTGCATTCTCCAGGCTCGGCCGCAAAGAACTTATGAAGGGGACGATCTCCATGGAAGACATGGTCGATAGTATTTGGGAAGAGTTGCGCCGGGAACAGGATGGTAGAGATATTGAATTCACACGAGCGCCATTGCCGCCGGCATTTGCCGACAGCGTGACCATGAGACATGTATGGACAAACCTTCTGTCCAATGCTTTAAAGTATACCGGCCGCAAGTCGAAGGCAATCATTGAAGTGGGTGGAAGAGTGGAAGGCGAGCGGAATCTATACTTTGTGCGCGACAACGGATCCGGATTTGATATGCAGTACTATGAAAAACTCTTTGGCGTATTTCAGAGACTCCATTCGCAGGAGGAGTTTGAAGGCACTGGTGTAGGGTTGGCAATTGTTCAGCGGATATTGCACCGTCACGGCGGAAGCATTTGGGCCGATGCTCACCCGGATGCCGGGGCCACTTTTTATTTCGCACTTCCACGCCCCCATTAAAAAGACACGGGACACGGCGAAGATTTTGATTACAACGCCAGGGTTTTCCCTGATCCTTCAAAAATCAGAGTTAACCCTGAGAAATTAGCACACCGTTTCTCCGAGCTTTGCGATGGCGCGAGACAAAGCGCCCTTCATGTGGCAGAGATAAAAGCAGGGCAGGGGATAAGGGTGGTTAAAGACGAACTCACCGTTCAAAGCTATTCTGAACTATTGTCGCGGATGACAAGACTGGTCAGGCGCCTGCAGCCGCACCAGCGAAATTATCATCTTTGCCTCCGCGTAAACATTTACTGGTATATCGAGAAGCACAAAGAGATTGAGCTCCTGCTGATGCGCGTTGGCCGTCAATCCAATAGTCAACTCCGCCGCTACCTTGATGACTTGTGTCAGACGATCGGTCAAAAGATCGAGGAAGACGAGAAGGTAGCCGATGAATTCCTTGGCGGAAACACGACGACGAAATAATTGGCGTATGCAATCGGCGAAAAACACCCAAAAAGGTCCGCGTCAGAGCTTATCAACACGACTTATCCTCCTGGGTGTGATCGCATTTATAAGCGTCCTCGTGGTGGTTCGCGCGATAGTTCTGAGGTTGAGAGGCGTATTCCGGGTGCGGTCGGTGTTGAGCTTTTTCTGAAGCTTGTCAGTCGGGAAATTCTGTCCCCACTGTGTAATTGCGACGAGATGGGCAACCCATAGGACGTGGGTGTAATGTTTGCGCCAACATTGAAGAAAACGATCACCGGAATTTCCGTACGTTGCATCTTATCACCTTCAGCATCAGGGCAGGGCGATCCCGGTCTTGGATGGTAAGGTCTATTTTTCTAAATTCAGAACTGCATTTTCAGCAGTTATTTGATTTTATTCAGTCCATTTTGCCTGACGATCGGGTCGCCGGAATTGGTTGAGTCCGCCCGACGCCGCGCGGAAAGTGGGTTAACGACACATATTCGCCATCGACTCATGCCGTATGGATAGGAGACTCAAGATACTCATGCTGGAGGACGTTGAGGAAGACTCGGGATTGATCAGATGGTCTCTGGAGAAAGGCGGTATTAATTTCGAAAGTAAGCGCGTAGACAAGCGGGAAGCCTTCGTTAACGCGCTTCGGGATTATCAACCCGACGTTGTGCTATCTGACCACTCGCTTCCGCAATTCAATTCCATGGAAGCGCTCCGCATCTGCCGCATGATCGACCTCAGGGCGCCCTTTATCCTTGTTACCGGTACTGTCTCTGAAGAATTTGCTGTTGCCTGTCTGAAACAGGGCGCTGACGACTACGTACTTAAGTCGAATCTCACGCGTCTGCCGTCGGCGATTCAGAATGCGCTCTTGCAACGCGAGCTACGAGCCAAACAAAAAGCAACAGAACTCGAACTTCGCCTGCAAAACGACGAGCTCGTGAAGATCAATAACGAGCTCGACAACTTCGTGTACAGCGTTTCCCATAACCTTAGGGCGCCGTTGTCGACTGTCATGGGGCTGCTGAATCTTGCCCGCCAGCAGACACCGGATACCGAGGAGTGGCGACAGTATTGTGATATGATGACGTCAAGCATCCAAAAGCTCGACGATACGCTAAAGGAGATACTGGAATACTCGCGGAATGCACGCAATGAGATCGCCGTTGAAAGAGTCGATTTTGAACGGCTCGCTAAGGTCGCCCTGGATATGCAACGCTATCAGAAGGGTTTTGATCAGGTGGAGAAAACCATAAACATCGATTGTGATCCACCCTTTTATTCCGACTCGTATCGTATCGGTGTTATCATCAACAACCTGATTTCGAATGCTATCCGCTTTTCCGACGAGGAGAAACCCCGGAATCGCATCGAGTTGAGGGTCGATCGTACACAAAAGGGTGTGCGCATCACCATTGAAGACAATGGCGTCGGGATCATGACTGAGATGCAGAAGAAGGTCTTTGATATGTTCTTCCGGGGATCAGTTAAAAGCGAAGGAGCAGGGCTTGGATTGTATATTGTGCGTGAAATGGTATCCAAGCTTAAAGGGACAATTGATCTCACGTCCAACCCCGGTCAAGGTACTCGCGTGAGCATTGAACTTCCTGATCTCGCTGCCGACCGGCAGGAAGTTGTCCGAATGAGAGTCGGAGGATAAAGGCCCGCTTAAATGCCTGAAGAAAATCTTTTTCAGCACATACGAGTGCCGGTGTTCCTGGTGGACTCCCGGCAGCGGATTGTCTACTTCAACGCTGCGGTGGATCGTTACCGTCACCTGGCACGTGCACCCATCGAAAAAGGAGTGATATACCCGGACATCGTATCCAGCGAACGAGAAGAAATAGTCAAAAACCTTTTGGATCAAACCAAGCTGGGTATCACGGAAACCGTAGAGGCAGAATACGGAGACCGCGACGGAAGAAACTACTATTTTGAAGTTACGTATGGACCCTACCAGGCGGAGAACGATGCCATGACCCTCGTCGAGGTGCGCGACATCACGCCGCACCGAACGTTCGAGCGAAAGTCGGTCCGAATGCTTCGGGAATATCGGGGGATTCTCGAAAATGCGAATGCACTCATTTTTTCAATTGACAGCCGTGAATACGTCACCGACTGGAACAAGGAATGCACGAGGGTGACGGGTTTTGAAAAGAACGACATACTGGCGCAACGTGTCTATAGACTCACGGACGATGATGATGGTCGCCAACAACTCAGGCGTCTTAACGCGCGCGTGATGGAAGGGGAAACGATATACGGCTATGAGGTATCCATACGCGGGAAAAACGGCACGCCGGCGACACTGCTCGTGAACGTGACGCCCAAGTTCAACGATCGTGGCGATGTTGTGGGCGCGTTGTTTGTCGGTCAGGATATTACGGAACTGTCAGGATATCGATCTTCTCTGGAGCAACAGGTGCGCGACCGGACAGAGAAACTGCGGCAGGCATTGGAGAAGGAACGCGAGCTGGTAAAACTCAAAGACAGGTTTGTGTCCATGGCATCCCATGAATTTCGAACGCCATTGTCGTCGATCGAAAACGCAGTTCAGGTGCTTCGCTCTGTTCGCGGTGTGACACATCTTGAACAGGAAACACTTGCTCGCATTGAACATCAGGTGGGCATTATGAAGAGCTTGCTTGAAGATATCCTCACCCTCGAACGTGGCGAGCAACATAAGATCAAAGCCAACTTCCAATCGTTCGACCTTGTTGCTTTCCTGGATGAACTCGTGGAAGAGGTCCTCATCAGCAGAAAACATTCACATCGGGTTGAACGCACGATTCGTGAGTCACAAATTCCAATGATTTGCGATAGTAAGCTGCTTAGAAACATCTTCATCAATCTGCTTACCAACGCCATGAAATTCTCGCCCAATAGCAATCGCGTAGAACTCGTGGTCAACAAGATTTCATCGAACATAGCGGAAGTCACAATCGTTGACTACGGCATCGGCATTCCCGCCAACGATCTCACACGGATATTCGAGCCTTTTACGCGGGGTTCAAACACGGGCGCTATTGGAGGTACAGGCCTGGGCATGTCGATCGTGAAGCGCGCAGTAGACACACTGAATGGAAAATTGTATATTGACAGTGCGCCGGGTCGGGGTACAAGAGCCACTGTCGTTTTGCCCTGCTCGCCCGCAGCCGTAGAAGCGCAATGAAAATCACTGTACTGATCGTCGACGATCATACCATACTGCGAGAAGGTATGGCCTCGCTCCTTTCCGGATCTGAAGATATTGAAGTGGTGGGCATGGCATCCAGTGGCGAGGAGGCCGTGAACCTCGTGTCAGACCTGAACCCGGCGGTTGTCCTTATGGACATCGTCATGGCCGGAATGAATGGCCTTGAAGCGACGCGCTGGATCAAGGAACAAAACAGCGATGTAAAGGTGATTATCATCTCCTCGGAAGTTACCCGAGAATACGTCACCCAGGGCATCAAGTGCGGTATTGACGGCTACCTGCCGAAAGATGCAAATCGCGAAGAGGTTGTTCAGGCCATTCGAACCGTTGCCGGAGGTGCCAAATTTTTCGACGACGCCATTACCAGGTTGATATTTGAAGACTACTATTCCCGGGAGAAAGACGGCCGGCGCCGCCCGACCAAATCAGTAACTCCGGGCCTGACCCGCCGCGAATATGAAATCATCGAGCAAGTAGCCTCCGGAAAAAGCAACCAGGAAGTAGCTGATGCCCTTTTCGTTAGCGTCAAAACCGTCGAAACGCACAAGAAGAATATCCTGGACAAACTGGGCTTGAAAAATAGCCTGCAGCTCGTACGGTACGCGATCAAAAACAATATTATCTCACTTGACGAAGAATAGGACCTTGTCAGCAGGCGATCCGGCTCTGCTGTCCTTAGGATCTGGGGTACACCCTGAATGCCTGTGCCCCCTGCTTACCTATGGCGACAAAGTACTTCCTTTGCGCCTCTGCGTTTCTGCGGTGAAGGAACGAAGGCGCCGTCAGGCGACTTCAGGGTATTCCCTGAATTACCAAATTCAGTGATTTCAGTGATGCATGTCGCCGTGCGGGACCCCAATTTTGGCCCGACAAACGGCAAACACCATGTATAGCGAAAGAATCAGAGAAAACGGCGCCAAAGCCATAGTTCTTTCTCTATTTTATATCGTCCTCTCGATTTATACGCTCGTGGCGAAGGCTCAAACTCCTGAAACCCAGGGTAACTATTCGGGAGCAGCTGTGTCCTTCCAAACACGCGCATTCACACTGAGCAGCAACATCGAGGCTCTCGACGGCCTGCATGTCATCCAGGAAGGTGGTCAGGCAGGACTCTTTTTCGGCAACAGCAAAGTGCGTACACACATTGGTCTCGTAGGGCTGTTGTACTCATCTATGCAAGTACCCCGCACCATCAACGTCTTTGAAGCTGAGGCGGGCGTGAATTACTACTTGCTTCCGGGAAGGACATTTGAGCCGTACCTGACAGGTGGCGTAGTAATGGACAATCTCAGATTTCGGGGACACTATCTCAACAGCGAACAAGTAAACATGAGTGAACCCGAGCCCTACCTTGGATCAATTACAGCTGTGGATGCAACGTTTGGAGGTGGCGTCGAAGTGGGATTGCTTAACACCTTTCAGTTTGTCCACCTGTTCACTGAAATTAAATATGGTGTTAAGGTTTTCGGATCGGCGAGCAATGCCGCATTTGAAAATACTACGGTAAGCGATCAATTGATGGTAGGCCTGGGACTTCGTTTCGGAATCCTCAGATAATGCGAAGCCATGAAGGCAATCGTGATTGCAACGAACTTTTTCTTGTTTAGCCTGGTGGCCAGCGGCCAGAATATGGTTGTACAAACGCAATCAGAATGGACGGTGGCAGGCATCCAGCATGGTTTTTCAGTGGGGTATGAAACCAGGTCATCATGGGGGCTGGGTGTCTACTACCAGGCTGAACTTGAAAAGGAAAATGAAGAAAATATCACCCGCGATGACTTTCGCGGGGTATACCTGCAGGCACCAGTGGTGAAGGCCGACAAACTCGCCTTCTTCGCGCTCCTGCGGGCAGGACTTGCAAACAACAACTTTGTAGCTATTGCTCCCGGTCTGGAGACAAGGGTGCACATCAGCAGACGACTTGGTACCGCCTTCGGCATGGGCCTTCGCATGGGGTGTGCATCCGTCTCCGGTAGATTGTTCGTGAAGATGTTCTGATCGATGCTGCGAATACTGATTTACGCGCTTCTCATGCACTTGTTGCTGACGTCCTGCGAACCTCTGCCGGAGGATGCACAGGTGCGGCACTTCGTTGTCAGGAAAGGAGAGCACTACTCGAAGCCCCGGTATGTAGAGACACTTCAAGCCAGGAAACTCGTCTTTGAAGCGACGTTCGATGAGACAGCGATATACGCCTTCGATGACTACTACCAGGATTCAAACAACAAGCTGCTCGGTTTTTCCGACTGCAATTCGGAACACCATGAAAACAGTGCACGGTTTGGCTGGATGTGGCTTAATGACCGACTCGAGATACACGCGTATTGCTATGCAAATGGTGTGCGCAATACGCAGTTCATCGGAATCGCGACTTTGAATGAGCCAGGAAGATACGAGATTGAAATAAAGGACTCTGAATACGTATTCCGTTTCAATGACAATCCCCCGGTGGCGATGAAGAGGGGTGATACGTGTGATAGGGGTGTGTACTATATGCTGTGGCCGTACTTCGGCGGATCGATGCCGGCGCCGCATGATGTGCACGTCGCCATCCGGGTGTTGCATTGACGATCGGGATGTTTGTGTACTGCAAGACGTTGTGGGTGAGCAATCTCTTTTGTTTAGTGATGATACGGGCCACATGTGTGCTTATACTCTCCGGTGAAGTTGGATAGGAGAGTTGCGTTGCGAGGTGAGATATTTGACAGGTGCAGAGGAAACAACGCGTGATGAGGAGAGTATAGCACCATGTTTTTCCGTACAGGCCCGTTACACGGGCATTTTTTTTATCCCGCCCACTGAATATTTCCAATCCCATCAATCCTATCCCACCAATCCCTGCATCCTAGGATTCCTAGTCCATTGTCTTTATATTTTCCCTGATGAATGCGACACAAGATGTGCACATAGCACAGGAGCTGGAGGAAAGACTCCGAGCTGTTATCAGGGGTGACGTACTCACTGACGAGTACTCATTGGGAATGTATTCGACCGATGCGAGCTTCTATCAGATGCTGCCTTTGGCCGTGGTAGTGCCCAGGGACGAAGAGGACGTAAAGGCAGCGGTTTCAATTGCGGCAGAACTTCGCGTGAGCATCCTTCCAAGGGGCGGCGGCACAAGCCTGGCCGGACAAACGGTCGGCAACGCCGTTGTGCTCGACTTCTCCAAATACATGAACCGTATCCTCGAGTTCAACGAGAAAGAACGATGGGTGCGCGTCCAACCCGGTCTCGTACGCGATGAACTCAACGCGGCCCTCGCGCCTTACAACCTCCATTTTTCTCCTGATCCTGCCACCGCCAACCGCGCAAACGTAGGTGGCATGGTGGGTAATAACTCGTCGGGAACCAAGAGCATCCTCTTCGGAAAGACCGTCGATCATATCATGGAAGCAAAGGTGTTGTTGGCCGACGGCACTGAACTATTGCTCAAAGAGTGCTCAGAAGAAGAATACAATAAGAAGGCGGCGCAGCCGGACAGGGAGGGGGAGATTTACAGGTCGTTTCGCGAAATTATCAACCAAAACCGCGAAGAGATCAGACGGCGTTTTCCCAAAGTAATGCGCCGTGTAAGTGGTTATAATCTCGACGAATTTGTCAACACCGATCGATGGAATCTCGCCAAGCTCATAACAGGAAGTGAGGGAACACTAGCTGTTACGCTCGAACTGAAACTTGATCTTGATCCTCTCCCCAAATACACCTCGGTTGTCGTGGTGCATTTTGCAGAGCTTCTGGAGGCAATCCGCGCCGTACAACCCATGCTGAAATATCGTCCGTCAGCAGTAGAGATCCTCGATCGCACCGTATTGCATCTTGCGGCTGAAAATCTCACAGCCCGCCAGCATGCGCACTTCATACAGGGAGATCCCGCCGCTATTCTTATTGTCGAGTTCTACGGAGACACTCCAGAGGATGTGATGGAGCGCCCGAGGGCCATGATAGAAGAACTCAAGCAAAGCAATTTCGGATACGCATACCCTCTTTTCCCCGGGAAGGAATCGGACGATGTATGGATGCTGCGAAAGAAGGGTCTTGGGCTCATGATGGGGATTCGCAGTGAAAAAAAAGCGTTGAGTTTCATTGAGGACTGCGCCATTCCTGTGGAATACCTCCCTGAGTACATTGACCAGGTACTCAAGATTTGTGAGAAGTATGAAACCGAAGTGTCGATGTACGCGCATGCCAGTGTTGGAGTTATCCACGTACAGCCCATGCTGGACCTAAGGCAGCAAGACGACATTGAGAGGTTAAAGAAAATCACCGATGAAACCTTCGAGCTCGTCGTAAAGTACGGTGGTGCATGGAGTGGGGAACATGGTGACGGACTTGTGCGGAGCCCCTACAATGAAAGATTTTTCGGGCCTCAGCTGTACAACGCGTTGCGCCAGGTAAAACGACTGTTCGATCCCGCTAACATCATGAACCCCGGCAAGATCGTCGATTCTCCGCCCATGGATCACAACCTGCGATACGGGGTGCATTATCGCGACCGCGAGGTACAAACCCAATACCTGTATCGTCAGGAGGGCAGCTTCCGCGAGCTCGTCCATATGTGTACCGGGGTGGGTGAATGCAGAAAGACGTTGGGTGGAACCATGTGTCCAAGTTATCGCGCAACGCGCGACGAAGAGCACTCTACAAGAGGCAGGGCCAATGCGTTGCGAATGGCGATGTCGGGACAACTCAACGGAGGCGGACTCACAAGCCAACGGCTGCACGAAGTGCTCGACCTTTGCCTCTCGTGTAAGGCATGCAAGTCGGAATGCCCGAGCAATGTCGACGTGGCTAAAATGAAGAGTGACGTGCTCCAGATGTATTACGATAAGCATGGTACGTCATTGCGTGACCGACTGATACGCGACTCGTCAACGATGGCATCGCGCTTTTCGGGAGCATTGGCGGGCATTGTGAATGCCGTGCAGCGAACAAAGCTGTTCCGCTATGTGGTTGAGCGCCTTGCAGGATTTGATGCACGTCGAACCCTGCCTGAATACGCACGTGAGCCCTTCTACCAGTGGTTTGAGAGACACAGGAGCGGTAAGGTCGGTGCAGGAAAAAAAATAGTACTGTTCGCCGATACATACCTGAACTTCCACGAACCCTCAATTGGAATATCGGCCGTTGAACTTCTTGAAGGTTGTGGCTATGAAGTGATACTGGCGAATGTTGGGTGTTGTCAACGGCCAAGAATATCACATGGATTTCTTCGCGAAGCTAAGAAAGACGGCACGCGCACTGCATTGGGATTGAAGCCCTATTTCGATCAGGGGCTCACGGTTGTTGCATGTGAACCAAGCTGTGCATCGGCGTTAAATGATGACTTGCCTGACCTCGTCGAGGATGCATCATTGGCTGCCAGCCTGAAGGAAAAGGTGTTGCCCATAGACGTTTTCCTGGCCAAGGAGTTAGAGGCAGGACGAATCGATACAAAACTTGAAGCCGTTGCCGATCATCTCCTGGTACATGGACATTGCCATCAAAAGGCATTGTACAGTACATTGCCGATGAAGACTCTGTTATCAAAGACGTCGGCCACTGTTACGGAGATTCCCTCTGGTTGTTGCGGCATGGCAGGATCGTTTGGTTATGAGCGCGAGCACTATACTTTGTCGGAAAAGATAGGAGAGGCTGTCCTCTTTCCTTCTGTGCGCGCACGCAAGGAAGGTACAGTCGTCGTTGCGAATGGATTTAGCTGCCGCCACCAGGTTGAACACTTTACCGGTGTTAAACCGAAACACTGGGTTGAGGTGGTAAGGGCAACACCGACTTCCAGATCGTAATCCATCGATATGCAATGGACCCAAACCATTGATCCTCTCGGCAGCATTCTGCTGTCCGCGCTTGTTGCATCTATACCCGTTGTGTTCATTTTCGTTGCCTTGTACAGGAAAATGAAGGCATACCTGGCGAGTGTATTCACCCTGACGTTGGCCATCGTCCTCGCTGTTGTGGTGTACAAGATGCCGGTGGGATTGGCATTGCTATCGGGTTTTCATGGTGCGCTTTATGGCTTGCTGCCAATATCGTGGATCATTATCAGTGCTGTTTACCTGTTCAATCTTACTGTAGAGAGCGGTCAGTTTGACGTCATACGTAATTTCATGGCATCGATCACGCCGGATCGTCGACTCCAGGCGCTGTTGATAGCCTTTTCATTTGGCGCTTTTCTGGAAGGAGCGGCCGGATTCGGTGCGCCAGTAGCCATCTCAGCAGCGATGCTTGTGGGACTGGGGTTTCACCCGCTGTACGCAGCAGGCATATGCCTAATTGCCAATACCGCACCAGTTGCATTTGGTTCGGTGGGCACGCCGATCATTATGGCGGGCAGGATATCCGATCTTCCTGAAATGGCAATTTCGCAGATGGTGGGACGCACGTTGCCTGTGCTCTCAGTCGTGGTGCCGTTCTATCTCGTCGTCATCATGTCGGGTTTAAAGCGTTCGATGGAAGTGTTGCCGGCGATCCTCGTTTCAGGTGTATCCTTCGCATTCTTCCAGTGGCTTACTGCCAACTACCTTGGACCCATGCTCCCTGATGTACTTGCCGGCATTATGTCGGTTGTGAGCCTGATGATCCTCCTGCGCTTCTGGAAGCCGTCGTCGAACTGGCGATTCACAGAGGAACCTGAACAAGTTATCGATACACAACTACGGCATTCAGCAGGCGCGGTGATTCGAGCTTGTGCTCCATTCCTCGTAATGACCATGATTATAGTAGCGTGGGGACTAGCACCGGTCAAGGCTGCGCTCAATGCGGTGGGACATTTCAGCTTCGAGATTCCCGGACTTACCAATGCCATTCTAAAGCCGGATGGTACGTTGCTTGAGATCAAGCCCTTTGAAGTGAATTATCTCTCGGCGCCTGGTACGGCAGTCCTGTTTGCGGCATTAATCTCAATACCGCTAATCGGTATATCTTATCGGACTGGCGTACAAATCTTCGTGAAAACGCTGAAGCAATTGAAGTTCTCCATCATCACGATTGCGTCGGTAGTGGGCTTCGCTTTTGTAGCCAACAACTCGGGCATGTCGATCACCATGGCTGTTGCGCTGGCGGGCACAGGAGCGATGTTTCCATTCTTTTCTCCGATACTGGGATGGCTGGGAGTTTTCCTGACCGGGTCGGACACATCGTCGAACGCGTTATTTTGTAAGCTGCAGGCATCTGCCGCGGATGCAATTGGTGTTGATCCTGTTGTGACCGTTAGTGCCAATGCGTCAGGAGGGGTTACGGGCAAGATGATTTCACCACAGTCGATTGCCATCGGTGCTGCTGCGGTCGGACTTGTGGGAAAAGAGTCGGACCTGTTTCGCTTCACAGTAAAACATAGCTTTCTGATGTTGTTCGTCGTGTGCCTTCTGACTGTTATGCAGGCGTATTGGATTCCATGGATCATCCCAGCCTACGATCCGGGGGCTACAGCGGCTACGCAGGCTAGTGTGCCCACCGGTTTCGCCTATCTCCTCGTCCTGGCAGCGGCAATCGGTATCGTAATCGCAGCGGTTTGGCTCCTGAATTGTCCTCGCCTGAAATAGGTTGACTGAAAATTTGGTTAAATGTAAACTCAAATTTTTGGATGAATGGCAACCTTAGACAAGTATCAGTCAATGTCTCGTGGTGGGCGAGTTCAACGTTATTTCA
>QGUY01000279.1 GCA_003242315.1 Bacteroidota bacterium
TCTTAAAGCCCGTTTTAAGGATAAAATGGAACGGGCACGACTTTAGTCTTGCCCATCGTACGGAATAATGCAAACGGCGTGTTCAGGACAATACTGATGTCGCGGGGATTACGCACATATTCGCCAGCATTGCTGAGCGTGATAGGTCGTGTACTTTCTCTAAACCCGCCGCGCATACCTCCTATCGTCAGGTAGACGATGCCCAGCATGCAAATCACGCCACCGCCATAGTAAGACAACGGACGCTGCACCTGCGGACCAGAGTAATCAAGGCGCTTATACGCCATTACCATAATGACAACGAGCGCCACGAAGAACAATGTGGCATACCAGTAATCGAACAGGAAGCGGACGAACAATGATCCAAGATTTGTTTCGTGCTCAAACTGCCTGAAAATGTCAGCGGTCGTGCGACGAAGCGTAAAGCGATAGTAGATGATGTCCGCCACGTTCATTGCAAGTGCAATGCCGTTCGTGACGAGAAACCAAATCCCCAATCCCTTTTTAAAGCCAGCGTTGAACCGATAGTTCAACGGAATAATGAGTAGCAGGATGAATAACGCGTTCGTGTACAGAATCGCCGAGAGGTCGAACTTCAGTCCGCCCAGCATCAGGTACAGCAGGTTTCCGGTAGTCATGTCCGGAAAGAAGGAGGTGTTGTACAGGTAGAAGCCAATTCTGCACAGGCTGTACAAGGCCATCATCAGCAGCAAGCTGAGCAGAAGGTGGCGGTACACATTAGCACGCCAGGCGAGATTGGGGAGGTATTTAGAAGGTTTTATCGTTTATGCACGTTTGTGCTCGCAAAGATAGTGGACAGGGAGATATAGTGGCAGAGACATCTGGGTACTACGGCTGATGAAATCCCTCGGATACAAACGCGAGCACGTCGGGCAAGGCGGAGCGCCAATATGACCACGTATGGCCGCCGTTGCGGATGCGGAATTCGTGGGGGATTTCTTTTTTACGCATGGCAATATGAACGAGTGAATTGCCTTCGTACAGGAAGTCATCGTCGCCGCAGTCGATATACCAGCGTACGGCTTTCTTTTGATCGTCAGGCATTGCGTTGATCAATTCAAGGACGCTGTGGCGTTTGTACCAGGCCTCCAACTGAGTGTCGTTGGCTTTCATGTTGAAGCGTTCCGCATAGCGCTTGGTGTCGTCCAACGTTAGTGGTCCGGTAGCAGCACTCAATGGACATGCGGCAGAGAACAGGTCGGGACGGTGCAGCGCGAAGTAAAAACTTCCTCCTCCTCCCATTGAAAGTCCGGCGACGGCGCGATAACGCTTCTCCGGTTTTATCCGCCATGCTTTTTCGATGTAGGGCATGAACTCTTCAAAAAAGAAGTCTTCATAACGCCACGATCCATCGGGTGTGTTTGAATATCCGCGGACTCCTGTGTTGGCGTCAGGCATTACGATGATCATAGGAGTTGCCTTTCCTTCCGCGATAGCCTTGTCGGCAATATGTTGTACCTCGCCAAATTGTACCCAACCGGTCTGATCATCGCCACCACCGTGGAGCAGGTATAGAACCGGGTAGCTTCTCTTTGACAAAAAGTAACCCGGGGGCAGATATATGGCGTACTTACGTTCGCCGTTCAGAATCTTACTCTTCATTGTCTCGCTGTCGTAAACTCTGCTTTCTCCTGAGGGGGTAGCTTCATATGTACTTACGGTCCCCTGGGAGAGCGCTGAAAGGACGGGACAAAGCAGCAAGAGCAATAGTACAATTCGCTTCATAGTTCGAAAATTTTGAAGCGAATGTTACGAAGAAAACCGATGGTAACCAACGTTACCTTTGCAGGTGGGAATTGAAATTGACGGGATACTTCAGCTTCCGGAATAGGTGGCTACCGCAATCTTGGAGTCGGCTGTACCGTAATAGAGAAACCACTTATCCTTGAAAAACACCAGCCCTTCCAGGAAGCACACGTTATTTACCTGTCCGGTGATCTCATAGGGCTGTGTCGGACGGAAGAAATATTCATCTGTGCGATCAAGGACACGTGTGGGGTCATTGAGGTCCAAAAGTACCTGACCGGCCGTATAAGTTCCGGCGGGCAGTTCAGGGTCACCATTCTCAGGATGATTGCGGGCATTGTAAAGAAGGAGGATGCCCTTATCTGTGATCATGGCGGGCGGTCCGGGCTCGACAAGGTCGCTGTCGAACATTCCCTCTCGCGGGGAAATTATGGGAAGAAAATCTTTGCCATCTTCAGTTACCAGTGGCGTCCAGTCGATCAGATTATCCGACGTTGCAGCAAAAATGTGCGTGTCGCCGAAGTACATCCAGTACTTTCCGTCAATGCGCGCAGCCACAAGCCTTTCGTTCTCCAGACGTGTGACGATCGATCCCGACTTGGTCCACTTATTCACGAATTTTCCCTTGTGCGCATTGCGAAATACTGTGCCGTGTTTTTTCCAGGAGATGAGGTCCTGCGAAGAGGCGATCAGCAAGCGCGCATACTCACCGTCATACGCGGTATACGTCATGTAATACGTTCCGTTGCCGTCTTCGACAATGCGGGGATCTTCACATCCACCCTCCCACTCATAATTTATGTATGCATCCTCGCGCGGAAAGAGAACGGGTTCGGAACGCCTGACGAAATGCAGGCCGTCCGTGCTCTCGGCGAGGCCAATACGCGACGTGCCGGCGTGCCGTCCCACAGTATCCTCCGCGCGATAGAGCAGAAACACCTTGCCGTCTTTTACGACAGCGGCGGGATTAAACACATCTTTCTTCTCCCAGTGGACGACGCTGCCGCGTACGGGGCAGACAAAACGCGAAGTATCGAGGGGGCCAAGAATAGGATTGACTTCGTCGGCCTTCGTAAAGGGGACCATGGTCCAGTCCGGTATGCGCGGTTCACGGTTACAGGCGCACAGAAGGACAACGCAAAAGGCAAGTTGCAGAACCCGGGAAAAATGTTGTACCGGGCTATCAGGTATACACTCTCTCATGAAAGTACGCCAGCCACAGTTCTGGTAGAAACCTCAAAGCTAGCGATTTACAGGGAAACTCGCCCGAACGGCGGGCGCAACAGCGACGGGCGGCCGTCCAACGCACTAAAGTAAGGTTCGAAGGTGTCGTCGGTCGGCAAACGGCATTGTGTTATCTTAATAGAGTCCCGCTTCCATGGCGCGAATCCAAAGGAGGCCTATGGCAACAATTAGTATGATTAAGAAAGCCCTGAAATTCATATCTCTCAGTTTTTCCGCTTAATGAACGCCTTCGCAACTTGTAACCCGGCGTACTGGGATTATTCATTGAAATACCTGTATTGAGCCAAAAAGCCAAAATCATACCGATTTCATCCGTTTGCCACACGCCTCCGGCCGCCCAATAAATGGCAAGACCTCGGTTATTATTGTGGATTAGCTTCCCTTCCTTCAATTGTTATATTGCGGTAAACAGCCACGGCCAGTTATGACTACGTTTCCTGAACTCCACACAAGCAAAAGAATTCTCATGGGTCCCGGCCCGAGTGATGCACATCCGAAGGTGTTGCTGGCTATGGCCACGCCACTCATCGGTCACCTCGACCCGGAGTTTCTTCGCATCATGGATGAGGTTAAGGAAATGGTGCGACTCACGCTGCAAACAAAAAATGAACTGACCTTTGTTGTCTCCGCACCCGGAAGTGCGGGCATGGAAACGTGTTTGGTGAATCTGCTGGAGCCTGGCGATGAAGCGGTCATCTGTGTGCACGGCGTGTTCGGAAACCGCATGGCCGATATCGCCGGCCGATGCGGGGCGAATGTAATTCGAGTGGAGGCGCCGTGGGGCAAGCCGATCGATCCGGCCGCGCTGGAAGAAGCGTTGTCCGGCAGACGACCCAAGCTTGTCGCAATCGTGCATGCTGAAACTTCAACGGGTGTACTCCAACCGCTTGAACGCATCAGTGAAATTACCCATCGCGCCGGTGCGTTGCTCGTCGTAGATGCTGTTACATCCTGGTGCGGCGCACCGGTGAAGGTAGATGAATGGGAAATTGATGCATTGTATTCAGGGTCTCAAAAATGCTTGAGCGCACCGCCGGGGCTGTCACCCGTGACGTTTAGCCCCAGAGCTGTCAAAGCGCTGGACGAACGCAAGACGAAAGTGCAAAGCTGGTTCCTCGACCTCACGCAGGTGCGGCACTATTGGTCGGGCTCAAAGCGTGCGTATCATCATACGGCACCGGTGTCGTCTGTATTAGCGATGCATGAAGCGTTGCGGTTGGTGTTGGAAGAGGGATTGGAAAATCGCTTCAGGCGACATCGTGAAAATCATGAATTACTTCGCGCAGGACTTGAACCTCTGGGTTTTGAATTTATCGTTGAACCTCAATATCGTCTTCCCATGCTGAATGCTGTCAAGCTTCCCGCTGGCGTCGATGATGCAGAATACCGCAAGCGCCTTCTCGATGAATTCAATATTGAAGTTGGAGGCGGTTTGGGTGATTTCGCAGGAAAGATCTGGCGCATCGGACTGATGGGGAATAGTAGCAGTGCGAATCATGTGAATATGTTGTTAGACGCGTTGAGGACGATGATTAATAAATGAATGCAGAAGCAGGTGCAGTTGCAGGCCGGTGTTTGCCACTATCTCTGCAACTGCCTCTGCCTCTAAAGCGTCACGTTAACGCCCATAATCAGCTGTGCGAATCCACCGGGAAAGACGCCGGAGGCCGCGCGGTTAAGACGCGATGCCCTGTATATCTCGTTCGTGACATTCTTGCCGTTGATAAAGACGTTCAGTTTCGTCTTACCACCGATCAGGAAGTCATAATTGGCAAAGCAGTCCAGCGTATAGAACGACTTCAACTTGCCAATTGCGCCGTCGCCGGATTCTGATTCAAAATTCATGAACTCCGCATACTGATCGCCGACATACGTACCGGTTACGCCCGCGGCAAATTTTCTGAAAGAATAGGAAATTCCTGCAGTCAGGTTTACGTTCGGCACGTAAGGCGCACGTGCATCTTCAACATATCCGTTTCCAAAACGCACGAGGGCCTTGCTGATGTTGGCAAAGTCGGCTTCCGTGATTGTAGTTGCATCCAACAGCACTTCCTGCCCCTGATCGTTCCGTATGTACCTGTCTTTTACACACCTCTCAGA
>QGUY01000280.1 GCA_003242315.1 Bacteroidota bacterium
TATAGTATTTTTTTTTTTTTTTGAAGGAGAAGGTGGCTGTAGTTTTTGTGATGGGTTAGGGGGGCTCGGGAATGTTGACATGAGCAGGGTGATGTCCTCCTCACAAGACAAAAAAAGCAGGGTACCCGCCAATAGCAGGTACCCTGCTTTTTTCCTAACCCACAAGTTCATTATAGAGGTTATAGTAGGATTCGGTGTAGTTCTCGTCCTTATCGATGGTTTCGACTTTCTTCTCTTTGATCTTCTTGAAGAGGCCTTCGAGTTTTTTGTTCTCGCCAGCAACCATGACAGCGTCGCTGAATTCCATGGCGAGTTTGATGAAGCCTTCATAGTCGGCACTCTTCAGGTGACCCAGCATGTTGTCCTCGATATCCATCATCTTCACCTTGTCGAGCAGGTCACTCTTGAATTTGTGGTTGAAGGTGTTGTTGTAGATCGTGAATACCGTCTTCGTGTTCTTGAAGAGCGGATCATTCTTGTAGGTCGTCTTGAGATACAAAGGAATGAAGCTGGTGATCCAGTCGTTGCAGTGAACAATGTCAGGAGCCCAGCCAAGCTTACGTACCGTTTCGATTACGCCCTTGCAGAAGAAGATAGCGCGCTCGTCGTTGTCTTCGTAGAAGTTGTTCTCTTTATCGTGGAACACCGACTTGCGATGGAAATAGTCTTCGTTGTCGATAAAGTACACCTGCAGCTTTGCATTCGGAATCGACGCCACCTTTATAATCAAAGGTTTCTCCTCATCACCCACCGCTATGTTGATTCCGGAAAGCCTTACTACTTCATGCAGCCTGTTCTTGCGTTCATTGATGATTCCAAACCGGGGAACCAGAATTCTGATCTCCATCCCTTTCTCCTGCATCGCCTGAGGGAGCTTGCGAACAAACTCGGCCACTTCAGATGTCTGGAGGAAGGGGTTGATCTCACTGGCTACATAAAGAATTCGGAGTTTTGACATATCGTGATTGAATTTTATTTGGAACGGAATTAAGAGCCACAAAATTACAAAATTTCGCCCCCTTTATCAACTTATTTTCGGATTTACCAATATCTTTGCGACCCTTTGCCAATGGCGGAAAATGCAGATTTTCCACGAAATAGCCCCATTAAGAGCCTTCCTGAGGCAAATCCGAAGTGACGGCAAAGACTGTGGCCTGGTACCTACCATGGGCGCTCTTCACGGAGGCCACGTTTCCCTACTTAACCGGTCGAAAAACGAGAATTCCATCACAGTTTGTTCCATTTACGTCAATCCCACCCAGTTCAATAATCCCGGCGATCTGCTGAACTATCCGCGCACGCATGAGAAGGATTACGAATTGCTGGAAAAAGTTGGATGCGACGTCGTTTTTTCTCCAACCGATGAGGTGATGTACCCGGACAAGCCGCTCATAAAATTCGATTTTGGCCCACTGGACGATATTATGGAGGGTTATTACCGGCCGGGGCACTTCAGCGGTGTCGCCCTGGTGGTGGCCAAACTGCTCAATATCGTGCAGCCAGACCGCGCCTATTTCGGGCAGAAAGACTGGCAGCAGGCTACAATCATATCCCGCCTGGTGGAAGAATTGCAAATTCCGTCCGAAATAAGGATTGTGCCCACAACCCGGGAGCCCGACGGGCTTGCGATGTCGTCGCGCAATCTGCGACTAAAACCTTCGGAACGGCCCCAGGCAACCATCTTCTACGAGGTCCTTACCTACGCGAAAAATGCGATTCTGAAGGAGAAAAAGCCTTTTCCCACAGTTGTCGAGCACGCCCGCGAAATGTTTTCCCGAGACCCGCGTCTGCGGCTGGAGTACCTGGAGATGGTAGACAGCAAAAACTTAAATCCCATAACAAATGTTGAGGACGCTGAACGGCCGATTCTCTGCATAGCTGGCTATGTGGGAGAAGTTCGGCTGATTGACAACATGTTTTTAGATTTGTCGTCAAACTAGGCAATGAGAATTGAAGTCCTGAAGTCCAAAATTCATCGGGTCAAGATCACCGAGGCCGAACTCCACTACGTGGGAAGCATCGCCATCGATGAGGACCTGATGGACGCGGCTAACCTTATCGAAGGGGAAAAAGTACAGATCGTAAACGTTAACAACGGGGAACGCCTGGACACCTACGTGATCCGTGGCCCTCGCGGTACCGGTACGATACGCCTTAACGGACCCGCTGCCCGCAAGGGACAGGTCGGCGACGTCATCATCATCATTTCGTACGCTTCCATGGATTTTGAGGAGGCAAAGAAATTCAAACCTACCGTTGTATTTCCCGGCCCGGACAATAAGCTTGCGTGAAGACCTGAATCTAATCCGCTTCATGCCGCCCCGCCTCAAGGCTTTCATCCAGTACGTCGTCATACTTCTCGTCACCGCACTCCTCATATGGTATGCACTAAGTCGCATTTCCGTAAGTGAAGGTCACAACCGGTGGGAATACATCCTGAACACGTGGCGACAGGCAGATAAGGTCTGGCTCGGGATCATGGCGGTATTCGCCATCACCAGCCACATCTTACGGGCTATGCGCTGGAAGATGCTGATGAAGCCCGCAGGCTACAAGGTAAGCCTTGCATCGAGCTTCCTGTCCTTAATGGTGGGATACCTGGTAAACCTTGTGATTCCGCGCGGCGGTGAGGTTAGCCGCTGCTACAATCTTTACAAGCTTGAACGCACACCTGTCGACGTTGCGTTTGGTACGGTCGTCGTAGAGCGAGCGGTGGATCTCATTTGCCTGTGTCTGCTCATCCTGCTGGCCTTTGCTTTGGAGTGGGACAAACTCGTCGGGTTTGTACAGACGCTTGAGTTTGCCCTTCCCGGACAACGCGTTACCATCGTGCTGCCCGTGGCCGGCCTGGCATTGCTGGGCGTTCTGTGGTATCTCGCCAAGCGCAATCAGCGCGTACGCAATTTCTTCCGCAAGACCTGGGCAGGTTTGAAGCGTGGCCTGCTGTCAATTGTGACGCTCGAAAATAAAGGTCGGTTTATTGGGTTTTCCATTTTGATCTGGGTGATGTATTTCCTGATGAGTTGGGCTGTCATCCGCGCCTTTGAACCGACAGCCCACCTGGGTTTCAAGGCGGTCACCAGCCTGTTCGCGATCGGCTCCATTGCGATGGCCGCCCCGCTGCCCGGCGGAACGGGATCATATCACGTGCTCGTTCCTCAGGGACTCTCGCTGCTGTACGGATTGGTATTGGCGGATGCAGTTGCTCTGACCTTTGTTTTTCACGGATGGCAAACGCTCATTATGGTTGTAGGTGGGGCGTTGTCGTTGCTGGCTACTGCCGTGATAACGAGGAAGCGGTGAGTCAGATCCAGACGCAGGAGCAGGTGCAGCTATCCGAATATTCCCTGACCGCTGAAACCTGATGTTTTTTCGTAATTTGGTAGCGCCAGGAAACCAAAAAGATGTCTTTTTGGCAGTGAACCGGTTTTGGCGCAAACCTTGTTGTTCTGGTACAACGTATAACTGAAATAAGACTATAAACGATAGAAGCCTATGATGATGGGAGGAATGATGGTGATAACCATCGTTTTCATGTTGATCGGGATGGTGGTCAGCGCACGGCTGAAGAGCAAGTTTCAGCGGTATGCGAGAACGCACCTGAACCGGGATTTGACCGGTGCTGAAATCGCGAGGCTCATGCTTGCCGACCACGGCATTCATGACGTGAAGGTGACCAGCGTACCTGGTCAGCTTACCGACCACTACAATCCGCTAAACCGAACGGTGAACCTGAGCGAAGAAGTATATAACGGGCGTAACGCCGCTGCCGCCGCTGTGGCTGCCCACGAATGCGGTCACGCTGTACAACACGCTACGTCGTACAGCATGCTGAAATTCAGATCGGCGATGGTGCCTGTGCAGGCAGTAAGCGCCAAGATTATCAACATCGTGTTTATGATGATGATGTTTGGCGCGTTTGCCGTGAAGGGGCTTTTCTCAATAGACACGGCGCTGCTGATAATCATTGCCTGCTACGGCGTGTTTGCGTTGTTCGCCCTGGTGACACTGCCTGTTGAATTTGACGCGAGCCGACGCGCGCTGGCCTGGGTTGAGCAACGTGGTATCGTTACCCGGCAGGAACACGACATGGCGAAAGATGCCCTGAAGTGGGCTGCACTTACCTACGTTGTGGCAGCGATTGGTGCGCTGGCGACTCTCCTTTATTTCGTTATGATGTTCCTTGGGCGGAGGGATTAATCTCCGCCCATATCCCATACGTTACCTAAACTCTTGGCCTGACTTGCCTGTCCTCCAATGAATTTTCAACTCAGCGAAGAACAGCTAGCCGTGCAACAGGCAGCACGAGACTTTGCACAGAATGAACTTTTGCCCGGCGTTATCGAACGGGACACCCACCAGAAATTTCCGGCAGAGCAAATCCGAAAGATGGGTGAGCTCGGCTTTATGGGAATGATGGTCGACCCGAAGTATGGCGGAGGAGGAATGGATACCATCTCCTATGTGCTGGCGATGGAGGAGATTTCAAAGGTCGACGCGTCAGCTTCGGTGTGTATGTCTGTCAACAATTCGCTGGTATGCTGGGGTCTTGAAACTTTTGGTACAGAGGAACAGAAATCAAAATACCTTAAGCGTCTGGCCACAGGCGAAATCATTGGCGCGTTTTGTCTTTCTGAGCCCGAGGCAGGATCCGACGCCACCAGCCTTCACACGCTTGCGATCGACAAGGGCGATCACTACCTGCTGAACGGAACAAAGAACTGGATCACCAATGGAAGCACTGCAAGCGTCTACATTGTCATAGCCCAGACGGATCCGGAAAAGCGACACAAAGGCATCAATGCCTTAATCGTGGAAAAAGGTATGCCCGGATTCGTTGTTGGCAAGAAAGAAGATAAGATGGGCATACGCGGATCCGATACGCATTCATTGATGTTTACCGACGTCAAGGTGCCGAAGGAAAACCGCATTGGTGAAGAGGGGTTTGGTTTTACGTTCGCGATGAAGACGCTCAACGGCGGACGCATCGGTATTGCGGCGCAAGCGTTGGGTATAGCGTCAGGCGCATATGAACTCGCCCTCGCATATGCAAAGGAACGCAAAGCGTTTGGAAAGAAAC